>NZ_CP036528.1:2276272-2584184 GCF_004331915.1 Ureibacillus thermophilus
GCATCACAAAAGATTATATTTTAGAAGGTGAGTTTACGAAAAATCAGGAAAACCTTATCTTCTATGGCGGAGTGGGAACCGGTAAAACATTCCTTTCCACTCTCATCGCCCTCAATTTGATGAAAAAACAAGGAAAAAGAGTGAAGTTCTATACGGCCGCCTCCATTGTCAATGCTTTATTGGAGGCCAATGAAAAAGGTGACCTTGGTAAATTTCTCAATCAAATCGAAAAGTTGGATCTCTTGATTCTTGATGAATTGGGCTATATTCCATTGCATAAACAGGGGGCAGAGTTATTATTTCAAGTTATTTCCATGTGTTATGAAACCAAAAGCATCATTGTGACAACCAATTTACCTTTTAGCCAATGGAATAATGTCTTTGGCGATCCCATTTTAACAGAGGCCGTCATTGATCGGCTGATTCATCATTCTCATTTAATCATCTTCAATGGTGAAAGTCACCGATACAAAGACTCAATCTCTCAACGTTAACCATGGAATTTGGCAAGTGTATGTATGCATTTTTAATTGCCATTTCATACATTTTCTACTTGCCAAAAACATTCCAACTATGAAGAAAATTACACTGGAAACAACCAAAACATATCCAGAATTAAAAAAACATTATAAAAAGTCCCTTTATCCGAAGATCCTAGATTTAAAGTTAATATAGCAGCAACAATATATTGAGTTGAAATTAAAATAGCTGAAACGACAAAAAACAATGTTCCTAAAATTTTACGATTCAATATACCAACCCTTTCCTATTTTGTTAATTTTAGTTGACTTTGAAATCCCTTCCGTTAAAGTTAATTGTATACCATTTATTCCAAAAGGAGGATATTATATGAATTTGAAATCTATTTTTTCAACTGTTTTATTGGCTTTTACAGTATTTTTCATCACGTCGTTTAGTGCCTCAGCTTATGACAATAGAACCTGGTTATTCTGGATATTGGAGATTTGATCCAAAAATGAGAAAATCAATAGGTACTTTAAGAAACCTTCTCCACGGACAATTTATGTCAGAAACTTCTGTTACCACAATGTATCCTACCCACCTTAATGGTCAATTAGACGGATGGTTGGTTGCAGTAAAAACTAAATTATAAAAAACAAAAAGGAGTAGCATTCGCTACTCCTCTCAGATTCGTTTAAATTATGCTTCTTTAGCAACAGGGTATACACTTACTTTTTTCTTGTCGCGTCCCATACGTTCGAAACGTACGATGCCGTCAACTTTTGCGTAAAGTGTATCGTCACCACCGCGGCCTACGTTTAAACCTGGGTAAATTTTTGTACCGCGTTGACGGTAAAGAATTGAACCACCAGTTACGAATTGACCATCCGCACGTTTAGCACCAAGGCGTTTTGCTTCAGAGTCACGACCGTTTTTAGTAGAACCTACCCCTTTTTTGGAAGCGAAGAATTGAAGGTCTAATGATAACAAGTATTTCACTGTGTTCCACCTCCTACTTGCTTATACTTGATTTGAATATATTGGCCGTAGTTTTGAACCATCGAATATACTTGTGCAGTCATCACTTGCACAATCAACTGTAATTTCTCATCGATTTGAGAATCTATATCCGTAGGCAAGTCTACTTTTAAGTAGCCTCCGCCCTCTGCTGCCTGTTCGATTTTCGGTTCAATATTTAATAATGCATATATGGCATTGACCGTACCAATGGCGATGGTCGATGCCCCTGCACATACTAAATCTCTTCCCGATTCATCGTATTCAGCATGTCCAGAAAACTCAAAGGCCGATACACGTCGATTTTCATCATGATGAATCGTTACTGTGATCATTCAGCCACCTCTTATGCGTTGATGGACTCGATCACTAATTTTGTATAAGGTTGACGGTGACCTTGTTTACGGCGATAGTTTTTCTTAGCTTTGTATTTGAAAACAGTGATTTTTTTGCCGCGGCCTTCTTTCACTACTTTCGCAGTTACAGTTGCGCCTTCAACAGTTGGAGTACCAACTTTCACTGTTTCGCCGCCAACGAAAAGAACTTTATCGAAAGTTACAGTTTCGTTAGGCTCAACACCTAATTTTTCAACGTAAATTTCTTGTCCAGCTTCAACTTTATACTGTTTGCCACCAGTTTCGATAATAGCGTACATCTTTGCACCTCCTCTAGTCTAAGACTCGCCTGTGGAAAGGTGATCCATGTGATGCTTAAAGACCCTCCCAGAGCGGTTGTAGCACAGGTGCTACATAACATATGAAATGTTATCATACTGGAAGGGTTAAGTCAATCGATTCAATACATATTTTTCAAAAGCAATCCGGTATTTTCGATAGCGCCATTCTTGCACTACTTTCATCCATAAAAAGATGCTTAACACAAATAAAAATAATGTTTGGGGAAGCATTACAAAGGTAATGATGGCTGACAAGGAAATGAGTATGAGTGAAATGGCAAGAAACAACTCGTACATTTTGACCTTTTTTGAAAAGATTAAAATAAGCGAAAACACAATTCTTCCACCGTCCAAAGGCCAAACCGGAATTAAATTAATGAGCAAAAGAATCATTTGAATTTTGATCAACTGCTTGGCCAATATAGGGTCTAAAAAAGAGGCCATCAACATGAAGCAAAAAGTAGCTACGGGACCGCCAAGGCTGATTAGGAGTTGTTTGTGAGGAGATAAAGCATATCCACCCTCCAGTTCAATTTCTCCCCCATACGGCATAATGACGCAGCGCTTCACCTTCACTCCTAACAGCCATGCAACGAGCATATGCCCTAGTTCATGAACTAATAATGAAGATAAAATGAGGGCATAATAACTGACATTACCGTACAAGATTAAACCAAATAACAGAGGCAAAAATAATGGATGAATGGTCATACGCATCATGGCAGCATATGCTCTTTCATCCATGATAATGTCTCTTCTAAATTTAGAATGTTCCCATCCTTTTCAACTTGAATGTATAAATCTCCCGGTTCTTTCTTGCCAATCGTGCTCCCTCTTTCAATAGATGTATACGGAAGCAACGAGAAAGAATCCACATTTCCATATGTCACGGTTGTATCGTCTTCATAATAAACTGAAATCGTTTTCCCCGTATCTTTCGAATATCCCGTGTACACAACGAGACCATGGTCCACTGCTATAATCGGCACGGCTTCATCATAGGTAAACAAATACCCTTTGTAATAAGGTTTAACTTGTACAAAGGTAAGGAGTTCTTGGTTAATAGGCTCTGAAGAAACCGCAATCTTATCCTTTGACTCTCTGCCGAAAATTTCTCTCAGCACATGGCGCATAAATTTTAAGTCTTCAGAGCTATATACGATTTTCTTCACATCCACCGAAATTTTTCCACTTTCTTGAAGATGGCCAGCTGTCAGAACGCTAATGCAAAGAAAAAAGGCTGTAATCCATTTCCATTTTTTCACCATACCCTCATCCATTCCCATTTTTCCTTATTATATGAACGAGATGAAAATACGATTCTATTTGCAGAAAATGAGAATGGACGGAAAACAAAAAAAGACTGCCCAAAGGTTGCGCCGCTTTGTTGATTTCGAATGCAACTCCATCGTCTTGGTCATCAACAAAGTGTCGAATCTTTACACAGCCTTTTCATATGAAACGATTATTTTGAGAAAATTGAAATTAACCGTTTAAATACTCCTTTATGTTCTTCTTCCAGGGTCATTAAAGGCACTGATTCGCCCAAAATTCTTCTAGCAATATTGCGATAACCTAACGAAGCTTTATTATTTGGATCCATGACAATTGGTTCTCCTTTATTGGAAGAAGCAATTACGTCCTCATTATCGACAATGATTCCTAATAAATCAATGGAAAGATGAGTCGTAATTTCATTAATATCCATGCAATCGCCTTGATTGATTAAATCTTTTCGCACTCGGTTAATAATCAGTTTAGGTGGATCCATTTCTTCTTGTTCCAGCAAGCCAATAATACGGTCCGCATCCCGTACAGCTGAAATTTCAGGAGTTGTAACGACAATGGCGCTATCTGCACCGGCTACAGCGTTGCGATATCCTTGTTCAATTCCAGCAGGACAATCGATTAAAACGTATTCAAATTCTCTTTTTAATTCTTCAATTAATGTTTTCATTTGTTCAGGTGTCACTGCATTTTTATCAGTTGTTTGCGCAGCAGGCAATAAAAATAACTTCTCATCAACCCGTTTGTCTTTCACTAACGCTTGATGAATTTTACAGCGCCCTTCAACTACATCCACTAAATCATAAATAATTCGATTGTCTAGACCCAGTACGAGATCTAAATTTCGAAGACCGATATCTGTATCCACTAAGCACACTTTTTTTCCTTGAAGTGCCAGAGCTGTCCCTAGGTTCGCTGTTGTTGTTGTTTTACCGACTCCGCCTTTACCTGAAGTTATTACAATAGCTTCCCCCACATTAGCTACCTCCTTTAGTGTTTAATAATGCCCGAATTTTTCGCACTTCCTGTAATCGGTCATATGAAATAATTCCTTCTTTATTTATATATGCAAACAACTGCTCTGCATGTTTTCTGACAATTGGTTTTTCATTCGACATCACTTCAATGACATCTGCTATGTAAACATGGGTCGGTTCGAACCAAGAAGCGGCAATAATTGCTTCCCGATTTCCTCCAACCCCTGCGTGGGCCATTCCTTTTAGTTTTCCTAATACAAAAATATTTCCGCCTGCTTCAATCTTCCCATTTGGATTCACATCGCCGATAACAATTATATCGCCTGGAGCCTGAATAATCTGCCCTGAACGTACAATGCCCACATATGTATCGCATTGCAATTCTTGTTTTTTTGCATCGTTTTCATCCACTGAAATGACATTGCACATGATTTTTGATACGACCATTTTACCAGGGGTTTCAATGATGTTGATAATTTCTTGCTTTTGCTGTTCGAGAAGGTAGCGATAACCTAAATCGAGGGAGACATTGACTTTCCCATCAATCCCACCTTCTGATACTTTCCGCTCAAGTTCTTCCACCAGGTCTCTGTAGGCGCACTGATCATCAAGCCGAAGCACTAATCCTTCTTTTGTCCCCTTCATATGGACAAGCTGTTTTTTCATAAGAGTGACACCTCTCGCTTGATCAAATTAAGACAATTCACGAATCTTTTGCAACACTCTGGCGTCAATTAAATATTTAAATGCCCAACCTAGCATGATTAAGTAGAGCAAATTCGCTAAAATGGAAGGAACTAATCGATTCATGAAAAATTCTATAAAAGGTAAATTTGTAAAATCAATGAAACGGAAGAAGTAGTATAAAACCACTTCCATTAATGCAACAAGCAAAACTGATAAAATCGTAGTAATGCTTAAATGCTGGTGGATGTATTTTACAGACCAACCAGCAATGTAGCATACAAGAGGGTACAACACCGTATATAAACCAATGATATCAATGTAAAACACATCATACAAGAGTCCAAAAATTAAACCGTAAGCAACGGCGCGTTTAGGATTATAATAAATGGATAGAAAAATTAAATAAAGGATAAGAAAACGGGGCACTAAATAAAAGAACTCCCCGTTCCATTCAATTGGTGAGAACAATGCAAATTCGGGCTCCAAAAAAAATAATAAAATTGCTAAAAAGGGTATCATTAATCGAATCCACATTATTCCTCTTCACCCTCACCCGGAATGCCCGTATTATTGGTTAAATCAGCATTTGTTCCATCACCATCAGAACCGTCGATTACCGTTGCACTGCGTTTTGCAATAATCACTTTCTCCAACATTGAAAAATCAGCTGCCGGTTTAATATATGCCATTTTTGTCAAACCAAAATCTTCAGTAGTTACTTCCGTAATTTCACCAATCAGGATGCCTTTCGGGAAGATGCCACCCAGACCGGAAGTTACCACTTTATCGCCTTTATTAATTTCTAAACTGGAATCAATTCGTTTTAATATCAATTCATTACGCTTTTCGTCATAACCTTCAATTAAACCATGTGCGACATTTTTTTTACTTTGAACGACTGCAGAAACGCGGAAATTTGGATTATTCGTATATAATAATTCCACTTCTGAAGTAAAAGGTGTTACTAAGCTAATTTTACCTATCAACCCTTGCGTTGTGATTACAGCCATGTTTTTCTTTACCCCATGGGAAGAACCTTTATTGATGATGATTTTCTCTTCCCATTGGTCGGGATTTCTTGCAATTACCGTTGCCCGAAGCGGTTCATAATCTCTTAAACTCTCTTCATGATCCAAAAGGTCGCGCAATTGTTCGTTTTCGGATTTTAAATTATTTACTTCTACCTGAAGAGCAGCAAAATCCTCCAATCTTGTTTTCAACCGCTGATTTTCTTCATACGTGTTCAGCAAAGATTGGACATTTTCAAAAATATTTGTTATGTAATTGGCTGGCTTAGCCACGATGCTTTGTGCCAAGCCAACCGAATCTTTAATGAATTGTTCGGGGAGAGTTGCATTTTGACGATCGCGTAATGAAAAACTGATCAATGCCACAAGTACAATTGTACCAACTAAAAGTACAATAATTTTTTTATTTGAAAAATGTGGCATTGCTATCCCCCCTTATTTTTTTATCTGCTGAGACCGGATTAAATCGATATGTTCTAAAGCTTTTCCAGTGCCGATTGCTACACAATCTAACGGATTTTCCGCAATAAATACAGGCATTTTTGTTTCATCACTAATTACTTTATCAAGATTTTTCAATAGCGCACCGCCGCCTGTAAGAACAATTCCTCGCTCCATTACGTCTGCAGAAAGTTCAGGCGGAGTTTTTTCAAGGGTTTTCTTCACGCCATCAATAATGGCCGCAATGGATTCTTTTAGAGATTCCGAGATTTCACTCGAAGAAATTTCAATCGTTTTAGGCAAGCCTGTCACTAAATCTCTTCCTCGAATTTCCATCTTTTCATCGACATCATCCACTCGAGCAGTACCGATTTGCATTTTAATCTGTTCTGCTGTTCGTTCCCCAATTGTTAAGTTATATTGTTTTCGAATATAACTGATGATTGCTTGGTCCATTGCGTCCCCAGCAATGCGGACAGACTCGCTTGTCACAATGCCGCCTAAAGAAATAACGGCAACTTCAGTAGTTCCCCCTCCAATGTCAACGACCATGGAACCTGTTGGATCCCAAACCGGAAGATCTGCACCAATGGCAGCTGCAAATGGCTCTTCAATCGTAAACGCTTCTTTTGCCCCAGCTTGGCGAGCTGCATCAATTACCGCCCGCTCCTCAACAGACGTGATGCCAAAAGGTACACAAATCATGACATTTGGCTTTTTCCAATTGGATCCTGAATTTTTTAAAGCTTGTTTTAAATAATATTGAATCATTGCCGTCGTAATATCAAAATCTGCAATTACTCCATCTTTCATCGGCCGTATTGCGACAATGGAGCCTGGTGTACGTCCGATCATATTTTTCGCATCATTACCAACTGCAACGATGTCACCAGTTTTTGTATTTTTTGCTACTACGGATGGTTCACGTAATACAATTCCTTTGCCTTTCACAAATACCAATGTATTGGCTGTACCAAGATCAATACCTACATCTTTATTTCCTAATCCAAACAAATTTTGTACTCCCTTTCTATTTACAGCTTTGTTTCTCTAAGACTGTCCAAAATCATAAATTTTATTATAGCGGATTGTGTCGAAAAATTATAGTATCAAGGGGCGTTTTTCCCATGAATTTCATGCAACCCATACATTTTTCGCATTAATCATTGTATTGCGAAATTGCGCTTGACACAACGAAAAATATATTGTTATTTTTTACAAACTCATTACAAATCCACTTATAATAAGACGATTTTTACGAATGAAAGTTCTTTGAAACATCAACATGATGTAAAAAAAGCCGAAAATCCGAAAAATAAAGGACTTTCGACTTTTTTGGAATGAAGTTTTCACAATTGAAACAAGCATTAAATATATCCTTGCTCTTTTAAACTAAAGTATTGATGATCGCCAATTATAAGATGATCAATCAATTCAATCCCGATGATATACCCAGCTTCTTGCAGCCTTTTTGTCACTTCAATATCCTCTGGACTTGGCGCCGCATTCCCGCTTGGATGGTTATGGGCGCAAATAATGGAAGCAGCTGAACGCTTAATCGCTTCTTTAAAAATTTCACGAGGATGTACGATAGACGAATTCAAGCTTCCAATAAAAATCGTTTGCTTATGAATGACCTGATTTTTCGTATTTAAATATAATGCTACAAAATGTTCCTGCTGCAATGAACTCATTTCAGGCATTAAAAAGGATGCCGCATCTTTCGGAGAACGGACGGCAAAGCGGGAATCTATTTGCTTTTGGGAAAGCCTCCTTCCCAGTTCAATCGCTGCCAAAAGCTGAACTGCCTTTGCTTGTCCAATCCCTTTAATGGACATGATTTCTTCTAATGTGGCGTATTTTAATTCATGCAATTTTTCAAAATACGTGAGGACCCGATTGGCAAGGGAGAGGACCGATTCCTGCTTCGTTCCGGTTCTGAGCAGAATCGCAATGAGCTCTACGTTTGATAAACTTTGTGGCCCTTGTTTAATAAGCCTTTCCCTTGGACGATCATCGATATGGATATCACGAATCATCAATTCAGAAAAAGTGCCGATGGACATCCAATAACCTCCCTAAAATTCGATAATTTTCAATTCCACCAGTTTTTCAAACAGCGATGCAATCGGCAGACCAACAACGGTATTGTAGTCTCCCTCGATTCGGTCGATAAATAAAGCCCCGCCCGTTTGGATTCCGTAGCCACCAGCTTTATCAAAAGGGTCTTTCGTTTCCACATATTTTTCAATTAATGGTTTAGGGAGGTATTTAAAATAAACATCTGTCACTTCCACAAAAGATTCCACTTGGCGATCTTTAGTCATAATTGCTACAGCAGTCATCACTTGATGGCGATTGGATGAAAGTTTCTCTAAATGAGCAATCGCCTCTTCCTTTGTTTTCGGTTTGTGGAGAAGCTCATTATTGAATACTACAATAGTATCTGCACCAATAACCGTTTTTCCGGGGCAAAGGGAGGCTACATCTTTAGTTTTTAATAATGCCACTTTTTGAACGTAGTCTTTAAAATCCGTTGCCTGTACAGAAGTTTCTTCCACACTGCTTGTGATGACTTCGAATGGGACGCCCAACTTTGAAAATAATTCTTTTCTTCTTGGTGAGGCTGAAGCTAAAACGAGTTGATGTGTTGTTCTAAATTTCATTTCCATTCCTCCTATACATAATATAGCCGAGGAATGGCATTTTGAAAAATTTATCGAAGGAATAAAATTTTACAAATCGCCCGTTTTTATCGTTTAAAATTCGATTTTCAAACACTCATTTTCCGTAAAATAATGGGCTAATAAATGCATGCGAATAACTGATAAATCGCTTGAAATGCTTGATAATGCAATGTTGATGGTCTCCCAATCCGGAGGCAAATTTTCCTGTTTTTCACCCTTTTCAAAATGAAAATTTGAAGGATCTTCACTTTTCAACAAGGAAGGGATTTTTTTTAATGCCGGATCTGAACAGCCTGCTGCAATTAACTTAAAAGGTTTGACAAAGGATGGAGGATCTTCTGATGGAACGATTCCTTCTTTTGTAGTCGCCACGTTTGACCAAACATAATAACTTCCATCTATTTCAACAACGGCGCTCGTATTTAAACGGGAATTGCCATATACAAACTCCGTAGCCTTTTCAAAGGTGGAAAAAACCCCATACTGATTTGCATAAAACTGCACATAGTCATTCTCTTTTTCTTCTTGCTTTACTTCTGAACTTACAGGAATCAGTTTTTCCGATTTGGCCTCTTCTTTATATGTTGGACTCATAGCATTCAACATAAGAATAAATACGAGAACTCCGACAAATCCCGTCATAGAACCTAATAGAGCTGCCCGTATCATTTCCCTTCGCCCTATGATATGCGGAAATTTCATCAAATCACCCTTTTCTATTGCAATCCACATCATTTTCTTGCCGAACAAAGTCCTTATTATTTCATATGTTTATGTTCCTTTGAAAATGAATATTCAATAAAAAAGGGTATAAAATTTGCCGTCCGACTCTCTTAAAAATCTACTTCTTTCAGCAATTCATTCCGGATTTCTGAAAGCAAATATAAAGACCCTGTCACAATGGTAATGCCATCAAAATAGATGTTTGATTGGATAAATGGAATACAATCTTTTAATATTTCTTTTTTCTTTGCCCTTGAAAGTTGTTGTAAAAATTGAGCATTGGCTGCACGGGGATTTTCAAAATCGACGAAATAAAATTCATCGCTGACCGATTCGAACAGCCTTAGCACCTTTTCAATGTCTTTATCCTTCACCATACCTACAACAAACCGAATAGCTTTGCCTGGAAACTGCTGCTTGATTGTTTCAACTAGTTTTTCAGCACTTGCAGGATTATGGGCTCCATCAAAATAAACGTTCGGAAACACCTGTTCAAAACGGCCGGGCAAACTTGTTTTTTCAATCCCTTGCCGAATCGCTTCCATTTGGACATCGATTTGCAAGTTTTTCGCTGCTTCCAGAAAAGCAGTAATGGCCAATGCCATATTAATTTTTTGATGGTCTCCTGCCATTTTTCTTGATAATCCTTCAATTGTGCATGGCACGCGTGAATTGAAATAGATTTCCTCCGATTCATCCTGTTGAACATAAAAATCTTCTCCATAAATGAATAACGGGGATTTTTCCGAGCGGACCTTCTCTTTCACTACAGATAAAGCCTCCTCTGGCAAAATCCCAACCATTGCCGGCTTGCCAGATTTAATAATCCCTGCTTTATGAAAGGCAATTTCCTCCAACGTATTCCCTAAAATTTGTGTATGTTCTAGGGCAATGCTTGTAATGACCGAAACAAGCGGTGTTACGACATTCGTACTGTCTTCAAGACCTCCTAATCCCGTTTCAAGAAGCACTAAATCGACTTTTTCGTTGTCAAAATGTAGAAAAGCCGCGCAAGTTAACAGCTCAAAATCGGTGAGTAGACCGCTTATCCCTGCATACATCATTTCTTTGAAAAGCTCGTCCATTTCCTTTTCCGTAATCGGTATTCCATTCACTTGAATTTGGTCATGGACATCCACGATGCAGGGAGAAGTAAATTTCCCTACTGAAAGCCCATGGCAAAGGGCAATTTGTTCAAGAAAAGCAACAGTTGAACCCTTTCCATTAGTCCCCGCAACATGGACAACTTGAAGTTTTTTGTGCGGTTCCTGCAGCAAGGCCAACGCTCTTTTCATTCCTTCCAAACCAGGTTTAATAGAAGGGTCGCTCTCCACATTCCATTTTTCTTTATATCGTTCAAAGTTCCGTATCATACGTTTCTTCCTTCTCTTTTAAAAATTTCCGCACTTCTGCAATAAAAAAGATGGAACCGGTAATGACAAGCAATTCATCAGATTGAATTTTTGCGATTTCCCGCTTCACCAACTCTTTCCAATCATCATGGGCTTCTTTATAAGGATGTGAGGAATACTTTGCCAATTCCTCTGCTTTTGCTGCTCTTGGAATGGGAAGTTCCGTAAAATAAATGGCTTTAGCAACCTCATCCAACATAGATATGCTTTCTTTATAGTCTTTATCATTCATTACAGAGTAGATAAACTTATATTTTTTGTGCGGGTATTGTTTCATTAATGTGTGGATTAGAGCTTTTGTACCTTCTGGATTATGGGAACCGTCTAAAACGATTTGTTGTCCAATCCGTTCAAAACGCCCTGGCCAAAAAGCATTTTCTAATGCCCTTTGAATGTTTTTGTCCGTAAAGCGGTCAAACCCGATGCTTCGTAAAATGGTAGCTGCAGTTAAAGCACAGCTCGCATTGGCAATTTGATGGGTTCCCAACATCTTTAACGAAATATTTAACTCTACTTTCCCTAGATGGTATGTAAAACGCTGTTTTCCTTCTTCTGTTTGAATATCTGAAACAAAGAAATCTTCGCCATAGATGAAAAGAGGCGCATTTTGTTCTTCTGCCTCTGTACGTATAATTTCAAGCGCTTCTTCATTCGTTGCAGCAGTGACAACCGGAATATTTCTTTTGATAATTCCTGCCTTCTGATAGGCAATGTCCTTATACGTGTTCCCTAATATGTGGGTATGGTCAAGGGAAACCGTTGTAATGATAGAAATGAGCGGCGTGATGACATTCGTGCAATCAAAACGCCCCCCTATGCCTGCTTCTATGATGGCGATATCTACCTCTTCTTCTTCAAAATACATAAACGCAATGAGCGTCATGATTTCAAAAAAGTTCGGATATTTCCCGTCGAGCTGATCAATGAGGTGAAATAAACGATTTGCAAGGGATAAAAACCGTTCGTCCGGAATTTCCAATCCATTAATGGTAATACGTTCATTTACTCTTTCCAAATGGGGAGATGTAAAAGCTCCTACTTGATATCCAGCTTTTTCGAGCATTTCTTTTAAATAAGTAACCGTTGACCCTTTTCCGTTTGAGCCGGCAATATGGATAAATGGCACCTTTTCATGGGGATTTCCAAGCAAAGGCAACCATTTGTTCATTGCGTCAAAAGGTTCCCCTTTATGTTTTTCTGCCCGTAAACCATACATAAAATTTGTGCATTCTTCGATGGTTGTAAACAAAATATTCCCCTCCTAACTTCCACCTTATTTTACTTCAAATGCAATGGTGTGGCATTAAAAAGTGCATAGGATGATGAAGCAACTTCCTCATTTATGGTTTGTCCAAAGAAAGCAAAATGATAAAAAATTCGCCAAACCGATGTTTCCATCGATTCGGCGAATTGCCTTCTTACATTTGTTTCAGCTCATCTAAGCGTTTTTTCACTGCGTCGTATTTTTCTTGGTAATCTAAAAGTTTTTCCCGCTCTTTTGCAACAAGGGCTTCCGGCGCTTTTTTCACGAAATTCTCGTTGGAAAGCTTGCCGGATACAAGTTTTACTTCTTTTGCCCATTTATCCAACTCTTTTTCAAGGCGGACAATTTCTTCTTCCAAGTTAATGAGTCCTGCAAGCGGCAAGAATAGTTCGGCACCTGTTACAACCGCTGTCATCGATTTTTCAGGAGCTTCGAATTCTACTCCGATGACTAATTGCTCCGGATTGCAGAAACGTTCAATATACGCTTTATTTTCTTCCAAAATGTTTACAGTTTCTGCATCTTTTGCCTTAATGTATAGCGGCACTTTTTTGCTGATAGGCGTATTCACTTCGGCACGGATATTGCGTACGGAACGTATAATGTCCATAAGAAGTTTCATTTGGCTCGATTCTTCTTTGAAATTGAATTCTGGTCTCACCTTTGGCCATTCGGCAACCGTGATGGATTCTCCTTGATGTGGGAGGTGCTGCCAAATTTCTTCAGTGATAAACGGCATCATCGGATGAAGCAAGCGCATTGTATTGTCAAGCACATATGCTAATACAGAACGAGTTGTAAGTTTCGCTGCTTCATCGTCACCGTATAACGGAAGCTTCGCCATTTCAATATACCATGAACAGAAGTCATCCCAAATGAAGTTATATAATTCTCGGCCCACTTCACCAAATTCATAGCGTTCAGCTAAATCAGTTACTTTCTCAATTGTTTCATTTAAGCGAGTTAAAATCCATTTATCGCTGACATTTAAATCGCCTGTTAAATCAATTTCTTCGTATTTTAACCCGTTCATATTCATGAGGGCAAAACGGGATGCATTCCAAATTTTATTGGCAAAGTTCCAGACAGCTTCCACTTTCTCATTTGTATAACGAAGGTCTTGGCCAGGTGAAGAACCTGTTGCTAAGAAGTAGCGCAAGGAGTCTGCACCGTACTGGTCAATGACATCCATTGGGTCAACGCCGTTGCCAAGGGACTTACTCATTTTGCGTCCTTCGCCATCGCGCACCAAACCGTGAATTAGTACATCTTTAAATGGACGTTTGCCGGTGAATTCAATTCCTTGGAAAATCATGCGGGCTACCCAGAAGAAGATGATGTCATAACCTGTTACTAACGTATCTGTTGGGTAATAGCGTTGATACAATTCGTTGTTTGTATCCGGCCAGCCCATTGTAGAGAATGGCCATAAGGCGCTGGAGAACCAAGTATCCAATACATCCGGATCTTGCTTCCAATTTTCCGCATCTTTTGGCGGTTCTTTGCCAACATAAATTTCGCCAGTTTCATTATGATACCATGCAGGAATTTGATGGCCCCACCAAAGCTGACGGGAGATGCACCAGTCGCGAATATTTTCTAACCAATGCAAATACGTATTTTCAAATCTTGGCGGAACAAAATTCACTTTATTGTCTTCTTCTTGCTGCAATTTCAACGCAGCTTCTGCTAATGGTTTCATTTTAACAAACCATTGTTTAGATAAATAAGGTTCCACGATGGCTCCTGTACGCTCAGAGTGGCCAACAGAATGCACATGCTCTTCAATTTTGATTAAGTAGCCTTGTGCTTTTAAATCTTCCACAATTTGTTTGCGGCATTCGAAGCGATCCATTCCTTGATATTTTCCGGCATTTTCATTCATTGTGCCATCTTCATTCATCACTAGAATGCGCTCTAAATTGTGGCGGTTGCCCACTTCAAAGTCGTTCGGGTCATGGGCAGGCGTAATTTTTACAACCCCTGTACCAAATTCCATATCCACATATTCATCGGCTACAATTGGAATTTCACGATTAACAAGCGGTAAAATGACTGTTTTTCCAATATATTGCTTGTAGCGTTCATCCTCTGGGTGAACCGCTACCGCAGTATCTCCAAGCATTGTTTCAGGGCGTGTTGTCGCCACTTCCAAGAAGCCGGAACCGTCCGCAAGCGGATATTTCATATGATAGAAGGCGCCAGGAATTTCTTTATAGATTACTTCAATATCGGATAAAGCCGTTTTTGCTTCCGGGTCCCAGTTAATGATGCGTTCGCCGCGATAGATTAAGCCTTTTTCGTAAAGGCGCACGAACACTTCTTTTACTGCATCGGATAATCCTTCATCCAATGTAAAGCGCTCTTTTGTATAGTCGAGGGAAAGGCCTAATTTTGCCCATTGTTCGCGAATATGGCTTGCATATTCTTCTTTCCATTCCCATGTTTTTTCAAGGAATTTTTCTCGTCCTAAGTCATAGCGGCTAATTCCTTGTTCGCGAAGTTTTGCTTCCACTTTTGCTTGAGTCGCAATTCCCGCATGGTCCATTCCCGGTAGCCAGAAAGCGTCATATCCCTGCATGCGCTTCATGCGGATAATGATATCTTGCAATGTCGTATCCCAAGCATGGCCAAGATGCAGCTTCCCTGTTACATTTGGAGGTGGAATCACAATCGTATAAGGCTTTTTCCCGCTGTTTGGTTGTGCTTCAAAAAATTTTCCTTCCAGCCACCATTTGTAACGACCTTGTTCAACAGACTTCGGATCGTACTTTGTAGGCATTGTCACGTTTTCTGTCATAACTGTTCCTCCTTTAGTTGAATCATATTTTGGCAAAAATAAAAACTCCTTAATCCTAAAAAGGACGAAGGAGTTCTCGCGGTACCACCTTTTTTCCATTTAGACAATCAAACGTCTAAACAGCTCTCATTTCGATAACGGTGTTGAACCGGCTTTTACTACTGGAATTTCATAAAAGCTGCTCCATGGCTACCTTCAAATGGGTGCATGCGGAAACTTCTCAGCTGCCGTTTCCTCTCTGTAGCATGCGTCCACATTTTACTCTTCCAATTCATCGCATCCACGCATATTCAACTGCTTAAATCATTTTATAAAATTTATAAGCAGTTTTCAAGTTCAAAGGAAATGAAAGGAGCGATTTCCATGTCATTTTTAAAAAAAAGAAGAAGAAGCTATAATCCTTGGCTTTTACCTCCTTGGCTCCGAAAAGTGCGCTTTTATGCAAAGCATATTTGCATTCCGATCACTGTATTCCAAGCAATTCACTTAGTTTTTGTTCCCACGACGGGCGATGTGCTGCTGCTTTTCATTTTCTTACTCATTTCATGGATGTTATGGACGAATATTATTTAAATTTCAAAAGGCTATAAGATTCTGAAAGCTCGTTGTAAAAATCATCCGTATCGGATGGAATTTTAAATCGTTCATCGATTGACAGTTTGTTGGATGATTCCAACACTTGTTTCTCTTCTTCTTTCCGGATTTTTTTAGCCTCTTTAACTAAATTCGATTGTTGAATGGGCTCTACTGGCTTTATTGGACTTTCTTCTAATGTATCTTCCGCAGGTTGATAAAAAGGTTCATAATTTGTTAAAGATTCCTCTTCAACATCAACAGTTGTTTCAAGCAAGCTTTGAATACTTTCCTTCTTGTTATGCTGTTCTTCTTGCACTAACGGATGTTCAAGAGTCGCTGGCGGCTGGTCAATTTTAACCTTTTCCAATACTTCTCCCGTATTGGCAGCTACAACCGCTACCCGCTCTGCCGCTTTTTCTTTAGACTCCACTTGGAACAAAGCACCGGCTGTCGGCTCTTCAAAAGTGCATTGGACTTCCCATTTAAACGTACAGCTTGAGCCATCGTATACAAAGTAGGAGATATCATCAACAGAAAGATCCAGTTTACAATTTGATGCAACTTTTTCCTTTGGCAAGTCCACTTCTAAAGGCATTGAATATTCAAAATATCCTTCATCGCCTTTTAAATCAATATATTCAATCAACGTTCCTTCACTAAAACTTGGCTTAACGGCCGGATTAAATCTCACGGTTGCCTTAATATGATAAATGCCCGTCAAACGAATGGAATCTTCTGTTACCTCTTGCTCCCAGCGCGGGATGACTTGGACCGATACGACTTCTTCGACAATCCCATATTCTTTTGAAAAAATAAATTGCGTCATCATTTCCCAATCAATTTTTGCCATGTGTTCCCCTCCCGTACTACTCTATGCACGAGAAAAGGAAGTATGATAAAAGGAATTTCAAAATTTCTATAAAAAAGGGGGCGTCTGAAAAGTCATTTCAAGACGCTCCCTTTGCGGCTGTCGCTAGAGTTTTGCCGCAGATATATTGCGACGAAGAGGCGCGTTTAATGTGACCAGCATAGGAGCAAAGATTTTTCAAAAGAATTTTACTAATAGAAGTGGGGCTGTCCGGAAAGCTTTACACTTTCTGGACAGCCCCACTCTTTAAATTATCTAGCTAATTTGGCAAATACTTTGTGCATCGCATCAATTGTTTTTTCGATATGTTCTTCTGTATGAGCAGTTGAAATAAATAAACCTTCAAATTGGGAAGGAGGTAAGTAAATGCCTTCTTCCAGCATGAGTCGATGATACTCTGCAAATAATTTCAAATCAGAAGTTTGAGCCGTTTTAAAATCAACAACATTTTCATTCGTTAAGAATAGTCCAATCATGCTACCTGCACGGTTCACTGTGTGCGGGATATTGTATTTCGTTGCTGCATCACGGATTCCCGTTTCCAGCATATCCCCTAACTTTTTAAAATACTCATAAGTCTCAGGAGTTAAGCGGGATAATGTCTCAATACCAGCAGTCATTGCAAGAGGATTTCCTGAAAGTGTCCCCGCTTGATACACCGGTCCACTAGGCGCTACTTTCTCCATGATTTCCCGCTTACCAGCAAAAGCGCCTACTGGAAGACCGCCGCCAACCACTTTCCCTAAAGTCGTTAAATCCGGCTCAACGCCGTAATAACCTTGCGCACAGTGATAATCTACGCGGAATCCAGTCATCACTTCATCAAAGATTAGAACAGTACCATATTGTTTTGTAATTTCACGCAATCCTTCTAAAAATCCTGGTTTAGGTGGAACAACCCCCATGTTTCCTGCAACTGGCTCTACAATTACAGCAGCAATTTGTTCACCAATTTTTTCGAATGTTGCTTTAACTGCATCTAAATCATTATAAGGGCAAGTTACCGTGTTTTTCGCTACATCCGCAGGAACCCCAGGGCTATCTGGCAAGCCAAGAGTTGCGACACCAGAACCGGCTTTAATTAGTAAAGAATCGCCATGTCCATGATAAGAACCTTCAAATTTCATAATGATATCACGGCCAGTATATCCGCGGGCAAGGCGAAGGGCAGCCATTGTCGCTTCCGTGCCAGAGGAAACGAAGCGGACCATCTCAACAGAGGGAATTCGTTCAATGACGATTTTAGCTAATTGATTTTCGAGCACTGTTGGAGCGCCAAAAGAAGTACCTTTTGCTGCTTGTTCTTGAATTGCTTTCACTACTTCAGGATGAGAATGGCCTAAAATCAATGGACCCCAGCTAAGCACATAATCAATATATTCATTACCATCAATATCTCGAATAATGGCGCCTTTTCCAGATTCAATAAAGACCGGATTACCATTGACTGATTTAAAAGCGCGGACAGGGCTATTTACCCCGCCAGGCATCAAATTCACTGCTTCTTGAAAGGCTTTAATTGATTTTTCATATGAACGCATATTACTTCTCCTCCAACCAACGAGCTACGTCTTTTGCATGATAAGTAATGATTAAATCGGCTCCTGCACGTTTCATTCCAACTAATGTTTCCAATACAACGGATTTTTCGTCAATCCAGCCATTCAGTGCCGCTGCTTTTACCATTGAATATTCTCCGGAAACGTTATAAGCCACCACTGGAACTGGATAACGATTCTTAACATCGCGAATAATATCCATATAGGCAAGGGCAGGTTTCACAATTAAGAAATCTGCTCCTTCTTCAATGTCAGATTCCGCTTCACGGAAAGCTTCTAAACGATTAGCAGGATCCATTTGATACGTTTTGCGGTCGCCGAATTTTGGCGCTCCTTCTGCCGCTTCACGGAACGGACCGTAATAGCTGGAAGCATATTTCACCGCATAAGACATAATTGGCACATCTTGGAATCCGGCTTCATCTAAAGCTTTTCGAATCGCAATCACAAATCCATCCATCATATTGGAAGGAGCAATAATGTCCGCCCCGGCTTTTGCTTGGGAAACGGCAGTGCTTGCCAATATATCAAGGGAAGGGTCGTTTAAAATTTTATCCCCTTCCACTAAACCGCAATGGCCATGATCTGTAAATTCACAAAGGCAAGTATCGGCAATGACCATCAATTCAGGATAACGTTCTTTAATTTGTCGTGTTGCTTTTTGTACAATGCCATGGTCGTGGAATGCACCTGAACCTTGCGCATCTTTTTCAGCAGGAATGCCAAATAAAATAACTGCTGGAATGCCAAGGGATACAACTTCATCAATTTCCTCATCCAATTGGTCTAAAGAAAGCTGATAAACACCTGGCATGGATTTTACTGGATTTTTAATGTTTTCCCCTTCAATAACAAAAATCGGATAAATTAAGTCTTCCTTATGCAAATGATTTTCTCTTACCATTGATCGAATAGTTGCGTTTGCACGAAGTCTACGATGTCTTCTAAATTCTA
Source organism: Ureibacillus thermophilus (assembly GCF_004331915.1). Taxonomy (NCBI): domain Bacteria; kingdom Bacillati; phylum Bacillota; class Bacilli; order Caryophanales; family Caryophanaceae; genus Ureibacillus; species Ureibacillus thermophilus. The sequence continues at coordinate 2,295,691 of NZ_CP036528.1, forward strand.
ATTGTGACATTACATTTCCTCTCCTTTTGCGATTGCATCTATGACAGATTGCATTGTATATGTTGCTGGAAAATATGTAACATGGGCACCATATTTTTCAACTGCACCTTTTGTGATATGACCGATGCAAGCAATTTTTGCTCTTTCCCACCCGACTTTAGGAGCTACATATTTATGAAAGCAATCCACAGCAGATGGGCTTGCAAAGATGATAATAGGCTGCTTGCTGCTTTCAATCGTTTCTATTAATTGTTTAACAGATTCTTTATTTTCAATCGTTTGATATACTGTCCATTCATCAATTGGAAAAGGAAGCCCCTTTTTCAACGTATCCTTCGCTAATTGTCCCCGAATAAATAAGCATTTCGGGGAGGAACCGCTGACAGAAGGGAATTCTTTGATGAAAGTATCCGCGCTGTAAACAGAAGGCATGAAATGAACGTTGAATCCGTATCGTTTTAATAGTTCGGCGGTCTTTTCACCTACAGCTGCAATTTTACAAGAAATTTGCGTTGAATTAAATTGAATCCGCTTTATTTTTTTCCAAAAAAACTCAACGCCGTTTTGGCTCGTAAAAATGAGCCAATCGTAATTTTGGCAGGCAGCAAGACGCTCTTCATCATCACTATTGTCCGCTTCCTTCGTTTGGATAAGGGGACATAGGACCGCTTCCCCTCCCAGCTCTTCAATCCGTTCAACAATCGATTGGGTTTTTTTGGTGCCAGTTAATAAAATGGTTTTCCCTTCCAACGGTTTACGCATTTTCCGCTTTCACCTTTTCAATTAATTCATAGGCACCTTGTTCTGTTAAGATTTGAGCAAGCTTCTTGCCAACTTCTGCAGGATTTTGGCCTTTCACTGTTTCTTTATAACAAATGGAACCATCTGGAGAAGCAACTAAACCAGTCATCTTCACTTCTTCCCCATCCACCGTCGCATAACCGGCAATCGGAACTTGGCAGCCTCCATCCATCGCCGCTAAAAAGGCGCGCTCAGCAATAACCGCTTTCTTTGTATTTTCATCCGTTAATTTTGCAAGCTCTGCTAACAGTTCTTCATCATCTTTCCGGCATTCAATGCCTAATGCACCTTGGGCAACGGCAGGCAAGCAAATGTCTACATCTAAATATTCTGTCACCACATCCTTTGCCCAGCCCATGCGATTCAATCCAGCAGCGGCAAGAATAATGGCATCGAAACCTTCCGTCTCCAATTTTTTCAAACGAGTATCAATGTTTCCCCGAATCCATTTAATTTCAAGATCAGGGCGCACTTGTAAAAGTTGTGCGCTGCGCCGTAAAGAACTTGTCCCAACAACAGCACCTTCAGGCAAATCTTTAAATTTCACATGATTTTTTGAAATAAGTGCATCGCGAGGGTCTTCCCTTAATGGAATGCAGCCGATTGTAAGGCCATCTGGTAAAACGGCAGGCATATCTTTCATCGAGTGGACTGCAAAATCGATTTCTTTTTCAAGCAATGCTTTTTCGATTTCTTTTACAAACAGCCCTTTTCCTCCAACTTTTGATAATTGCACATCTAATATTTTATCACCTTTTGTCACAATTTCTTTGACCTCAAACTCAAAGGGCAAACAAGCTTTTTTGCATTGGTTAATAAACCAGTTTGTTTGTGTAAGAGCTAATTTACTTTTTCGAGAACCTACTACAATTTTTCTCATGATGAACCAACCTTTCTTCTAATACCATAAGTGGAAATGTGAAAACTTGCTTCCTAAAAAGAAGTTAATTAAAACGATAAAATATGCATAAATTTGAATCCATGCAAAAGAAGTGCCAGTCATTTTTCCGCTCCGTTTTATAATCAGTACAGCCATATAGATGATGAGTATAATGAAAGATGCAATAATTTTGATATCAAAAAGCGAAACGGAATCGACCTTCATAAATGCGTATTCCAACCCAAGAAGCAAACTGATGAGCATGATCGGTATGCCAATAATAATGGAATAATTCATCCATTGGGTCATTTGCGTCAATGAAGGCAATCGTGACCATACTTTTGTATATTTTTTCTTTTTTAATAAATGATAGAGAATTAAATATAAAATGGAGAAAACAAATGAAACAGAAAATGCTGCATAAGCGAAAATCGCAAAACTTATATGTATAAACAGCATTTCAGATTCTAAAGTTTTTAATACAGGATTTAAATTATTTGGCGCAAATAATCGTATGGTCATAAAGATAAATCCAAGTATATTGATGAAAAAGACCGGCAAATCGACCCTCGCAATGCAATGCAAAAAAATCGACAACGTTACAAGCAGCCATGCGTAAAAATAAATTCCTTCCGAGAGGGATAAAATCGGGAAACGTTTCGTTTCAATAATATTTAAAACGATGAAGGATGTTTGCATCACCCACACAATCGAAATCAACCAAAAAGCCGAACGACGAATAAAAGCTTTTTTATAAAAATAATCAATAAAATATAGCATAATGCTAATTGCATAAAGAATAACCATCATTTGATAAAGGTTTGACATCACTTCAGTCATACGAAACCCTACTCCATCTAATACGTCATTTCTAGTAAAAACTAAAGCGTTTCCGTACCAATAGTTTACCACATCGATACGAAAACGCCTTAAATTTCTTTCTTAAAAAGATAATTTTGGTTGATTTTCTAATTCTTGAACCATTTGTTTCTCAGCTGCTTTTAATTGTTGATTTTTCATTTCTTCTTGAACAAGTTCTTCAATTCCAAAAATTTGTTGATACAATCGAAGGTTTTGGTTTGCTTTTGGCGAGTTGGCAATTTCCTTCACTTGAAGAATCGGTTCTTTTAACAATTGATTAATGATGGATTTCGTATGTTTATTTAAAATTTTACGTTCCCGTTCAGTTAAATTTGGCATTTTATTTTCGATGCTTTTCATTGTTTCTTGCTGAATCATCTCCGCTTTTTTGCGCAAAGCCGCAATAATCGGCACTACTCCAAGGGTTGCAAACCAGTCTTTAAATTCAGCGATTTCCTGTACAATCATTCTTTCAATTTGTTGGGCGGCCTGTTTTCGTTCCGCTAAATTCGCTTCAACGATACCTTGCAAATCGTCAATATCATACAAAAACACATTTGGCAAATCGCCAACTTTCGGATCAATATCCCTTGGTACAGCAATGTCTACTAAAAACAATGGCTTTCCTTTACGCAAATGATCAACAAACTGCATCAATTCATAATCGATGACATATTGCGGGGAACCTGTTGAACTGATTAAAATATCCGTTTCTAAAAGGGTGCATTGTAATTCTTTAATGGATTTCGCTTGTCCATTGAAACGTTCTGCAAGGGATATGGCTTTCTCAAAGGTACGATTCAATACCGTTACTTTTCCGACACCGTTTCCATACAGATTTTCCATTGCTAACTCGCCCATTTTCCCTGCGCCCAAAATTGCAACGTGCTTGTTTTTCAAAGAACCAAAAATTTTCTTTGCCAACTCCACAGCAGCATAAGATACTGAAACAGCATTTTCGTTAATCGTCGTTTCATTATGCGCTTTTTTTGCAAAAGTAATCGCTTGTTTAAACAAGCGGTTAAAAATTGTACCCGTCGCACCAATTTCTTGTGCCTCTAAAAAGCTTTTCTTCACTTGTCCAAGAATTTGCGTTTCCCCAAGAATCATGGAATCAATTCCAGCCGCTACGCGAAAAAGATGTTTTAAAGAATCATCGCTTTCATGGATATATAAATAGTTCTCAAAATCCTCAATTGGAATGTGGAACCAATTAGATAAAAAACGTTTTATATAATAACGTCCTGTATGCAGTTGATCGACCACTGCATAGATTTCCGTTCTATTGCAAGTTGATACGATTACATCTTCCAATATGCTTTTTTCATTTTTTAACGCAGCCATCGCTTGCGGTAATTCACTTTCAATGAACGACAGTTTTTCACGAATTTCGACTGGCGCAGTTCTATAATTCAAGCCGACAACAAGTGTGTGCATGAACTTTACACCTCTCACGAACTATTTCATAACTTTTATTCTATCACAAAGAAAGCGCTATCTAAACGCAATTTATGAAAAAGTTATGAAATATATCTTTTTCTTTAAAATAATTCTAAAATGAGAATAACAAAAAAAGATACTAATTTCAATCATAATCCACTTCAGCGTTAGTATTCATCAAATTTCGACAATTTACACTTTTCATCCATTAATCAAAAAATTTTAGGGGTAGTTGAAAGAATTTTGATAAAAAATTGATATAACGAAAAATTGATTGGAGTGACGGGGCAAATTTCTGTCGCACACGCTTAGTCGCAAAGCAAAGCTTTCCTGCAACGAGTCCTCTAGAGACCACAAGGAGCGAAGGGATGACTCAGAGGCGGCTCGAGCCGGACCCTGCGGAAAGCGTCCCCGGAACGGAAATCAATTTTTAATAACATATCAAAAAAACATCATTTTCTTTTTGGAGAAAATGATGTTTTTTTAGGTTTGTGCCAGCCTCCCTTAATATTGTTAAGGTCAACTTTTTGAATTTCCTTTAATTAATTGACATTCACTCAAAGAAAAGAATATCTTCCCGATAATTTTGCTGCAAATCTTTTTCTAAATACTCAAGGAAGCGAATTATGACTGCAGAAGCTTGAGCACGAGTTAAAGGTTCATTTGGACGGAAGTTTCCATATTCATCCCCATTCATTAATCCAAGTTCCGATGCTATATATACACCATCACGTGCATAGTCAGAGATGGCTGCGTTGTCTCTAAAATTTGTTCGATATCCAGGATCTGGAGCTTTCGATTCCAAACCTAATGCCCGAACAAAAATCGTTGCTGCTTGCTCGCGTAAAATATAGCCATTTGGTTCAAAAATCCGCTTTCCTGTTTTATAATCCAATGTGCCTTTAATAACTCCTTTTTCAACTGCAGAAACAATATATTCATAATCTTTTATGTTTGTATTTAAATCCGGGAAAATTTTCTGCTTATTTTTGTTTTTATTATTTTTTTGATCTTCTACGCGCAAATCAATTGCTTTTCCAATAGCAATTGTAAAATCAAGCCGTGTCATCGGTGTATTTGGAGAGAAAAAGTTTGAATTATCATTGAAAACGCCTAAAGAATATAGCTTTTCAATTGAATCTTTTGCCCAATGATTTGATAAATCTCGGAATTTCGGTACAATTAATCTTTCGATAGCAGGTGTTTTCGAAGCATTTAAAGTGAATGACCCTGAGCCATACCCTTTTAAATTATAGTGAAACTTCGAAACTGCGCTCTCTTCTGTTTTTACATAATAGCCACCATAAAAGCTTGATAATGAAGCTGGATTCTTTTCATACTCTAATTTACGAGTTTTCGAAGAAGATACAGTATTTTTTATTGTTCCCACTGAACCATCAGCAAATCGAATAGTTTGTTCGGTCATTTGAGTTTCTGTAGATCCCCAAAAGTTTTCATACCCAACAAGTTTGCTTTGTACTTCCACTAAAATATTAAAGGTAATTCCATTATCTTTATATTCATATTTTTTTGTTCCAGTAATAATTTCATCAAAATAATTTGATGCCGGTAAATTATCCGTCACTCTTCCTTTTGTAATATGATAGCCATTTTTGACGATGCTATAAGTGATTCCATTAATGGTAATTTTTTCATCAAAACTGGACAATTTTCCGTTAGCAGTGCTCTGCCCAATGGCATCATAGTTTTCAACATCTAAATCATACTTAACCGTACGAGTGAGTTTGTCTCCTTTGTTTGGTCCAGTAAGCGTCATTTTATAAGTTTCTGTAATCTTACCTTTTGACTCTTTTCTAGTTACAGTAACACTGCTTGCATCCCCGGTAAAGCGAACCGGCTTACCTGTAATAAATACATATTCTTCGTAAGTATAATCGTCTTTTACTCCTCCAGTCATATCCATAATTTCGGCTTTTGATGGCTTGGGATCACTGACGAAAATGAAAATAATTGCTGCGATTGCTATGACGACATTAAAAAGTTTTATTTTCATAGATTTATAAGCTACCTCTCTTTCATTTTCAGAACACTTGGAAGAAGGAATCTATTAGTTTTAATTTAGGTTAATCAGCTGCGCATAATAGTCTCCAGTTATCAATTCATCAACGATGACCAAATTTATAGCATAATTTGGTATTAATGACGTTCGATCAATCAATTGACCGTTTGATATGATGATTGTGCCTTCATGTAAATAAACCCTCCCATTTATTTTTAAATTAATAAATCGATAGGAAGGATTAACGGCAGTAATTTGTTCACGAAATGTCCAACCGGCATTGGAAATCACAACCATTCGTTCCGCCATTTCTTCACCATTTTTTTCTGTAGTGATAAAATAAACCATACTATTTTTATAAGATTTTAAATCGCTTGCTGAAACTTTTTCTTTTCCAACGAAAATTGGATTTTCCGATTCAAAAGTAAATGTTTTTAACTCGTAGAATCTTGAAGTATTCTTAAACACTCCTGTTCTATTGTCATACATTTCTAAATTGTTTAGAACAATCGAATTTGAATATGGGTTAACAGATTGTATTTTGCCGCGATAGATATTTTTAATCTTTACACCATCCACAGCTATATCCAATTCAGAAACGACAGATGAAGTGGCACTTGAAAACTTCAAAATTACTCGATCTCCCTCATTTAATGCATCTAAACTCGCAATAGATTCTCCTTTTCTTATTTTTGTATTTTTATTGATGTAAAAAGTTTTAGATTCTGTATCATTATCCAATTTTACGCGAATAAATGTGCCTTTCGAGCTTATTTCCGTAACAACTCCCGTTTTTTCTTTACTATTTTTAGGAATGGCTCCTTGATTACTGTTTACCGTTCCCTTTAAATCCGTTACTTTTCTTAATGAAACCGTGGCTTCAACGGTCATTCCTTTTTTAAAACCTTCAATTGTCGTAAGCGTATTGTTAATAAAATAATTTGTATGCTGGTCAATATTTAATGTAACTTTTGTTCCATTGTTACTTTTAATCACAATTTGTGTTGGGATACTTTCAGAATTACTTTTACCATTTTGGTTTTCTGAACTATAAACCACATCTTCAAGAATACCTTTGTAGATGGTTGCTGCATTTACTTTACCTACAGAGATCAGATTCATGAAGAACAATAAAACAATCATTATGTATATCCATTTCTTACACAATGCTAAAATCCTCCTCTAATGTCCCATTTCATTCTCTATTCCATAGCAAGAAAAAACTCCTAAATATTTTATCGGTATAAAAGCAGGTAAATTAAGGACTTACTGCCATTTATACAAAAATCTACATAAAATCAGTTTAGATAAAAAAAGCAATTTGGAAATGTATGATTTCCAAATTGCCCTTTTTCGTAGGTATGTATGGAATCACATGAACTTTTCAATTTCAGCCCATGTTTCTTCCACTCCTAATCCTGTTTCAGCCGAGAAAAGAATGAGAGGTTCATCTTTTTCCATTTTTAATGTTTCTCGTACAATTTTTTTATGTTTATCCCATCTGCCTCTTGGAATTTTATCTGCTTTTGTTGCAATGACAATGGAAGGGATATTGTAATACTTTAAAAAATTATACATCATTTTATCATCGTCTGTCGGTGCATGCCGCAAATCAATAATTAAAAGGACTGCTTTTAATCCAGCGCGGCCGGTCATATACCGTTCAATCATTTTCCCCCAAGCTTCCCGCTCTTTCTTTGATACTTTGGCATAGCCATAGCCTGGAACGTCCACAAAAAACAGCACTTCATTAATTTTATAAAAATTGAGCGTTTGTGTTTTTCCAGGCTTTGATGACGTACGAGCCAAGGATTTCCGATTGACCATCTTATTGATGAAAGAAGATTTACCGACATTGGAACGGCCGGCTAAGGCGAATTCAGGAAGACCTGCATCAGGATATTGCTCCGGCTTTACAGCACTGATTACGAATTCCGCTTGATTTACCTTCATCTAAAATCCTCCAACAAGGGCGATTTTCAACACTTCTTCCGCAGTTTTTACCGGCTTGAATGTTAGCTGTTCGCGGACTGTTTCAGGAATATCATCAATATCCCTCTCATTATCTTGAGGAATGATAATCGTTGTAAGACCTGCACGATGCGCACCCAAAGATTTTTCCTTCAGGCCGCCAATTGGCAATACTCGCCCTCTAAGTGTGATTTCGCCCGTCATGCCTACTTCTTTTTTGATTGGCTTATTGGAAATGGCAGATACAAGTGCTGTCGCAATGGTAATACCCGCTGATGGTCCATCTTTAGGTACCGCTCCTTCTGGGACGTGAATATGAATATCGTGCTGCTCAAAATAGTCTGCATCTAGGTTAAGCCGTTCCGATAAAGATCGGACGTAAGACAGGGCTGTTTGAGCAGATTCTTTCATTACATCCCCAAGCTTTCCTGTTAGAAGCAGTTTTCCTTTTCCAGGAGTTAATGATACTTCAATTTGAAGGGTATCTCCGCCAACAGTCGTATATGCTAAGCCGGTTGCTACCCCTATTTGGTCTTCCAATTCCGCTTGACCATAGCGATATTTATGTTTGCCTAACATTTCAATTAATGTTTTTGAATTAACCGTCACCCGTTTACGTTCGCCGGAAACAATAACTTTCGCCACTTTTCGGCATACCGCAGCGATTTGGCGTTGAAGTCCCCGAACCCCAGCTTCCCGCGTATAATAGCGGATTAAATCTACAATTGCTTCTTCTTTAAAAACAATTTGTGATTTTTTCAAGCCGTTTTCTTCCAACTGTTTCGGAATGAGATGATTTTTTGCGATTTGCAATTTTTCCATTTCTGTATAACCGGAGATAGAAATGACTTCCATACGGTCTAATAGCGGACCTGGAATCGTGCTTAAATCGTTCGCAGTCGCAATAAACATCACTTGCGATAAGTCATACGGCTCTTCGATGTAATGGTCGCTGAATGTATGATTTTGTTCAGGGTCCAATACTTCCAGCATAGCTGCAGAAGGATCTCCTCTGAAATCATTGGACATTTTATCGATTTCATCCAATAAAAATACCGGGTTGATCGTGCCAGCCTTTTTCATGCCTTGAATAATGCGCCCTGGCATAGCTCCTACATAAGTGCGTCTGTGTCCGCGAATTTCCGACTCGTCTCGAACACCGCCAAGAGAAATCCGGACAAATTTGCGGTTCAAACTTTCTGCAATGGATCTTGCAAGGGACGTTTTTCCGACGCCTGGAGGACCAACTAAACAAAGGATTGGACCTCGAAGGGAATTTTTTAATTGCCGTACAGACAAATATTCCAAAATGCGCTCTTTGACTTTTTCCAAACCATCATGATCGCGGTCTAAAATTTCTTCCGCTACTCTAATATCAAGTCTATCTTCTGTTTTCTCTTTCCAAGGAATCGTAACAAGCCATTCAATATAATTGCGAATCACGCCGCTTTCAGCACTTGCAGCTGGCAATTTTTCATAGCGGTCAAGCTCTTTCAATGCCACTTTTTGAGTGGATTCAGGCATGCCAGCCTCTTCAATTCGTTTTTTAAGGTCTGCAATTTCTCCGCTTTTTCCTTCACGGTCTCCAAGTTCCGCTTGAATCGCTTTCATTTGTTCACGCAAATAATATTCCTTTTGCGTGCGCTCCATTGCTTGCTTTACTTTTGTAGAGATTTTCTTTTCTAAATTCAATACTTCCTGTTCATCATGCAAGCGAATCATTAAATGATCCAATCGTTTTTTAATATTGAACATGCTGAGGACTTCTTGCTTTTCCGCTATTTTAAAAGGCAAATGGGAAGCGATGATATCGGCCAGTCTTCCAGGCTCCTCGATATCCATAACTGCTTGAATCGTTTCAGCAGTAATTTTATTGGAAGCCTTCGCATATTTTTCAAAATAATTCATCACGGTGCGCATTAACGCTTCCGTTTCAACGTCTTTTTCTTTTGAATCTTCGTGCAATTCAATATCTACGGTTGTAAAATCATCATTTTCCTGGTATTTGATAATTTTGCCTCGGCAAATTCCTTCCACGAGAATTCGCAATGTACCATTCGGCAGTTTCAACATTTGTTTGACAGAGACATATGTCCCAATCATGTATAAATCTTCTTTCTCCGGCATTTCTACACGCATATCCTTTTGAGCCGTCAAGAAGATTTTGTTGTCATTCACCATCGCATGTTCTAAAGCAGCAACGGAACGTTTTCTTCCTACATCAATATGTAAAACCATTGAAGGGAAAACGAGTAGTCCGCGCAAAGGGAGCAACGGAACATTTTTCTTTATTTCAGCCATGCGGGTTCCTCACCTCCATTATGATACTAACGAATGCACCCGCTTCTGCAAGTTTTAGTATGTGAAAAAATAAGAAGTTTTCACTTGGATTTACATAGCAATTTTAAAATTTTTTCTTTCATGGAGCATTAATTAACAATAGTTTATTCAAAAAATAAGTTAAAGAATTATCAAAAATATTTTTTAAAAAATGTCATTCGAATTTTCGTGATAAAGAGCTGACTCACGAGAAATGCATGGTGCACATTCGCAGTCAGCTCTTTATGAAATAAAACTTTTGAATTGCTTGTTTCTAACTTATGCAGAAGTTTTTTTATTGTCCTTTAAATCTTTCAATTCAGTGCCATCGTTCAAAATTAATTTCGGCTGTGCTTTTTCTGTAATGGTTTCTTTTGTGACGATGCATTTCACAATATCATCGCGGGATGGCAATTCATACATCATGTCAAGCATAATATTTTCAATAATTGAGCGAAGTCCACGGGCACCTGTTTTGCGTTCAATAGCTTCTTTCGCAATTGCTTGAAGCGCTTCTTCCTCAAATTCCAACTCTACATTATCCAATTCCAGCATTTTTTGATACTGTTTCACTAAAGCATTTTTCGGCTCTGTTAAAATTCGCACCAATGCTTCTTCATTTAATTGTTCAAGTGTGGCAATCACAGGCAAACGGCCAATAAATTCTGGAATTAGACCAAATTTTAATAAATCTTCTGGAATTAATTGTGAAATCAAGGAATCGCTTTCCACATTTTTATTTTTCGCATCTGAACCAAAGCCAATGACTTTCTGGCCTAAGCGGCGTTTAATAATATTTTCAATTCCATCGAAAGCCCCGCCGACGATAAATAAAATATTGGTTGTATCAATTTGCAAAAACTCTTGATGCGGATGTTTTCGTCCTCCTTGAGGCGGAACGCTTGCCACTGTACCTTCAAGAATTTTTAAGAGAGCTTGTTGAACACCTTCGCCGGACACGTCACGTGTAATGGAAGGATTTTCAGATTTGCGGGCAATTTTGTCAATTTCATCTATATAAATAATTCCTTTTTCCGCTCTTTCAATATCATAATCAGCCGCTTGAATTAATTTTAACAAAATATTTTCTACGTCTTCTCCTACATACCCTGCTTCTGTTAATGAAGTTGCATCAGCAATGGCAAATGGAACATTCAAAATTCTTGCAAGGGTCTGAGCAAGCAACGTTTTCCCGCTTCCTGTAGGTCCAATAAGAATAATATTGGACTTTGACAACTCCACATCATCTATTTTACTATTTGAATTGATTCGTTTGTAATGGTTATATACAGCTACTGCAAGCGCTTTTTTTGCGCGTTCTTGTCCAATCACATACTCATCTAAAATGCTTAAAATTTCTTTCGGTTTTGGCACATCTTGAAAATCGATTTCCTCTTCTGTGCCTAATTCCTCAACTACAATTTCGGAACAAAGCTCAATACATTCGTCACAAATATAAACACCAGGGCCAGCTACTAATTTTCGTACCTGTTCCTGAGGCTTTCCACAAAAAGAACACTTTAAATTGCCTTTTTCATCATTAAATTTAAACAATTTGTTTCACCCCTATTCAAGCAACAATCTTACAAGATATTGAGCACTTTAGCAAACAAGAAGTATTAAATGCCCACTTTTTTATCTGTAAGTATGTAAAAAAAATTATGGTTGGTACAAAACAAGGCACGGTAGTATACGCCGTACCTTGTTTTGGAAAAATATTTAATTAATTCCACTACGCTAAATTGTAAAGGAAAGCAAAAATTATTCAGTAATTTTTGCATGTTCAACTAAAAACTCAACTGTTTTTTGTGTGCGGATATCGTTTTCTAAAATTTCTGTTGTACCGCCTAAAGCAGTAATAATTTTTTCTTTATCCATTTTGAATTGGTCAGCCATTTTTTCAAGCTCTTTGTCGATATCTTCTTGTGTCACTTCGATGTTTTCTGCTTTAGCGATTGCTTCTAGTGTTAATGAAATGCGCACGCGAGTTTCAGCATCTTCTCTGAATTGTTCATGCAAGTCTTCCTCTGTTTGACCAGAGAATTGATAATAAAGGTCTAAAGACATTCCTTGCATTTGTAGGCGTTGAGCAAATTCATCAATCATACGGTGAATTTCGTTGTGGATCATTGCTTCTGGAATTTCCATTTCAGCATTCTCAGCTGCTTTTTCCACTAATTCATCGCGAAGTGTGCTTTCTGCTTCATTTTTCTTTTGTTCAGCTAATCTTTCTTTTATTTTGTTGCGCAATTCTTCAACTGATTCAACTTCTGGATCTGCTTCTTTTGCAAATTCATCGTTTAATTCTGGCAATACTTTTGTTTTTACTTCTTTTACAGTTACTTTGAAAGTTGCATCTTTGCCAGCAAGTTCTTCCGCATGATATTCTTCAGGGAATGTTACTTGGATGTCTTTAGATTCGCCAGCTTTTAAGCCAACTAATTGTTCTTCAAAGCCAGGGATGAATTGGCCAGAACCGATTTCTAAAGGATAGTCTTCCCCTTTTCCGCCTTCAAATGCTTCATCGCCAATGAAACCTTCGAAGTCGATTACAGCAATATCGCCTTCAACGATTGGTTCATCTTCTTTAATTTCATATTCTGCTTTGCGGTTTATTAAGTTTTGGATTTGTTCTTCCACTTCTTCATCTGTAACTTCAGTGCTTAATTTTTTCACTTCTAAACCTTTATATTCACCTAGTTTTGGTTCAGGTTTAACCGTTACAGTTGCAGTAAATGTAAAATCTTTATCTTTTTCGAAACCATCAAGTTCGCCGATTTCTGGATAATCAACTGGGAAAATACCAGTTTCATCAACAGCTTTTGAATATTCTTCTGGAACTAAAATTTCTAAAGCGTCTTGGTATAGAGCTTCTACGCCAAATCGCTTTTCAAAGATTTTGCGTGGCACTTTTCCTTTACGGAATCCAGGTACATTAATTTGTTTTACGATTTTTTGGAATGCTTGATCAAGCGCTTGGTTCACTTTTTCAGCAGGAACTTCAATTGTTAATACTCCAGTGTTTGCATCTTTTTTTTCCCATTTTGCAGACATATAGTAATACCTCCAAAAATAAATTACATAATTTTCATCATAAACAAAAGTTTACACGATTTTGACAACCATTTTAGTATATCATAAGTAGCCTGAGTTTCAACATTTTCATATTACTGCAGTTCGGACAACTTTTCTAATTCTTGTATGAAGCGATAAATTTCTTCATCGGCTCCACCGTTTTTGCCAAACATTTGATATACAAAATCAATATAATTTTGTGCCACTTTCTGCGGTTCAAAATCCAACCACTCAAAAGGATACGTTACAATTGAATGTTTTGCAATTAAATATTCTACCATTTCCAAAATGGAAGGATCTTGTTGCAATTTTTCATTCACTATATTTGAAATCATTTTATATTGTGGCAACTCTGTTGGCAACCCAATTTTCGAAGGATTTACCACAATCATCCTGTTAAATTTTTTCATTTCCAATTCTATGTCGATTTTTTGCTCATTCATCAAAATGAGAATGAGGCTTTTTACAAAAGGATGAGTGTGGCTATGTTCAGCTATTTTTTTCAGTTGCTTAAGAATGGGGCGGATATTTAAATAAGACATCTCGTTGATTTTTTTCACTTGCTGTGATGCATCGAATCCCAAAAAAACATCCAATTCATATTGCTCTAATTCGAATTGACTAACTACTGTATTCTCCTCTTGCTTTTCCATTCCCTCACTAATAGTAGCATTTAATTCTCTCAGCCTCTTAAATTGTTCCAACCTTTCTTGAGGAATCGCACCTTCTTCGAGCAAGGAAGAAATAATTTTTTCAACTTTTTTATATTCTTTTAATTGCAGACAAATACTTAAATAAAGTTCCATGATTTCAAAATACATGGATGGACCAAGGCTAAGAAGTCTCTCGCACACTTCCTTTGCTTTTTCATAAGATTTTGATTCATATAATGAGTAGGCGTAAATGCTCAATAATTGTTCATCATCATCTTCATATTGCAACGCTTCCTCAAAATATTGATTCGCCTTTTCAAATTGATTATTTCTCAAATATTTCAACGCCTCAGAATAGAGCCGTTCCACCGTTCCAGGAAATACAATAACATTTTGGAAAGTGGTGTAGGAAGAAGATTTCTTATGTTTCACTTTTTTCACTCCATGATGTATTAGAAAATGTTTGAATGTTCCCTATTTTTAAAAAATGCTTTTTATTCAATAATTAATAATTCCCTTCTATATATCATTTCAACCTAAAAACAACATAACTCCTATTATATTAAAAGATTTCAATATTTTTTAACGGTTTTTCCTTCCATTAAACAAAAATTTCATAAACCTTCACAACATAATAAAAACGGGATGAAACGCTAAAAAGTTTCATCCCTTCATTATTTTATGAAAAGTTACCTCATGATGTGCCCTTGTCTCTAAAAAAACGACTTTCTTCTCCAACTCTTTAACCTTTTTTTGCAATCGATTTATCATCATATTTTGCTGGAGAATAAACGTTTTTATTTCTTCATAAGTAGTTTTTGAGTGAATAAGAGGCAACTCATTTGATTCTTTATTCACAATTTGAATTTCGGCTTTTTTTCCGGTCATTTCTTCCACCGTCAAAGCAATGATTTTTTTATACCGATGATTTAAACATTCTTTTGTAAATTGGCTGTCTGTAAAAACATAAAGCACTTCTCCGCTCCATTCACCTTCCGTTTTTGCAAAGTACAGATCATAACTTGCCTTAGGAATTTTCCAACGAATCCGCTCCAATACTTTCGGCCAAAATTCCATGATGTCCATCCCTTTCTTCGCCAAAAATCGCTCTAACCACATTGTGGCAGAATTTCTTGAAATTTAATCAGCCCGCCCGCCAACATTTTGTAGAATATTTATTTCAAATTGCTATAAAAAATAAAAAGGAACGCCAAAGAAATTTAGCGCTCCTTTTTATTCAATAAAAATTTGTATTCAGCAGCAACAACGGTTTCCCCAGTCTGTTTCTTAATTTCTTGATGGAAAGCGATTACACCTTTACCGTTGCCTTTATCTATTAAATCGGTTACTTTTAGTTCCAAAAAGATTGTATCCCCGATAAAGGTCGGTTTGATAAATCGCAATTTTTCGATTCCATAGAAAGCAGCGATAACGTTAGGGCTCATTTCGAGAAGGCCTGTACCGATGGACAATACGAGCAAACCATGGGCAATCCGTTGTTTGAAGATTGTTTGTTTCGCATATTCCGAATCCATATGCAACGGAAAGAAGTCTCCGCTGACACCCGCAAAATTCACAATATCGCTTTCCGTAATGGTCCGCCCTGAAGACGTCCATGATTCTCCAATTTCATATTCTTCAAAAGGTTTAGTTAACATTCCTTCTCTCCTTTAAATTTCCCAGTGAAAAGCAGCTACTCCATTTTATGCATACACTCTTTTCAATATGAGCCCATTAACGGACAATAAACACATCATATTTTGAATTTCGAACGATGCGCTCCGCTACAGAACCAACCACCAATTTTTCTAGTCTATTCAAACCTGTTGCACCGCAGACGATTAAATCAGTTTCAAGGTTCGTTAAAACGGACTTGGCCGCTCCTTCTTTTACTAGTATTTCTACATTTGCAACTCCAGCTTTTTCAGCTTCTTCTTTCATTTTTGCTAACTCATCTTCCGCTTTCTCTCTCAATTCAGCAGCATATTTTAAATCATAAGCGGCAATAGAACCAAACGTTTTTGTATCTACCACATGGACAATCGATAATGCGGCTTGATTCATCTTTGCCAGCTCCACCGCTTTTTGAAAAGCCTTTTTTGATCCTTCAGAAAAATCAATCGCAACAGCAATTTTTTTATACATTCCCATTTTTTCCACTCCTTTATCTTTTTCTCTATTTTATCAAAAATTTTACAAAATTTATATAGAAAATTCATAAATTTTCTCGTTCGGTACTTTTTAAGCTAATCCATGTTCAAATGAGCTTTGCCGATTTTTTCAGCTAATCCGATGTTATTGATTTTTTTTATCGCTCATACAATTCCGTAACTTCCTCTAAATTAATCGGATTTAAAGAAATACTTTGTTTTCCCTTTTTGCATAAGACAAGTGGTTGGCCGTTAAACAGTTTGGCATCAATAATTTCACTGGTATTTCGGATGACAAAAGAATCGGATATCGGAGGGTAAATTTCTACTTGATGTTCAGCTAAAAAGCCCAAAATTTTCCGAATGGACCAATCCTCTTTCATAAACATCACGGAAACCAGTTTATATTGCTCTCCCGCTTCAATCAGCTGTGCAAAACAATCATCCATCTGAACACATTCCGTACGATGAAAAGTAAATTTATTTTCATAATCATCTACAATCATATATTCAAAACTATCTGGATATTCACGAAGTTCATCGATGAATTTTTGATATTTATATTGCTGCAAATAAACTACCTTTCTTCCTTCACTCCTTTCACCTTCTTGAACCGACCGGGAAGTAAGCGCTTACAAAATAAAAATCAATCGATTGAATTTTATTTAATCATGAGGTTATCAATAAAACCGATGATACTTAACCAATTTCACACTCATTCCGCATTTGTACCATATATCAACAAAAATCCACCATACATTAAATATGAAAAAAGGGGGTGAAAGGATATGTCTTCTAACTACGGCTCTGTTGGAGGTTATTACGGCAATAAGTGCGACTTTGTTTTACTTGTAGTTCTCTTTATTCTTCTCATCATTGTGGGAACAAACTACAAAGGTTACGGCTATTAATACCCCTTGCTGCTTTCACTTTCCGCCATGAATTCCACTTACTGACTTTATTACGACCTAAAGCAACGTCTTTAGGTCGTTTTTTTTTGCAGATATGTATAACTTCAGAAAAAACCCATTTTGAACAAAATCGGTTCAAAATGGACTATTACTAATTTAATATTCTGCTTGGCAAATTATGATACATATCAAAAATTTCTTCGGCTGTTTCCTTAATCATCCCCTCATCGCCTTGATCCATGGCATTATCTAATTTCGCATAAATCAATAATAAAATACTTTTTGCTTCCATTTCATCCATATATTGAATCTTCTGTTTTACATATTGAATCCGATTCAATTTAGCCACCCCTCTTTTCACTACATTGCAATTATACTGCAAGAATAAAATAATTTGCCAATCTTATACGATTTTCACAGAAAACTTGCTACTTACGAGAATATCATAAGTTTTCCAGATAGCATAATAAAAAAGACTGCCCGAAAATGTTCATTTCGAGCAGTTTTAAGCGATTTAAGAGATTACATCTACTAATATTCTACCTTTTGCTTGTCCCTTTAATAAAATCGGAAACGCATCTGGAAGCTCTTCAAGGGTTACCTCCTTATAAATAAAATCTTCCAACCGGTCCGGCTTATAATCAGATGCTAGTCGATTCCAAACTTCTTTTCTCGTTTCATAATCGCAATAAGCAGAATCAATGCCAAGCAAATCAACACCGCGAAGGATAAACGGGTAAACGGTTGTCGGAAGGCTTGTTCCACCAGTCAATCCGCTTACCGCCACTTGTCCTCCAAGCTTAATTTGGCTCAAAATGGATGCAAGGGATTCTCCTCCTACCGGGTCCACTGCAGCAATCCATCTTTGTTTTGCCAATGATTTCGGTCTGCCAGCACTGACTACTTCTTCCCTTGAAATCACCGACTTTGCACCAAGACTTTTCAAAAATTCATGTTCTGATTCTTTTCCAGTGCTTGCTTCTACATCATAGCCAAGCTTTGATAAAATCGCGACAGCAAAGCTTCCTACGCCGCCCGTTGCACCCGTTACAAGCACTTTTCCTTGTTCAGGTTTTAACCCATTTTGTTCAAGACGATAAATGGACAAAGCCGCAGTAAATCCTGCCGTTCCAATAATCATGGATTCTTTTAAAGAAAGCCCTTTTGGAAGCGGCACAATCCACTCAGCGGGGATGCGAGCATATTCGCTGTATCCTCCAAAATGGGAAACGCCAATTTCATAGCTTGTTGCGATGACTTCATCGCCTTCCTGAAAACGCGGATCTTCCGAACGAACGACAACTCCTGCCAAATCAATGCCCGGCACAAAAGGATAATTTCTTACAATGTTGCCATTTGGGATTGTGGCAAGACTATCTTTATAATTTACACCGGAATAATGAACCCGAATTAACACTTCCCCTTTTGGCAAATCATCAAAGGACAATTGCCGAAGTTCAACGGCCACATCTTCCCCATGTTTATCAACGACTAACGCTTTAAATTGTGACATCTCCATTTCCCCTTTCTAAAATCCATTTTACATGAATCTATTCCAATATTCACTATATTATGATAGATTTCCTTTTTTATAAGTTTTACTGATAGCATCTTAAAATTCTTTTCCTCTCAAGTTTGATAAGAAATTTTCCCTCAAAGTAGGTTATACTTAAGAAAAAATAAAGGAGGTTACTTTTATATGGTTTTAAGCAAGGTATATCTTGAACGTTGCGATAAAGAAACAGAGGAAACGATCGCCGTGGAATCACCAGATTTTTTAAATACACCGATTGCTTATTTTAAAACCCATTTAAACGAATTTCTTTATGTGGAATCGCCAACTTTTGAGGAAATCAAAGTGGATGCCCTTTCCATCGAAGTGGATGATGTGTTTCGTACATATATGGCTTTATTTGGCTTAAGAGTTCAAAAGAAACATAGCAATGCTATTAAAAATTATTTAGAGGAACATCTACATACAGATTCCATCAAAAACTACAGCGCCCTCTTTTCAGCAGATGAAGGCTTGTGGGAAATCAATCTCCCTTTGGACTTTATAGAAGGCTTTCAGAAGAAATGACGATTGAACAAGCCATCGAACTATCCTATAGTTTTATCCAACATTTACTTCAACAGCTAAACGAAAAATAAAAAGGAGGCTGGGACATAAACAAAAAATTAAAGGGGTAGTTGAAAGGGTTTTGATAAATATTTGATATAACTAAAAATTGATTGAAGTGACGGGGCGACTCCTGCGGGAACAGCCCGTGTCTCGAGACACCGCAGGAGCGAAGCAATGAGCTCCGAGGAGGCTCGAGCCGGGCCCGCGGAAAGCGTCCCCGGAACGGAAATCAATTTTAATAACATATCAAAAAAACATCATTTTCTCCTTGGAGAAAATGATGTTTTTTTAGATTTGTCCCAACCTCTTTTTAATTGAGAAAAAGACGCATTCTCAATTCAAACGATTATTTTTTAATGATGAGTTGCAATTACTATGACAATGATCTGCGATTTCACAACTTGCGCAAACGCCTTTTTTGCTTTTCTTAATGGATGAATATAACGCCCAAAAAGCATAGCCAAAAATGATGACTCCAAGAATTATACTAATGACCATCCTGCGTCGTCCTTTCTATTGGCCTATTCCCAACAATCTTCCACCTTGATAAAGGATGAAAGAAATTGTATAGGCAATGACTAGTCCATACAGTATCGAGAAGAACATCCATTTTCTCGTGCCTGTTTCTTTTTGAATCGTTGCAGCCGTCGCCAGACAAGGTACATAAAGCAAAATAAATACCATAAAGCTATATGCGGATAATGGCGTGAATACCCCTGCAAGCAAATGCTGCAAACTTTCCCCATCCGGTACAAAATAAATAACATTCATGGATGACACAACAATTTCTTTTGCAAGGAAACCGGTTATAAGACTTGCTGCCGCTTGCCATGTTCCAAAACCTAATGGGGCAAGAATTGGTGCAATCCACTTGCTGATTAGTGCTAAGAAACTGTCATCTGCTTGTACATTTGTTCCTGCTGGCCCCACATATGTAAGAAGCCAAATCACAACCGTTCCACCTAAAATAAAGGTTCCGGCTTTTTTAACAAATCCTTTTCCTTTATCCCAAGTGCTCCGCATTAATGTACGAAATTGAGGAACCCGATAAGGAGGAAGTTCAACCACAAAAATGGATTCTTCCGTCCGAATAAAGAAAGAAAAAATCTTCGCTAATAAAATGGCCACAACAATGCCAAGAACATATAAAGATAAAACAATCAACGCTTTATGCTGTTCAAAAAAGACGCTGACAAACAAGCTATATACGGTTAGCCGCGCTGAACAGGACATGAGTGGAGTTAATAAAATCGTAAGCAATCTCTCTTTCGGCTGTTCGATGGTTCTGGCGCCCATCACCCCAGGTACATTGCATCCAAAGCCGATAATCAATGGAATAAAGGCTTTCCCGTTTAGACCAACCAATTCCAAAATGCGGTCCATGATAACGGCAATCCGGGACATATAGCCGGAATCTTCCAGAAATGAAATAAAGAAAAATAAAATAAAAATTTGCGGTATGAAAACAAGTACTCCGCCGACTCCCCCAATAATTCCTTCAATGATTAAGCTTTGAATAAAAGGCGAAACATTCAGCGCAACTAAAACTCCTTCAATCCAAGAAGAAAAAGGACCGGATAAAAAAGCATCCAATAGGTCGGATAAAGGTGAACCAAGCCAATCAAAAGTCAATTTAAAAATGATAAACATTAAACTTAGAAAAATAATGACGCCAAATACCCTGTTGGTCACAATGGAATCAATCAATTCCGTAAAACTTTTTTTATTCCTTTTTTCTTCTGTTACGCATTCCGCTAAAACGGATTGAATTAATTGCTGCCGCTTTTTAAACAGCCATTCGCTTATGTTTTTTACTTGATAAGTTTGTTTTATTTTTTCTTCGCAATCTTCAATGAGATAACCAATGACGGATAAATCCATCATCTCGCTTAGTTTATTTTTTACAACAAAATTTCCATCAATTAATTGCAGCGCCAGCCAGCGACGACTAATTTTGCTGTAGCTTGGCAAAAGGCGGATAATATCTTCAATCAATTTTTCAATTTCAGGTCCATAATTGATGGGGATGGATGAAGTCGGCAAATTTTGTCCATCCAAGTGTTCTAATAAATCATCACAGCCGTTGCCAGTTCGAGCAATAATCGGTATCACTGGGACTCCCAGCTTTTTAGAAAGTTTCTCAGCATCAATATGTAGCCCTCTTGCTTCAGCTACATCCATCATGTTTAATCCGATAATGATGGGTGCGCCGAATTCAAGCAGCTGCAAAGTCAACTGTAAATTTCTCAATAACTGTGAAGCATCTACTATATTAATAATCCCGTGAAAAGACCCATTCATTAAATATTCAGTTGCGACGGCTTCATCTTTTGAAAGAGGGTTAATGGTATAAATGCCAGGCAAATCAATTAATTGCCCCTTCTTATTCGATAAATCGCCTACCTTTTTTTCAACCGTCACACCGCTCCAGTTGCCCACATAGGCATAAGAATCGGTTAATATATTGAAGAGGGAGGTTTTTCCTGTATTCGGATTTCCAAAAAGGGCAATTTCCATGTTACACTTCCTCCACTTCAATATAATCCACATCTTTTTTTCGCAAACTAATATATTGTCCACAAACTTCTAAAATATAGGGTCCACCAAAGGGCATTTTTCGAATATACGAAATTTCAACCCCTTCGATGACTCCTAAATCTAATAATCTTTTTTGTACCACTTTGTTTAAATGGGATAAATCGCTTATTCGATACGCTTCCCCTAGATGACCCTCGGATAACTTCAAAATGTTTTCTCCTTCCAAAAACGAAACAATCATATTATTATAAATTCACATATTTTAATGTAAAGTCAATAACAAAAAATAACAAAAGAAGATTTTTTGAATTTTTTCGAGGAGAATCATTAATTTTTTGTATCCGTACTTAAAACAAAAAAGATAGCAAGGAATCTTTCATGCTCCTTACTATCTCTTTCAACTTGTTTGATTTCATTAGAATGCAGAAGTCCATCCTGCATCCGCCACAACTACCGTACCATTGACAAAACTTGCTTCATCGGAGGCTAAGAAGAGGGCTACTTGGGCAATTTCTTCAGGTTGGCCTACACGAGGTATTAATTTATGAGTTAATCCTGAGCGTTCCATCCCGAATTGGCTCTTGTTCGTCATGCTTTTGCTGATAGTTGTTTCTACCGCACCTGGTGCAATACCGTTGACGCGAATGCCTTTTTGCGCATACATAAAACCAGTGTTTTTCGTTAATCCTACAAGGGCATGTTTTGATGTGACATAAGCCGCGCCGGCATGAGCGCCATTCAATCCTCCTGTTGAGATTGTATTAATAATCACACCTTGTTTATTATTGTCTACCCAATAGTTGATAGCTTTGCGCATTGCACGCATAACACCTTTTAAGTTGATATCAAAAACGCGATCCCATTTTTCGTCTGTAATTTCTCCAACAGGTTCAAAGCCGTCCATAATTCCCGCATGTTAGCAAGAATATCAAGGGTGCCGTATTCATTAATGGCTGTTTGAATCATGTTTTCTACATCTTCTAATTTTGATACATCCGCTTTTATTGCAAGGCTTGTGCCGCCGTTTTGAACAATTTCTTCTGAAACCGCTTTCGCACCTTCCAAATGATAATCCGCTATAATGACTTTTGCGCTTTCTTTTGCATATAACTCTGCAATCGTTTTCCCCATCCCTGAAGCTGCACCTGTTACAATCGCCACTTTATCTTGCAATTTCATCATAATCCCTTCAGTTCTTTCATCCTATACCTCTATTTTACTTTTCAAAAAATTGTAATTCAAGGAACATCAATAGAAATTTATGTAAAAATGTTGAAGGAATTTTCTCTTAAATCTATTTACTGTTTCTAAGAAAAACTCTAACAATCAATACAAATGCACAGCCGCTTTTTTCTTTCAATCATACATTATGGTTGAAAGGGGGTGAAAGGATGGGTTACAAATATTGCAACTACGGTTATTCTGGAGGAGGATTCTGCAACAGTTTTGCTTTGCTTGTTGTATTATTTATTTTGTTAATTATCATCGGCTCTAGCTTCGGCAATAAAGGATACTATTGTTAAAAAAGAGTTGGCATCCCACCACCTGACTCCCTAAACGGCACTTTATGGAACGAGAGAAGGAGGCGTCTGAAAAGTCATTTCAAGACGCCCCCTTTGCGGCTTTATAGAGTTTTTGCCGCAGATAAATTGCGACGTCGCGTTTTGTAACCACCGCAGGGAAAGTTTTTAAGAGAATATTACTATAAGAAGTAAGGCTGTTTCCGAAAGTGTTCGACTTTCTGGACAGCCCCTTATTTCGCAGTAACAATAGGCCACAAGCGAACATTGGCATCTTTTGAATATTGGATCAATGGATGGGTTGATTCAGATTGGATATGAAAAGTGGATAAAATACCATTTTCAATTCCCACCAATTCCACCTTATGAATGAACCACGGCTCATGGATAATGTCGCAGCGAATAACTTTCCCTTTTGTGTTTGTTGTATAAAAACAATAGCGTTCCAGCAGCCATTCTTCCAATGTTTCCTTCTTAATAGGAGAAGAAGCAGGTAGAACACGGTATTGGCAAGTGAAAGGCAAAGGGGTGGTTTTACTTTCAAACTGAATCATCTTTTCTGTTTTTTCAAAGGACAAATCCATCGAAATATATGGCAAATGAAATAAATATTTTGCCATCATCGCAGTAAGTTTTTGAGGAAGAGCTAATTTCAAAAAATAAATACCCGGTTTTTCGCCCATTTTTACATACGTTCGTACATTGATTCCAGGAATTCCTCTGCCTAATGGTATGAACGGAAGTCCTCGAACACCTATGGATTTTATGACATATGGAACAATTGTAATCCATGCTTGCCCTTCATAAGTATCCAACTGTATTTTCGGCGGAAGTAAGATTTCAATCTTTTCTTTTTTTACTGGATAATGAAGAAAAAGAATGTCGCTCCAAATTTGTTTCATCATCCATGGCAGTCGATCCGGCAATACCCTTTTATTTGAATCGTAAATCTCCCCCATAATGCTCCTCAATCACTTTCTTTTCTTCATATTCTTTCCAAATGTTGAACAAATTATGAGCCTTTGACGAAAGTATTGTAAAGGTCTATCTGGGCCATAATGATAATAACTTCATTACATTGGAGGGGTGGCAGATGAATATACAACGAGCAAAGGAAATTGCAACATCTGGAGCCATTGCAAACGTTTTATATAATGGCCAACGAATTTATATTCAAAATGTGGACGAACAGAAAGGAACCGCTCGTATCTATCCTTTAGATGACCCGGAAAATGAAAAAGAAGTGCCAGTGGAACAACTATTGGAAAATTAATGTTTCTTGTTTCAAGTAAGAAGTGCGCAAAATGGTTGCGCACTTTTCCTTATATAAACAAAAATCCGCCGCTTGACTTTTCCCTTTTTTCAAATAATGTGTTATATTTAGAAAACATGTAGACGGTCAAAAAGACTGTCTATTTTTATGTTTAATGAAGAAATAAAAGGAAGATGAAAGTGAACCAACCATCAAAATTTATTTATACGTATATACACCATCCTGATGAATATGAATTGCGCCGAATGGAGATGCGCGCATTATTTGGATATGATACGGAAGATAACTACATCATCAGTGAACGATGCATAGACCCAAGCCGCAGTCCATTTATGGAAGACCGATTAGAAGTTTTTTATGAGGCAAATAGCATAGAAGAACTCGAGCAACTCGTTAAAGAGTTAACCATTCATGGAAATACTTACAAAGTGGTTTGCTTGAATAAAATGGATATTGGAAAAACAAAGAAAATCCATCACCCAGAACGGCGGAAAATCGAAAGACAAATTGGACTTTCCATTAATGGAGAACCGGATTTGAACAATCCTTCAATCATTTTTGGATTGCTTAACATCAATGGCCGGTGGTATTTTGGAAAAGCAACGAAAGCCCAATCCATTTGGCGAAAACATTTGCATAAGCCAAGCAGTTATTCGACAGCTCTCAGCACCCGTGTTGCCAGAGCCATTGTGAACATCGCCATTCCCGAACCAACAGGCATTCGAGCTATTGATCCTTGCTGTGGCATTGGTACCGTATTAATTGAGGCATTATCTATGAATGTCGATATTGTAGGCAGAGATATCAGCCCCTTTGTTTGTATGGGCGCAAGAAAAAACATTGCTTACTTTGGCTACGAAACGACCGTCACAAAAGGTTCCATTGCGGATGTAGCGGAACATTATGATGTGGCCATTGTGGATTTGCCTTATAACATTTATTCCCATCTTTCATTGGAGGAAGAATATAATATCATCCGACATGCTCGCCGCATTGCAGACCGGGTTTTATTCGTCGCCATTAAACCGATTGAAGACTTAGTGCAAAAAGCTGGATTTGAAATAAAAGACCACGCTGTAGCAAAAAAATCAAATTTTATCCGACATATTTTATTATGTGAATAAACTTTGTAAAAAGGGACTGGGAAAAATCTAAAAAGAGACTGGGACAAAACCCCCTCTAAAATGGAAACAGCTCATGAAATTTTGGAATGAAAATTCATGAGCTGTTCTTCATTTTTTCAATAAAAAATAAGGACCTCTTCTGTTAAAATTAAGTTACCACCAAAACTAACAGAAAGAAGAGTCCTTATGTTTAAATATTATAACATGAATCAATTAGTTTTACCTCTAGATTTAGAAATAAAATTACAAGAAAATGATATTGCCTTCCATATTCACCATTTAGTTGAAAGTATGTAAGCGTAAAATAATCCCCACCTTTTAATGATAGGGATTAAATACTATTATTGTGATAAGTTATTAAAAACCCGACAATTCAAAGGAATTGTTTTGGACCAAGGAAGTAGTTGATCAAGCTCATCCATATTGCTTATATCCATATTGGGAAGCCTTTCAAATAAGTAGCGAAGATAATAAAATGGATTTAATTTATTCTCTTTTGCTGTCTCCACAATACTGTAAATGATTGAGCTGGCCTTAGCTCCTTTCGGAGTATTGCTAAAAATCCAGTTCTTCCTTCCGATCACAAATGGTTTAATAGATCGTTCACTTCGATTATTATCGATTTCTAAACGTCCATCCTTTAAAAATGCCACGAGTTTTTCCCATTGGTTGAGGCAGTATGTAATGGCTTGACCTAATAGACTCTTTGGTAAAACATTGCTTTTCTCTGTTTTTAGCCATGCTGAAAAAGCCTCCAACAATGGTTGGCTGTGTTTAAGTCGTTTTTTATATCGTTCTTCTGGTGTACATTCTTTCAAATCACGCTCGATGGCAAATAGCTGATTACAGAAATTGAGTCCTTCCCGAGCTGTGACTGCTGAATGACGTTTGGATTCAGGAAGTACGTTTAAAGCCTCATCGAACTTTCTGCGGGCATGAGCCCAACATCCAACTAATGTTACGCCGGATACCTTATGGTATCCGGCGTATCCATCGACATGCAGGTATCCTTTAAACCCTTTTAGGAATTCTTTGGCATGTTCTCCTGCTCTAGTTTCCTGATAGTCATAAAGGACAAGTGGTGGATCCTCTCTTCCAGTCCGATAAAGCCACATGTAAGATTTCGATGTACTTGACCTTCCAGGTTCATGTAAAACCTGAACAGTTGTTTCATCCGCATGTAGAATGTCTTTAGAGAGGAGATGCTCTTTCATTCGTTGATAAATTGGCGCAAGCCATTTTTCGGCACCATAAAGTATCCAATTGGCCATGGTTTGCCTGGATAAGATCACACCTAATCGTTTGAACGGTTGTTCTTGGCGATATAGAGGTAGCCCTTCTACATATTTTTGATTCATCATATATGCCATGCTTGACGGCGAAGCTAAACTTTTTGGATACACAGATTTTTGGGCAGGTGCTGTAACGATTGGTGTCTCTATTTCATTACGCTCACAATGACGGCATCCATAGACATATCGAACGTGTTGTAAAACTTTGACTTGAGCCGGAATAATCACTAATTCTTGTCGTACTTCTGTGCTCATTTCGTGTGTTTTTTCACCGCAACACGAACAGACCTGCTCTTCTTCGGGGAAACGATATTCAATCGTTTCCATAGGCAGGTTTTCAAACGTAGCTTGACGTTGACCACGTTTCTTTTTACGACGATATGTAATTGTTTCAACAGTTGGCTCTTCGGCTTTTACATTAGACTCTACCTCTGCTTCATTGAATAAAGGTAGTTCTAATTGATTAGGATTTGTTTTTTCGTTTGAAGAGCCAAATTTTCGTTTTTGACTAAGACGATACTGTTCTTCATACCATCGTAATTTCGCTGTCAATCCAACAATTTGCTGTTGAAGTTTTTCAATTAATTCAAATGGGTTTTGGTTAGGATTCTTTAAATTTTTCATCATGTAGTAATAATTCGACGGTTTTAGCTATTTTCCTCCAAGGTTTTTGTTAAAAGTAAAAAATTCATATAACTGTTCTAGCCTTTACTTCTGGGTGTGCTTTCTTTTGCTCCATTGGAAGACCATCCAATAACCAGCGTAATTGCCGATAACTAATTTGTATCGTTCCAGTGTCATTTTCATTTGGCCATTGAAATTTTCCTTTTTCCAATCGACGATAATAAAGCCAAAAACCATTATAGTCCCAGTGAAGAATTTTTAATTTATCTCGCTTTCGATTACAGAACACAAAATAACTTGATGAAAAGGGATCTAAATCAAATCCCTCTTTCACCAAAGCAGCTAATCCATCAATGGATTTTCTCAAATCAGTACTTCCTTTTGCCAAGTAAACTCGTTCAGCTCTTGTACCAACTAACATGTTGATTTCAACGTCCTAACCACTTCTGAAAGAAAGGCCGGATCGAAACCAGGTTTTACTTCAATTGAAATCCCACTAATTTCAATCCGTAATGAATTTTCAACTGTTTGTGAATGATCTTCTAGGGTAACGGATGCCCATTTTGTAGACTTTCCTTGATTACCACGGACACCCTTGCTCTTGGCTAACCTCTACTTCTGTCTTCGGGGTTCGGGACTTACACCCTATAGTTCATGTACATGCCGGGCGCACAAAAAAGAACGACTTCCAATCTCGGAAATCGTTCATTTTCATATAGCCAACTCCATGACTTTTCCTATTTAGTCATGGCAATCAGCTCATCGTTTAATTGACGAAGTTTGGCTGTCGCATCCACAATGGCTTCTAATAATTTATTTTCTTCGTAAATGGAGTTGACAATTTCTTCTGTTTCGGCGCTGTTTTGTTCGGACATTTCGGATAACTTATTTACTTCCCTCAATAGTTTTTCAAATTGACTGTTTACCTTTTCAATGGCAAACACGCTTTCTTTCATATTTGTATTGGAAATATCACTCGACTGTTTAACTTGATAAAAGACATCCACGATTTCTCGCAATAGATTTTGACCTTCAATGGTTACAGTTTGACCATGCAGTGATTGCTCTTGGGCTGCAGATGATTTGGCGAATAAATCCGATGTTACTTCTGTAATTTTTGAGGCCGCTTGCGCACTTTCCTCCGCCAACTTCCGAACCTCTTCTGCTACCACTGCAAAGCCTTTTCCATGTTCTCCTGCTCGGGCTGCTTCAATGGCTGCATTCAATGCCAACAAGTTTGTTTGATCAGCAATGTTTTTAATGCTATTTAATAATTCATTCACCGTTTGCAAACTATGCTGCAACTCATCCATGGTATGTACGGTCATATTCATTGAATTGCTTAATACATTCATATGTTTCGATACTTCTTCCACATTTTGTGCATTTTTGGAGAGCTGTTCATTCACAGTTTGAGAAAGCTGCATCGCCTCTTGAGATAAATGAACGGCTTGTGATAGTTCAGATTGGGAATTCTGCATAACCTCATTCATTTGGAAAATGGAATCTGTCTCGTGTTGAATTGATACGGCAATTTGTTGGGCAGAGTTCAAAATCGTCTCACTTACTGCTTTTAAAGAATCAGAAGTATTTTTTACGTCATGAGTTTGTGTACCTAACGATTGCGCACTTTGTTCAATTTTTAGAATGATTTCTTTCGATTCTTGAAGTAATCTTGTAGCTTCTTCTGCACGTTTCTGCGATTCAGCAATTAATTGGCCACCCCATGTATTTAATTGATTCAACATAAATAGAATTAACGTGTAAGTAAAGAATAGGACAATAAAATAAGAGAACGAGTAGTCCTCACCTAAGATGTTTTGTGGAGCTATGATATACAGCGAGATAATGTAAAAATGGACGAACATCCCATAGATCATTAATATTTTTCTATCAAAATAAACGGCTGCCATAATAATCGTTGTAAACAATAAATAATGTTTATTGATTGCAAATCCATCGATGATGAATAAGCTATAAATAACTGTCCCTGGCAATGCCGAAAATAATACCGCCTTCAATACATAAGGAAGTTTGAGAAAATAATTTAATAGAACACACCCAACTACCACAAGGCCCGACGCAATATAGATGAACGATTCGTCTAATCCTTTAATAATGGTATATGAAATACTGATTAATATCACAATTAAACAGGTAATCATAAAGTTTAATTTATGGACCTTTTGAACGTCAAAAATTGTATTTCTGTTTTCCTGAAGTTGTTTTTCTTCCATATATGTATCACCATCTTAATTGTTGTTTTATAATCCACTAACTATGTATGAGTTATGGACTAGTAATTATTACAAAACAACGCATTAAAAATTGATTAGATTCCATTGTGGATGAGTTACAGTTTCTGACAATAAACCACAACAAAAGAATTAATACTCCTTATTCATTTATTATATCTGATTCTAATGGAAAAATGTTCTGTATTTTTCAAGTTATACAAAAATTAAAACGAAAGTATCCTCGTTTAGGGAGGATGTTGGAGGAATTTTGTACTATAACTGCTTGTCTCTTTGGAATAGTTTCATCCCCATTATCTATTAACAATGTGACTCATCACCTGACTATATAAATTTTTGCATTTCTGAATGTTTCAGCATTGTCACTTTAGTGATAATTTTTAGAATATAAAAAAATATAAGGAGGGCACTCAATGCAGCAAAACCCATCAAGGAAAATCACAACTATCCGTTTGACAACTTGTGCTATGTTTATGGCCATGATTGTAGCCCTTAGCTCTTTTGGAGTCCCTGTTCCTGGAGGACATCTGTATTTCGTTGATATTGCGATTGTTCTGGCAGCCATTTTACTAAACCCTGTTGAAGCTTTCATTGTGGCAGGTTTTGGTTCATTTTTAGGGGATTTTCTTTTTTATCCGCCTCCAATGTTTGTTTCCCTTGTTACTCACGGGCTACAAGCTTTGGTAATCTCAATCTTTTCCCATAAGGTGATGAAAAGCAAGCCAATTCTTGCTTCAGGATTAGGGGTAGCCATTGGTGTCATCATCATGGTTACAGGCTATACCCTTGGAAAAATCTATGTATACGCTACTTTAGAATACGCCATTCTGAAACTTCCATATGAAATCGCTCAAGGAGCAATCGGTGCTATATTAGGGATGATTTTATGCTGGAAATGCGGAATTCATAAACTGTATGACAAAATGATTCTTAGTAGAAATTCATTATAAGCAGTCACGGCGATGGATATTTTATGTCAGAATAAAAGAAGGGATTTTGCTCTACAGTTAAGGCAAAATCCCTTTTTTATGCTTTCCACACTCTGATTGACTTCCAATCCTTTTTGTTAAGTCATTGTAAAAATGATAAAATAAAAAGATGCACTCTTTAGTTCTACTTTAATGAATTTTTAGAAATCAGTTTTTCTTATTTTTTCAATTGTCTTAACCATATATTCATATTCTTCAATTTACTGTATAATTCACAAATGTTCATAAAAAGGTGTTCAGTAAAACCGAAGCCAATAGTTAAAAGCAAATTAAATTTTTCCTTTATATAAAGCTTTTCTCCTTAGTTAATAACTACTTTTGCAAGTTACCATCAAGTTAAAATACAAAATATCATTGTATTTCTAATAACTTTTTCAACTGCTTTTGCAAGTTAAAAGCAAATTAAATTTTTCCTTTATATAAAGCTTTTCTCCTTAGTTAATAACTACTTTTGCAAGTTATCATCAAGTTAAAATACAAAATATCATTGTATTTCTAATAACTTTTTCAACAATTGAAATCCCACTAATTTCAATCCGTAATGAATTTTCAACTGTTTGTGAATGATCTTCTAGGGTAACGGATGCCCATTTTGTAGACTTTCCTTGATTTTTTATTGGATTTTCAATTTTTCTTAACCAGTATTTAAACTGGTGAATACTCCATTGATTTTCCTTGCACCAGTTTACTTGAGTTTGACCGCTTTTACGATAGTCAGCGATTCGTTGTTCCCAAACCTTTCGTAATTCAGGATTCTTAGGCATAAAAAAACCTCCTTCAATTTCATCTTGAGGAGATTATCTCATGAAATTAGCACATCAAGAAGGTGTGCAAGATTTGACGCTTACCTTTAAACCAGTGATATCGGGTGGACACTCCCCACTTTGCCTGTGAATCGTAAAGACTGCTTCGAAGGGCCGTACTGTCGATCAGCACAATTTTGGGATACCGTACTTCTAGATCTTTAAGCACCTGTGCATGAAAAACAGGAAATCCTTGTTCCCGGAACCACTTCGCCGCGCGGGAAAACGTAGACAGATGAGGGACTTCACCAAGCCCACAAGCCCGTTGAAAACAGCGAAAACGCTGTAGGACGCGTACTAATTTTCGCAAGGAATCAATAGCAAAATAGGTTTTCAAAAAGAAACATTTCAACAACGATTTTTTCGACACTGGCGGCCTTCCTGTCACATACGGTGTTTCTGGTAACGACAGAGAGTCAATATATCGAAATAAGGATGCTAAAAGTGGATCGATTTCATAAGACCATGCATGTTCGCTGTTCAAATTGGAAATCATGATAGTGTCCACCCCTTGGAGAGTTGTTTTTTGGTCACTGTATATGATTTCCAAGGTGGTGGATTTTTTATGTGCATTTATGCATTCGTTATGCGTTTTGCAACACGTTCTTATTAACTATATCGCCTTACTTAATTTCACTAACATCTTTATTTACAACTTTAATAATTTCATTAATCCTTTATGTTTCTTCGTTTACTCTACACTTTGTTTTTTCACAGCGGCGCGAATTATCTGCTGATCGATTCGCAAGTTCATTTGTCGGAAAAGAATGTGCAAAGGAAACTCTTAGTATTCTGCAAGAACAGAAACTTGTCCCTGAAAAAAGTTATAGCTTGTTTGAAACTCACCCTAGTATTAAGAAGAGGATAGAAAATATTAGTTAGCACGTACCCTTTATAAAACATTTTGGCTAATCGCATTATGTAGTAAAAAGTATGTCTCAAAAAAGCTATTGAAATAACAAGTGCGCAGTAGACACACGCTGTGCAGTAAAAATGTTGTTATTAGTAAAATAGCGTCAGACTGTAGACAAAGTCGATTTTTTCGACTTTGTCTACTATTTTTGTTTTGGATCAAATACCTAGAAATTAAGCTGTAATTTTAAAAATCCTTTAATATCAGTGTTTGTTGAGGTATTCCAGATTAAGAAATTCTTTTGAAAATATAAAAAGAGCATCAGACTAAACTAATTTTCTGCTCGAAAATTAGTTTGTCGACACTCTGTAGCGTTGCTCAATAAAGCAACGCTAATTACTAACATTTCTAATTAACTTAACAGCATTTGCTACGATTCCTATAAGTCCAGTAATTGCGAAAATATATGCAACGAATAAAGGAATAACTGATAAATCCTTAGTTAAGATTCTATATGTACCCAGTGCAAAGATTAACAAACTACTCAAAAGTACTAAAAATAAACGTACTTTATTATCCAAGTCTATCAACTCCTAAAAATTGTTCTATACAAATGTTAACATACTTAGGTCTGTTATTTAACATACTTTATGTATATTCAAAGAAAACAAAATATTTGATGAACAGTACGAAAAAATAGTGTAACAAAACACTAGAAGATACTAAACCTAAATTGTATTCCACCAGATGATCCGAATACCCCTTTTTTAATAAGTTAAATCCACACTTGTAATATTAGTTATACGGATGTATAGATATATCCCGTTACAAGACCGGAATGTATGCTTTTTCATATTAGTGGATACCCACCTTTTATAGTTTAACGCTTCCCTAAAAAGTATTATTTTGATAGTATTTACTTAGCCACATACTGCACACTATTCCAGTTTCAAACTAGGAATGGGGTGTAATGATGGACTTTGACAAGCTAATCAAGGAAAAGAAAAAAGGATTTTATTTTCGAATCGATATTGAAAAAGACCCGTTCACCGGTAAGAGAAAGCAAGCAAGTTTCGGACCGTTTCGTACAAAGACTGAAGCGAAGAAAGAACTTCTTAAAATTAAAGCCCAAGTCGATGATGGAAGTTATTTTAAAGAAAGTACAGAAGATTTTTCAATGTTCATGGAGCGGTGGTTTAACACCTCTTACAAAAGAACAGTAGAAATAACTACCGCCAAAAGCAGAGAATATGTAATCAGAAATCATATTATGAAGTATTTCCAACATAAAAAAATTAATGAAATTACAACATTTGATATTGACAGTTTTTATGTAGACAAGTTAGACAACGGGTATTCAGGTGCATATATCCGACAAATGCATAATTTGCTCAATCAAGCATTTGAGCAAGCGGTAAAATGGTCATTGGTTAAAGTGAACCCTGTAAAGAATGCTAAACCACCCAAAGTGAAAAGTGAAGAAAAAATAACATGGACAGTAGATGAGGTAAATCGATTTCTGAATCTGATTAAAAATAGCTCTATGGAGATTCCTTACCTTCTTGCGATTTTCACAGGAATGCGACGTGGAGAAGTTTTAGGACTAAAATGGGATGACGTGGATTTTGAGAATAAGAAAATCCGCATCAAGCGCAGCTTATGCTTTGTCTCAGGTAAAGGATTAATTTTTAAAGAGCCTAAAACAAAAAAATCGAAAAGACAAATTTCAATTTCTCAACATGTTGTAAATGTATTAAAGAAACATAAACAAGAACAAGAGTTTCAAAAGGAGAAATTGGGTGTTCAATACCAAGATAACAATTTAATTGTCTGCACTGACGACGGAAAACCTCTCGATCCACGAAACTTGTTACGACAATTTTATCGCTTGATCGAAGCAGCAAATGTACCGCGTATAAGCTTCCATGATTTGCGGCATACACATGCAACCATCTTAATGCAGCAAGGCGAAAATCCAAAAGTGGTTAGCGAGCGGTTGGGACATTCTCGCGTCGGTATAACTTTAGATTTATACTCACACGTCAGCGATGATTTACAAGAGCAAGCGGCAGAGAAATTTGAAAATGCCCTGTTAAAACAGAGTTAAAATCCTTTAGTTGACTAAAGGTGCAAGTTTTGTGCAAGTTTTTAAATCACGGAGATTGCAATACAATTGCTAATAAAACGAAAAAGCTTGAAACCCTCGATACGCAAGGATTTCAAGCCTCTCACCTTAGTGATTCCGACTGGGCTCGAACCAGCGACCTCCACCCTGTCAAATGGGTTTCAAAAAGAAATAGAAAAAGGTTCTGTGGTTGAAAGGAATTTGGTAAATTCACAACTGAAAAGGTGCATTTTAAAAATAAAAAGAATCCAAGAATCACCGTTTTTCCAGTTTTCTTGGATTCTTATTTTACGATCAATTGGATAAAATCGATGTGATAATATGTTTCGAATGCCATTCACCACCTGAAACCGTGGCTAATTGATATTTCCTAGGAAACAATAGTTGATGAATTTCATCTGCTGAAAAACCCTCTTTTGATAAACGCTTTACTTTATCCGTCAATTCAAGCAAATAATCCAATTTAAGCCGAAATGCCTTTTTTCCATCTTTTATATATCCCGCATGGCAGCAAAACATCTCACCAAAATCCAACTGCAATACTTTTTCGATTGATTGAATGATTTGCGGGATGCTTTCATCGCGCAAAATCAATTTCGTTTTTGGCGTTACAAATAAGTCGCCGGAATAGAGCTGCCCTGTTGATTCATTTAAAAAGGACACGTGGTCTTGGGCATGGCCCGGTGTTTCAATGACGCGCCATTTATACTTCCGGGACTCAAAGGTTTCTTCGTGCGGAATAGCTTCATAAGGTGGCCGAATTCCCCAGAAAAACTTTCGGTATAACTTATAATCCGCTTTTCGTTTGCTTTTTTCAATAGACATTGCATTTAGATAGATTGGCAGACCTTTTTCGTTCAAATATTTCGCACATCCGTCATGATCCTCATGGGCATGGGTGATGACGACCCGGTCAATGGACAAGCGATTAAAAAAATTCAAAAACTCCTTTTTCATCGAATGGGCGCCGCAGTCAATAAGTACGCCATCTTGATAAAAGGAATAAACATTTAAATGGACTTTAGAAAATACATTTTTCCCTTCAAAAAGAATTACATCCCCTTGCTTTGTTTCATAAAAACTTTGCTTTAATAACATTCCGACACCCCCAATTTGCGAAAAAATTTCCCCATCACTCAATTTCTTGAATAAATCGCACTTCATCATACCCGCATTCCGAACACGTCATCAAATGAGGACAAATTTGATCTGTTGCCGTATTCGGGTATCCATCGCCCATCTTTACGGTTTCCTCATCATTGTAGTGGCAATATGGATCTAAATAATCGGATACTTTCCCGGAATCATCCAATTTTTTATTGCAATGCGGACAAAAGACTTCTATTTCAACCAAAGAATTGCAAAGCGGACATTGTGCCATGATTCTTCACCTCAGAAACATTATTCACCATTATAGAAAAAAGCATTCCTTCAAGGGTAAGAATGCAATGGCACAATGAATCTTAAGCCCAAAAAATAGTATACCGAATGGTTAAAATATATTTTACTGAATGATTCATCATTCAGTCAATGAATCCAAATTTTTCACCATTCCATTATGAGGAATTCCTTCTTCATAAAATACTTCTGATTGAACCTGATATCCCAGCTGCTCATAAAAAGTATTGGCATGGGTTTGGGAATGCAATTTTACTTTGGAAACCCCTTTTTCTTTTGCAATTTTTTCTAACTCTTGAACAATGACTTTGCCAATGCCCAACTGGCGATAAGGTTTTAATACACATATCCGCTCTAATTTGCCAACCCCATCAATAAATCGTATTCTTCCTGTTCCAACTGGTTGTTGATTAGAAAGAATTAAAAGATGCTTGCATGGGGCATCCAGAGAATCATATTCATCAATCTCGTTCTCCTCAGGCACTCCCTGCTCTTTTACAAACACTTCTTTCCGAATAGCAAAAGCTTTTTGTAATTCCTCTTCCGTAGTGATACGAACAGCTTCTATCATCTTTTCATCCCTTTCTACCATTTTATGCGTGAATTATTAAACTTTTTATTATTGTACTTTTTTCTCCAAGTTTTTGAAAACTTCTTTGTAAAAAAATCTAATTTAACTTAGCTTTTTGTTAGTTTATCAAATTTTTTGTCTAGACAATGTCCAAGATGACGGTTACTATAGAAGACGGAGAGTTCGGAAAAACTAAAGTTGAGTATTATAAAAAACACGAAAGATTTCGTGTTGCATTTTTTGCTAATACACTTTAGTTTACTAAATTATTAGATTACTAATATTGAGGAGAGTATGATATGAAGCGCAAATTTACTCTATTATTCTTACTAGCAATGGTTGTCATGGTTCTAGCTGCATGCGGTTCATCCTCTGATGATGAATCAAGCAAATCAAAAGATGAAGGAAAAGAAAAAGAAAAATTAATCATTGGTATTGATGACCATTTTGCACCAATGGGATTCCGCGATGAAAATAACGAAATCGTAGGCTTTGATATTGACATGGCCCGCGCCGCTGCTGAAAAAATGGGCGTGGAAGTAGAATTCCAGCCAATTGATTGGTCTACAAAAGAAAGCGAATTATCCAGTGGACGGATCGATTTAATTTGGAACGGTTACACAATTACGGAAGAGCGTAAAGAAAAAGTATTATTCACAAAACCATACTTAGAAAACGCCCAAGTGCTTGTAACACTAGCAGATTCTCCTATTACAAAAATCGATGAACTTGCTGGCAAACAAGTAGGAGTTCAAGCATTATCCTCTGCTTTAGATGCATTAAATAAACATCCAATCAGCAAAGAGGTAAAATTAAGCGAATATAAAGATAATGTGCTTGCATTGCAAGATTTGAAAAATGGCCGTGTGGATGCAGTCGTAATTGACAAAGTTGTAATCGAATATTACATGACACAAGAAACAGATACATTTAAAATCTTGGAGGAAGAACTTGCTCCAGAACAATATGGTGTAGGTGTGAAAAAAGGAAACGAAGCATTGCTTGAAAAATTGCAAGCGGCTTTAGATGAAATGAATGAAGACGGCACTGCCGCTGAAATTTCTGAGAAATGGTTCGGTGAAGATAGAGTTTTAAAATAATTTTATGATAAAATAAGTCGTCCATTATTTTCGATAAGAGTTTCCATGTGATATGGAACTCTTATTTTTTGGGAGGAAACATCATGCTTGATTATTGGAATCGGATTATTTGGCCGATGCTTGAAGGAGCTCAAATGACCGTTTTGCTCTTCTTCATCGCCATACTCATTTCAATTCCATTAGGATTTTTGCTGACTCTAGCTGTGCGAAGCCGCTTTAAGCTGCTCGCCTGGCTAGCCCAACTGTATATCACCGTTATGCGCGGCACCCCTCTCCTCTTGCAGCTTTTATTAATCTGCTTTGGATTGCCGATGATTCCAGGGATAGGAGAATATTTAGTATTTGATCGCTTCGTCGCTGCCTGCATTGGATTTGTCTTAAACTATGCTGCCTATTTTGCTGAAATTTTCCGCGGCGGCCTTCTTTCGATCGATAAAGGACAATATGAAGCGGCAAAAGTGCTCGGTTTAACCAAATGGCAAACAACAACGCGCGTCATTTTACCCCAAATGTTTCGCGTTGCACTGCCTGCTGTAGCCAATGAATCCATTACTCTCATTAAAGATACAGCTTTGCTCTACGCAGTGGCGGTGCCTGAACTATTGCACTTTGCCCAAACAGCCGTTAACCGTGAATTCACTATTGCCCCTTACTTTATTGCAGGGCTAATCTACTTGGCAATGACACTCATATTGACCGTGTTCTTTAAATGGTTAGAGCGTCGATACAAATACGAATAGAGGTGAAAAAATTGGCGCTGATTGAAGTAGAAAATTTAAAGAAATCCTTCGGGAAACAAGAAATATTAAAATCCATTACATTTTCAGTCGATCGAAAAGAAGTGGTGGCAATCATTGGACCATCCGGCTCAGGAAAAAGTACGTTGCTTAGAAGTTTAATTTATTTAGAGGAAATTGATGACGGAAGTATTTGTATCGACGGAGCATATTTAGCCAAAAACGGCCATTATCCTAAACAAGACGATATCCGTAATATTACTGGTAAAATGGGAATGGTGTTTCAACATTTTAATTTATTCCCGCATTTAACTGTGAAGGAAAATTTAGTGCTAGCACCAAAACTTCGGAAAACCGAGTCGATGGTCGACATTGAAAAAAGATGCATGGATTTACTCGGGAAAGTTGGTCTATCCGATAAAGCAAATGCCTATCCAAGCAATCTTTCAGGGGGACAAAAACAGCGGGTGGCGATTGCCCGTGCCCTTATGTTAAATCCGCAAATCCTCCTTTTTGATGAACCAACTTCTGCCCTTGACCCAGAATTAACGGGAGAAGTATTAAAGGTGATGAAAGATTTAGCGGAAGAACATATGACGATGATTGTTGTTACCCATGAAATGGGCTTTGCTAGAGAAGTGGCAAACCGCGTTATTTTTATGGATGGCGGAGAAATTATCGAGGAAAATGAACCGACACAATTCTTCCTTCATCCTCAACATGAGCGGACGAAAGCATTTTTAAATAAAAACTGGAAATAACAAGGTCGTCTTTCTTCAGACGACCTTGTTTTTATTCAATCTCCACAGTATCGTTAAACAAAATTCCGAAATAGCGATACTTTATATGTACATTATGAATCCCTTCATCATAGCTTACAATAAGACGATAACCCGTTCCCTTTTCTTCAGGATTTGTTCCTTTTGAAATGGAAATATTTTCAATACCTTCTAAATTTTCTGCTTCTCCCCTACCCTCCGTCAAAGCAGCTAAATCTTTCTGTTGGTTGCTTACTTGGATTTTCACATCTTTTGGATTTGCATTATTATTAATTCTCACACTCGTCACTTTTAAATCTTTCAATCCTTTATTTCCTATTTCAATCACTACCGAACGATTGTCTTCACTTTTTTCAATCGTTCCGGTTACCAATGGAGGAGCTGCTTTTAAATAAATAAAAAATCCTCCTATAAAAAGCACCAATAACAACACAACTGACAGTAACTTTTTCAATGCAATCATCCCTTTGAAATCATCATTCTATGCGGCATACCACTTTCAGTTTATCCTACCTTCTAATCAAATTGTTGAATGGAAAGTTAAAACTCTGTGAAATCTAAATGCCAAAATCATGTCAATCTATAAATAAGACCGTTTCCCCAATATTAAATTCGTCCCGCATCTCCTTGCCATCTTCTTCCCATGTCACAGTAAATACCCCATCATTTAACAAATCAACCAGTTCATCTTCAGACACTTCCCCCATATAAAGAACAATATCTTGCTTCACGATATATTCATTGTGGTCGATATCATCATATTCTGTATCTTCCCCCACCCAGTACACATCGGAAGTCAATAACTCTTTAAATGATTTCGGCATTTCTGTTCGTATATTCTCAGCATTCGAATATTTAAATTTAAATGTAAAAAGCAAATTGCGGAAATTTTGTTGTTCCGGATGTTCTACATATTCCAATGCTCCGAGAGATTGGTAAGTTTCATCATCAATCGGCTTTATTTCGGTACGAATTTCCATAGACGGATGAACCATTAAATATATAAACCCTGCGCAAAAAAAGATAAGAAAAAGCAGCAAAGTGACAATTAATCCAATGACCTTTCTTTTCACTTGCCAACCCCCTTTCATACACTTGCTCACGAACCGCAAAGGTGGTAAATATTTATAATATTCTCGATACATTTGTTTTTTCCTCTATACTGTTCATCATTAGTATTCCAAGGGTTCAACGATTTACTCGCTGTTTGTAAAAAATTGATTGGAGTGACAGGGCGAGTTCCTGTCGCGCACGCTTAGTCATAAAGCAAAGCTTTCCTGCGACGAGCCCTCTCGAGACCACGAGGAGCGAAGGAATGAATCAGAGGAGGGCCTGCGGAAAGCGTCCCCGGAACGGAAATCAATTTTTAATAACATATCAAAAAAACATCATTTTCTCTTTGGAGAAAATGATGTTTTTTTAGATTTGTCCCAACCTCTTTTTTACTTATATTACTTTACATAGGTAAAGAATACTTCTTTCAGCAATCCATCATTACGAAGTATTAATGTATGAATTTGAGGACAATTATGTAAGACAAAATGGCGAATACGAATTTTTTCAAAACTAAATCGATAAATTGAAAACATTGTCGTTATAGAAATCGTTAATACTATCGTAATGGGGCTGCTTAAGAAATATTCTTTACGCTATTAATTAAATTATCCACTATATTTTAAATTTTTAAAATACGGAAAGCAAAAATGAAGATTTTTGCGTCATAATCATTTCATACTTTGGGCTTACTAAGCGAATTTTGCAATATTAGAATTTTTTATAATAAATAGTAAAATAGTTTCGTTTTTTTAGAAGTTTATGACAATTCAGTTTCTGGCACATCGGCTTCTTTATATTTGCGTCCATATTATTAATATTCGATTTTATTCTAACGAAATCCTTCATTATTCTGGTATAAAAAAAATTGATTATATTCATTCAATCAGCAAATTATGGATTACTCTAAATTTCTTTGCAAAAAGGAATAATAGAAAGTCCACCCCCAATCAGGAATTTTTTCATTCCAATTGGGGGTTCATTGAAACTGCTAATTACGATTTGTCATTTGTTTTCCGGTTTCGAATGTTGGCTACATGATGGTCAAATTCTCTCGCCAACTCTTCCGCTCTTTTTCTTCGATTTAATTTTTGGCTTCCTTTGTTAAAGTTCATTTTATGTTTCCTTTTCATCCTTTTCACCTCCGTTGTCTTAGTTTGTACAACTTTGGTGAAAAAGCTTATACCACTATTATAGAAAATCAGCATTTAATGGATAATAAAAACGGAGGAAATGAGCTTCACCCTTTACAAACGTGCATTTCATTCAACTTGCCAGAGGCTGGGACATAAACAAAAAATGAAAGGGGCAGTTGAAAGAGTTTTGATAAACAATTGATATAACGAAAAATTGATTGAAGTGACGGGGCAAATTTCTGTCGCGCACGCTTAGTCACAAAGCGGAGCAAGCTCAAGGAAGTAAATTCAAAGCTTTCCTGCGACGAGCCCTCTCGAGACCACGAGGAGCGAAGCAATGACTCAGAGGAGGGCCTGCGGAAAGCGTCCCCGGAACGGAAATCAATTTTAATAACATATCAAAAAAACATCATTTTCTCCTTGGAGAAAATGATGTTTTTTTAGATTTGTCCCAGCCTCATTAATATAATAATTTTGATAGGTTCCTACCTAATTAGTCATTCATTTCCACTTTTAAAATTTCACCTGTTGTTGCATCCACTTTGATTTCGATTTCATCGGCATTCTTTTTGTATTCAATTGAATATTGCGACTTTCCATTTTCCACTTCAAGAGACCAGCCTGTTGGAGTAAAGCCGTTCACTTCATCTTTAGCAGAAGCTTTTTCGATGGCTTCATTCGGCTCAATGATATTTGAAAAATCCAATGCTTCCTCGCGATCCCGGTTGGCTTCGACTTCATTTACCTTCATTTCTTTAGTCTCCGCATCAATTACCGCTTCATATTCATTTGCTGAATCAAAGCCGTCAATTTTATAATGAAGACCACCAAAACCGGAATCTAAATCAATGGATTCAATATTTGCATCTGGATAAGCTTCTAAAAATGTATCAACTGCTTCTTTCATTGATACCGTTGGATTCGTAATATCTACATTTGCATTTACTGCCGATTCATTTGTCGTGTTAACTTCCGTCTTTGTACTAACTTGATTGTTTGCATCATTATTATCCTTTGATTCATCGTTTAAGCACGCAGTCAACAACATGAGAGCAGCACTTGTAATGATGATTTTTTTGAACATATGTGCAACCTCCTTCAGCATAAAGTATTCGTAGTTTTTCGAAAATCATACAATGATTTCTAAATCTTCTAAATGAATATCAGACTATTTTCACTACTCATTATTTCTTCAAAAACTCATTGAACCCTATAAATATTTTGCCGAATTTCAAAATGGCTTCTTCTTAAAAAACGAATATTTTTCATTGGGTGAAAAACAATTGAGCCATAAACGACATATTAAATTCTATTTTAAATTACAAG
Organism: Ureibacillus thermophilus; assembly: GCF_004331915.1. Taxonomy (NCBI): domain Bacteria; kingdom Bacillati; phylum Bacillota; class Bacilli; order Caryophanales; family Caryophanaceae; genus Ureibacillus; species Ureibacillus thermophilus. The sequence goes on from NZ_CP036528.1 coordinate 2,338,390, forward strand.
AAATTATATCGAAATGGACTATCTCTACTCAAGAAAAAAGAGGATTATTTGGTTTTTTAGGGAATTAAATATATATCACATTCTTGAGGAGGGATTTTTAATGGGGAAAAAAGTTTTAATTCTTGCCGGTGATGCAGTAGAAGCGCTTGAGGTGTATTATCCATATTATCGTTGTTTAGAAGCTGGGTATGATGTAACAATTGCTGCACCATCTGCTAAAAAATTGCAAACAGTGGTGCATGATTTTGTCGATGGTGTCGACACGTATATTGAACGCCCAGCATATGGCTTACAGGCGCATGAAGCTTTCGAAAATATTAAACCTGAAGAATATGATGGCCTCATTATCCCAGGCGGCCGCGCGCCAGAGTACATCCGATTAAATGAATATGTTCCATCAATTGTTAAACACTTTTTTGAAGCAGGAAAACCCATTGCGGCCGTTTGCCATGCTGCACAAATTTTTGCCACAATTCCAGATGTTATTAAAGGCCGCGAGTTAACAGCATATATCGCCTGCAAACCAGAAGTGAAAGCAGCTGGCGGCACATATATCGATCAAAACCTTCACGTAGATCAAAACCTTGTCAGCGGACATGCTTGGCCAGATTTGCCAGGACTTATGAGGGAATTCATCGCTTTATTAGAAAAATAATAGTCGTCAAATCAAAATTCAGAAGAGGCTGGGACATCAACCAAAAATTATTGGGGTAGCTGAAAGAGTTTTGATAAACAATTGAACGAACGAAAAATGGATTGGAGTGACGGTGCGAGTTCCTGTCACGCACCCTTAGTCGCAAAGCAAAGCTTTCCTGCGACGAGCCCTCTCGATACCACGAGGAGCGAAGGAATGAATCAGAGGAGGCTCGAGCCGGGCCCGCAGAAAGCGTCCCCGGAACGGAAATCAATTTTTAATAACATATCAAAAAAACATCATTTTCTCTTTGGAGAAAGTGATGTTTTTTTAGATTTGTCCCACCAGCCTCATGTAGATACAATCTCAAAAGAAACGGAAGAATAATTAGCAGTCGTTGCTTAACTGACTGAAACCGCTGAAGATCGGTCTGCATCTGTAAAAGAATTACGCGAGTTAGTATATCATTTTTAAATATACACTTAATAAACTAGTTTATTAGAAGTGTATTGGATAGTGAAAACGTGTTCAATCCAAATGAGCGCAATCTGTTGATTTTATTTTATCGTTTACACCCGTATCTCGAATAAAGTAATTGACAATCAATTCATAATCGTAAATGACATCCACCTGCTTTAAGTTGACGAATGACAGTTTTTAACGCTGTTTCGATTTTGATTCCATCTCGTTTTTCTTCTTTCACCTTTTGATTGAGTTTAGGTATTAACGGATTATCAATTTTAACATCAAATATTCCTTTTCTTTTTGTCATGATAAATAAAAAAGCACCCCCAACCATAAATCATTTCACATGAATCAGTCAAATGACCGATTCCTGTAAAATGTACTCATGATTGAGAGTGCTTGATACGATTGGGATTAACCCACTTTTTTAGCGTCCCAGGAGGGATTCGAACCCCCGACCGACGGCTTAGAAGGCCGTTGCTCTATCCAGCTGAGCTACTGAGACATTTTGTTTTCCCAAAGGACAATATTTATTATATTAGCGTAGTGTAAAAATGTCAATGGATTTTTTTAATTTTTTTCGATGATTTTTCACACTACATTCTTCTAAAACTATTCCAAACGAAACTCTTTTTGAGCAATTTCTTCTCCATTGTCTGTATAAGCAGTGAATTTCCATAAATTGTCCTTAAACTCAATCACTGCGTAGCTTTTTTTATCTAATCCCCGAGGCTTTAATAAGCTGCCAGGGTTTACAAACATGGTGTTCTCGACAAGTTCTGCGCCTAGCACGTGAGAATGGCCGAAAAAGACTGCATCCGCTTCCACTTCTTTGGCTCGATAAAATAAATTCATCGTTGTCGATTTTACATTATACAAATGGCCATGGGTTACATAAATCTTTTTCCCTTCCACTTCAAAAAGTTCTTCTTCTGGAAATCGTTTATCTCGATCGCAATTCCCACGAACTCGTTTTACTCCTTCGAAATATGGATGCTTATAATCCAATTCACTATCTCCACAGTGTATCACAACATCCACTTCTGGATGGCGATTTTTTACCGTTTGAATGATTTCTGCATCTCCATGGGTATCACTCATAACTAATAACTTCATTGGCTTCACCCTTTTCTTTAAAAAAACATATTCCTAAATAAAATATTAATAAATATTTCAAAAAATGTAAAAGGTCATTTAATAATTTTGGACGCCTTAATGAGTTAGTAAATCCTGTTTTACCAAAAAAATAAAAAGAGGCTGCTTAAGCCCCTCTTCTTACGCTTTTTTCACAAATTCCGATTTCAACTTCATCCCGCCGAAACCGTCAATTTTACATTCAATATTATGATCCCCTTCCACTAATCGAATGTTTTTCACCTTTGTACCAATTTTTAAAGTGGAAGAGCTTCCTTTTACTTTCAAATCTTTGATAATTGTGATTGTATCGCCATCCTGCAGTATATTGCCGAATGCATCCTTTACAACCAATCCATTTTCTTCAGCCTGTTCATCATCAGTCCATTCATAGGCGCATACTGGACAAATGAATAAATTGCCGTCTTCATACGTATATTCGGAATTGCATTTTGGACAGTTTGGTATCATTTCATTTCCTCCATTTTTACAAGCATTCCTTAATAATATAATTAATACTTATGGAAATTTCAAATTTTTATAGAAATTTCCAAACTGTCCTTTTCTCACTTCAATACATTTGGCAATTCTTTTGTTAGCTTTCGAATGGCATTTCCACGGTGGGAAATGGCTCTTTTTTCTTCCGGTGTCAGTTCCGCCATTGTTTTGCCAAGCTCTGGTACATAAAAAATGGGATCGTATCCAAAACCATTTGTACCCCGTTTTTCATTTAAAATTTTCCCTTCGCAAGTGCCTAGGAAAGTTTGGGATTCAATATTTGGGCCGCTAATCGCGATGGCGCAAACAAAGCGGGCCGTGCGCTTTTGATCGGGCACACCTTTCAATTTTTCGAGCACCTTTTGAATATTTGCTTCATCATCATGATCTCCCGCATAACGGGCAGAATAGACCCCAGGTTCGCCTCCAAGGGCGTCGACTTCAAGGCCGCTATCATCAGCTATCACCAATTTTCCAAGGGCTTTTGAGAGCGTTTCTGCTTTAATTACAGCGTTTTCTTCAAAGGTCCTTCCCGTTTCTTCTATCTCCACATCGTTTGCAATATCTAGCATCGTTACAACTTCATAGCCCAATGGTTTGAAAATGGCTTTAAAATCTTTTGCTTTTCCTTTATTTTTTGTTGCAATGACGACTTGTTTCATGTTTCAGTCCCCTTTAGTTTTGAATGAGCTTTGCATCTTCGCCAAGCACTGATTTTTGGATTTCGATTAATTCCAGAATTCCTTTTTCCCCTAAATCAAGCAATGTATTTAATTCATCTCGGGAAAAGGTTGCTTCTTCTCCAGTGCCTTGAATTTCCACAAATCGGCCGTTTCCTGTCATCACTAGGTTCATATCCACCATTGCTTCAAAATCTTCCGCAAAGTTTAAATCCAACACAGGCCCAATCGTTTCAATGAAACCTACACTTGTTGCCGCTAGAAAATCGGTTACCGGAAATTTTTCAAAAGGTGATTCTTTATGGAGTTTTGCAAGAGCTTGCGTTAAAGCGACGAAAGCACCTGTAATAGAAGCAGTACGTGTACCGCCATCTGCCTGAATGACATCACAATCAATCCAAATTGTTTTTTCACCTAATGCTTCCAAATCCACAACCGCTCTTAAAGCTCGTCCAATCAAACGCTGAATTTCCATCGTCCGGCCGCTGATTTTGCCGCGGGATGCTTCGCGGACTGTTCGTTCTTGCGTCGCCCTTGGCAGCATGGAGTATTCCGCCGTAATCCATCCTTTGCCTTGGCCGCGAAGGAAGCTTGGCACCTTATCTTCCAATGTTGCGGTGCAAATCACTTTCGTATTTCCTACTTGTATTAACACAGAACCTTCTGGATGCATTAAATAATTTGTTTCGATTGTTACAGGTCTTAATTGATTTACTTCTCTTCCATCTACTCTCATGTACTTTCCTCCTAAAAATAATCGCCCATATATTAGCATACTTTTCCTTTAGAAAAAAGTCATTGCACATTTTTAATAATTTGTAGGCATACACTCTTTTATAGCTTGTAGCATTTTTCTACAAGTAAAAAAGCTCGAAAAGTACCTTTCGAGCTTTCTGTATTTCTCATGCAATTCGGTACCACCCAATGAACAAGCGCCATCATGTACCGAATTGCATGAGATTTTTAAGATGTAAACATTTATTTTAAATGGATTTTCCTTATATCCAAATGTTCCATTTCTAGCCAGTTTTCAGCAATTGAACGGAATATCGGCACTGAGCCGGTCACATAAAAAATGTGATGCGGTTTATTTTTTTCTGTTCGAAGTAAATTTTCATACATTAATCGTTCTTTTACCTCTTTTGCTGTTTCTTCGGCTGATGATAAAACTGTTATATTTGGTCCTACTACTTTTTCGATATGATGTTGAATCATTGGATAGTGAGTACAACCTAAAATGACTGTATCAAAACTTTTATTTTGAAGCGGCTTAAGACCATTTGCTACAAGCTCATAGGCAAATTGCCCTTCATATTCACCGCTTTCTACAAGCGGCACGAATGTCGGACAGGCAAGAGGAATGATTTTTGCCTTTGTGTTTAGCGAAAGAAGGGCACGTTCATATGCACCGCTTTTGATGGTTCCTTCTGTTGCAAGTACAACAATTTCATTGCGTCTTGTTTTTTTTACTGCTGCTCGGGCTCCTGCATTGATGACGCCCACAACCGGGATTGAAAGTTCTTTCCTTAATGCATCTAATGCAACAGCTGTTGCCGTATTACAAGCGATGACTAGCATTTTTATATGTTTTTTTTCTAAGGCTTTTGCTAGCTGCAAGGTAAAGGTAAGCACCTCATCCTTTTTTCGTGGGCCATAGGGGCACCTTGCTGTATCACCAATATAATAAATTACTTCATTCGGTAAAGCTTTCATAATTTGCTTTGCAACTGTTAAGCCGCCAACTCCTGAATCTAAAACGCCTATTGGGGCATTCACTTATTACCGCCTCTATCCTATTTCATTTGTTATAATATTTTATCTATTCTATTTTGACTTATTTCATTACTAAGCTCAACGATTCTTTATTATATACAAAGAAATAGGCAGAGACAATTTTTTCAACTGAATGCCGCCATCATCAATGCTAATTTGCCGGAATCCTATTGTTGTTAAACATTGAGTATTTTCATGTTTAGCGTTGTATGAAAACCAATTAATGAATAAAAATTCTACATCAACAGAATATTCTCAATGCAATGATAATTCATCCAGCCTTAGTAGTTCAATCAGTGCCTGTGATCTGCTGGAAACTCCCAGCTTTTGAATGGTGTTCGAGATATGATTTCTCACCGTTTTTTCACTGATGCCCAATTTTTGGGAAATTTCTTTCGTCGAATAATCTAAAATTAATAATTGAAATATTTCCCGCTCCCTTTTCGTTAGTAGCGAACGATGCTGCGGGCTACTCATAAGGCAACACCCTCCTATCTCCTCTCTATGTAAGGTATGTTAGGAGGGGGAATGCGGTGAGGGCATTTTCACGATTTCCCGAATAATATTGTTTTTTGTTCTTCCGTCCATGAAGCAGGTCTTCCAGTTTCTTTATTGATTTGCACTAAAGCCCCTCTGCCTGTCAAAACAATTTCATCTTTTTCATTTTTGACCATATAATGGATATCTATGGATGAATTTCCAACGCGAGCTGTCTTTACATAAATTCGCAATTTTTCGCCGTAATACACTTGCTTTAAATAATCGCATTGCAAATCCGCTGCGACTGGAATATATTTTTCATCAGGCGATCCCCAATTGCTTTTTACATTTAGCCATTTAAAATATTCAATGCGTGCATGTTCAAAGTAAGAAAAAGGCACCACATTATTCAAATGGCCATACATATCAACATCACCAAAGCGAACAATTTCTTCTGTGTAAAATTTAAATTCTTTCTCCCATTGCTTTAAATCTTCAATATAAGTTTCTTTCATTTTTCCATCCCCTTATTTTATTGATATAACAATTATAATTATACAATAGTTATTTCTTCACTTAAATGCATGAAAATGTCGAACTTTGTTGAAGGAAATGAAAAGACGAAAGAATGGTTCTTTATAGAAACACTTACTATACTATGCAAAAGTGAACATTTGGTTATAATGTTTCAATAAAAAACAGCCTAATCGAAAAATCGATTAGGCTGCCTTTCTTTATGTTAGTCTACCATATGGTCTGAACCGAAGAATTTACGGAACATATGAACAGTTGTTGCTCTGTTTAAAGAAGCAATAGATGTTGTCAAAGGAATTCCTTTTGGACAAGCTGCAACACAGTTTTGAGAGTTACCGCAGTTTGCAAGTCCACCTTCGCCCATAATGGCATCTAAACGTTCGTCTTTATTCATTGCACCTGTTGGGTGAGTGTTGAATAAACGTACTTGAGAAAGTGGTGCTGGTCCGATGAAGTTAGATTTCTCTGATACGTTAGGACAAGCTTCGAAGCACACACCGCAAGTCATACATTTTGACAATTCGTATGCCCATTGACGTTTGCGTTCAGGCATGCGTGGACCTTCACCTAAATCATAGCTTCCGTCGATTGGAATCCATGCTTTAACTTTTTTCAACGCATTGAACATGCGGCTGCGGTCAACTTGTAAGTCGCGCACAACTGGGAAAGTTTTCATTGGTTCTAGGCGAATTGGTTGTTCAAGTTGATCGACCAACGCAGAACAAGATTGACGTGGACGACCATTAATCACCATCGAACATGCACCACAAACTTCTTCGAGGCAGTTCATATCCCAAGTAACTGGTGTTGTAGCTTTTCCATCCGCAGTTACTGGATGTTGACGAATGTACATTAATGCCGAAATCACGTTCATACCCGGGCGATATGGTACTTCAAACTCTTCCCAGCGGCTTGCACCATTTGGATTATCTTGACGTAAAATTTTAAATCTTACTTTTTTTCCACTTTCCACTTGTTGTGTACTCATGATTAATTATCCCCTTTCGAAGAGTAGTCACGTTTACGAGGTGGAATTAATGATACGTCCACTTCTTGATAAGTAATAATTGGCTCTCCAGTAGATGGATCAAATTTCGCCATTGTTGTTTTTAAGAAGTTTTCATCGTCACGTTCTGGGAACTCTGGTTTATAGTGCGCTCCGCGTGATTCGTTACGCAATAATGCTCCTTTTGTAATTACACGTGCAAGATAAAGCATATTTTTCAACTGACGAGTAAAGTGTGCACCTTGGTTGCTCCATTTTTGAGTGTCGTGGATGTTGATATTTTCCCAACGCTCAAGCATGTCGCCAAGTGTGTCAAGAGTTTTTTGTAATCGATCGTTGTAACGCACAACTGTTACGTTGTCTGTCATCATTTCACCTAGTTCTTTATGAAGCAAGTATGCGTTTTCATTACCTTTGTCCATTTTTAGGATGTTATCCCATTTTTGTTGTTCTTGTTTTACATATTGATCATATAAAGATTGTGGTAAATCCTCTGCATGTCTTCTTAAGCCTTCCATGTATTTAACTGCGTTAGGTCCAGCAACCATACCGCCGTAAATCGCAGAAAGCAATGAGTTAGCACCTAAACGGTTTGCACCGTGTTGTGAATAGTCACATTCACCAGCAGCGAATAGACCAGGAATTTCAGTCATTTGATCGTAGTCTACCCATAATCCACCCATTGAGTAGTGAACTGCTGGGAAGATTTTCATTGGCACTTTACGTGGATCATCACCAACGAATTTTTCATAAATTTCGATGATACCACCAAGTTTAACGTCAAGTTCATGTGGATCTTTATGAGATAAATCTAGATATACGATGTTTTCACCGTTGATACCTAATTTTTGGTTTACGCACACATCGAAAATTTCGCGTGTCGCGATATCACGAGGTACCAAGTTACCGTATTTAGGATATTTTTCTTCTAGGAAATACCAAGGTTTACCATCTTTATAAGTCCAAATACGTCCACCTTCACCGCGAGCAGATTCACTCATTAAGCGGTTTTTGTCATCGCCAGGGATGGCAGTTGGGTGAATTTGGATGAACTCACCGTTCGCATAAGAAGCACCTTGTTGATATACGATTGATGCTGCAGAACCAGTGTTGATAACAGAGTTTGTTGATTTACCGAAAATGATACCAGGACCACCTGTTGCCATTACAACGGCATCAGAGCGGAATGCTTTGATTTCAGAAGTTTTTAAATCTTGCGCTACGATACCACGGCAAATTCCTTCATCGTCAAGAACAACGCCAAGGAATTCCCAGTGTTCGTATTTTGTTACTAAACCTTCTACTTCATAGCGACGAACTTGTTCATCTAGAGCATATAGCAATTGTTGCCCAGTTGTCGCACCTGCGAATGCAGTACGGTGATGCAATGTACCACCGAAACGACGGAAGTCAAGTAAACCTTCTGGAGTACGGTTGAACATAACTCCCATACGGTCGAACATGTGAATGATGCCAGGTGCTGCTTCACACATCGCTTTAACTGGTGGCTGGTTTGCTAAGAAGTCCCCACCGTAGATTGTATCGTCAAAGTGGATCCATGGAGAATCCCCTTCACCTTTTGTATTTACTGCACCATTAATTCCACCTTGCGCACATACTGAGTGTGAACGCTTAACAGGAACTAATGAGAATAATTCTACTTCAGTACCCATTTCGGCTGCTTTCATCGTTGCCATTAGCCCAGCTAAGCCGCCACCAACAACGATTAATTTCTTTTTAGCCATGATTCTTTTCACTCCTCTTTCTGATTGGATGTTCTATTTATTGATTAAGCGAATGCTAGAATTGCAGATATACCAATGATGCTGATGATTACAAAGAAAATCATTGAAAGCCAAGTGAACACTTTTTGTGAGTGTGGAGATTGTGTAATACCCCAGCTTACACAGAATGCCCATAAACCATTAGATAAGTGCAATGTAGCTGCAAGGATACCCACAATGTAGAATCCTAACATCCAAGGATTTGCAACGATTTCTTCCATCATATTGAAGTTTACTTCTGCACCTAAAGCTTTTTGGATGCGTGTTTGGAAAATGTGCCAAGCAATGAAGATTACTAGGAACACGCCAGTAATTCGTTGCAATAAGAACATCCAGTTACGGAATGTACTGAAGCGCTTGTTGTTTGGTGTTGCTGTAAAGGCAATGTAGATTCCATATAAACCATGGAATAAGATTGGAATGTAGATCACAATCCATTCAATTACGATTAGCAAAGGAATTTTGTCCATTCCTGCTACAAAATTGTTGTAAGCTTCTTCTCCTCTTGTTGCTGTAAAGTTTGCTAATAAGTGGAAAATTAAGAAGAGCCCTACAGGTATAACACCAAGTAATGAATGTAGTCGGCGCCAGTAAAATTCATTTTTTGCCAAGACTGATACCCCCTTAATAATGATAAAAATTGAGTAGTCAATAAGTCGTCACAAATTGTAAACGCTTTATGCATTGACTGTGGAACTCATAATGGTACAATATTATGACAAATTCATTGTACCCCCATGAACTAATACCGTCAAGGTTCGTTGTAAAGAATTATTGAAGTAAATATTTTTTAAAATTTTCTATAAAATTAACTTTTTTTCTTTCAATTAACATTTTTCTCTAATTTTTTATATTTCTACATGCTCATGAAAATGAAATTTTTAGAAAGAGGTTTTTTGTTTATGTCAACCACACAAGTTTCATTTCCTCTATTTGGCTACGAACTAATCAGAGATTATTTATTGCCTTCTATTTTAGGCAAGCATGAAAAAGATATCCTTTATTGGGCAGGAAAAGATTTGGCGCGCAAATTTCCATGCACCGACATTCCATTAATCATATCGTTTTTCCAAGATGCAGGTTGGGGTGATCTCACCCTTGAAAAAGAAACGAAAGATGGATTCATTTTTCATTTAACGAATGATCCACAACTATTAAAAATTAAAGAGCGGAATTTCCGATTAGAAGCTGGCTTCATAGCCGAACAAATTCAAAGCATCAACGGCTTTTTAGCTGAATGCTATGAAGAAAAAAAAGAACATCAAGAACAAGTTGTATTTACCGTAAAAATGGATTTAAAAGAAAAGGTGAAGGCTTAAGGGGCAAAATCGCCCCTTTTTTTCATATCAATTCTTCTAGAAGACCGAATTCATCGTGCAATGCATTGGCGGCATGAATCATATCATCTTGAGGTACGACAACGGAAACTTTAATTTCGGAAGTGGATACCATTTTCACAGGGATGTTTTCTTGATATAAACGGGCAAACATTCTTGCAGCTACCCCAGGATTGGATACCATTCCAGAGCCGACAATGGACACTTTTGCCAAGCCGACTTCAAAGTCCGCAAATTGGAAACCGAGTTCTTTTTTGTGATCTTCTAGCACTTTCACCGCATTGGCCAAATCTTCTTTTGCAATGGAAAATGAGATGGTTGGTTTTACTTCACTCATCACGGACTGTACAATAATATCGACATTCACATGATGCTTTGCGAGCGTATTGAATAAGTTCGCGAGGGAAGATTTTTCAAGCGATTCATAGCCGACTGTAAAACGGATAATATCAGTTTCATATGCAACGCCTCGAACAATTAAATTTTTCTCCATTTCAATCTCTCCCTTAATGAATGTGCCTCGAACATTTCTTGTACTCGATCGAACGATGATAGGAATTTCGAATTTTTTTGCTAATTCCACCGCTCTCGGATGAACAATATTTGAACCTAAATAAGACAACTCAAGCATTTCGTCATAGGTGATCTCTTTCAATTTACGGGCTCGCTTAATCTCAGTCGGATTCCCTGTATAAACTCCGTCAAGCTCCGTATAAATTTCCACCCGGTCTGCTCCAATACTTTTTGCAATCGCCACCGCTGTCGTATCTACTCCGCCTTCTCCAAGCAAAGTGATGTTATTTTCTTCATCAATCCCTTGTCCACCGGCTACAACGACAATTTCCCCTTTTTTAAACCTTTCAATAATGACATCTCCATTCACATCTTCAATGCGCGCATTCCCGCCCGTTTTGCGAGTGCTTTTAATTCCTAATTGCCAACCTGTCAGAGAAAGAGCTTTAAATCCTCTCTTCTGAATGGCAATGACCAGCAGGCTGCTCGCAATTTGCGCATTGGTTGAATGGATTGCATCCAATTCTCTTTCAGTTGGTCTATCGGATAAGGTATAAGCAATTTTATTTAAACTTCCATTGATTAATTCCGTTGATGGAACGACCGCTACGACATTGCGCCCAAATTTCTTTTCTTCAATCAACCTTTTTGCCGTTTCGCCAATTTGTTCAGGCGTAGATAAATTTTTTTCACTCAATTTCACTACCACATTGATCATCGCTACACTCCCCTTAATTCACAAAACAAATGAAGTTTCGTAGTTTATGACGAAAGAAAAAAGCAACTCTTCACAGGGTGGTGAAAAGCTGCCTCATTCTCCATTTTTTTGAGATAGCCCCCGAAATCATAAAGATTTTAATTGACTAATATTTTCAAAATGCATTGGAACCAACTCGGCAAGCTTTCCGTTCCCTAGCCTATTGAAAGTTCACTCAACAGCCGGGTACTTAGAATCTCGCACCACTTTCAGAAGATTTTCACTTTTTAAATTTACAATATCATACAGTTATTCCTTTGACAATGAGTCTTCATGGAAATAATGATAGATGGTTTCCGCCACCGCTTTCGGCATTTTGGCTTCCATTAATTCCTCCACCGTTGCCTCTTTGATTTTTTTGATGGAGCCAAAATGTTTTAATAACTGTTTCTTCCGCTTAGGGCCAACTCCTTCAATTTCATCAAGGGCCGATCGGAGGGAATGAGTTTGATGTTGTTGGCGCAAAAAGGTGATTGCAAAGCGGTGCACTTCATCTTGAATGCGCTGAAGAAGATAAAAAGCATCACTCGTTTTTTTCAATGGAACAGGAGCAGGTGGTTCGCCATATAAAAGCTCTGAAGTGCGGTGTCTTTCATCTTTTGCAAGCCCGGCTATCGGGATTGACAGCCCCAGTTCGTCTTCTAGCACTTCTCTTGCTACCTCTATTTGCCCTTTTCCACCGTCCACGATAATTAAGTCTGGGAGAGGCAAATTCTCCTTTAAAACGCGGATGTAGCGTCTTCGGATGACTTCCTGCATAGCGCCGTAATCATCGTGTTTTGCCGCCTCTTTCAATTTAAATTTGCGGTATTCCTTTTTGGCCGGCTTTCCATCAATAAATACAACCATAGCGCTGACCGGATCTGCTCCGTGCATATGGCTGTTGTCGAAGGCTTCAATGCGGTAAGGTGTGGAGATGCCCATAGCCTCGCCTAGTTGTTGGCAAGCACCAATGGTACGCTCTTCCTGTCGCTCAATTAATTGAAATTTCTCTTGAATGGCAAGCATGGCATTTTTCCTTGCCAGTTCAACCAATTCCTTCTTTTGTCCCCGCTTTGGCACGAGCACTTTTATATTTAAAAGTTTTTCTAAAATAGTTTTATCGACGTTATCTGGAATTAAAATTTCTTTTGGCTTAATATGTCCCGAATCATAAAATCTGCCGACAAATGTTAAAAATTCTTCTTCCGGATCACGGTAAATCGGGAAAATGGACACATCTCTTTCGATTAATTTTCCTTGCCGGACGAAAAAGACTTGAACGCACAACCATCCTTTTTCCACAGCATAGCCAAAGACGTCTCGATTCGTAAAATCTCCTGAAACGATTTTCTGCTTTTCCATCACCGTTTCGATATTTTGAATTTGATCGCGATATTCCTTCGCCCTCTCAAATTCAAGTTTTTCCGCGGCGTCCAACATCTTTTTCTCCAATTCTTTTTTCACTTCTTCATGTCCGCCATTTAAAAATTTCACGATTTCATTAGTCATGTCTTCATAGATTTTCGGGTCTATTTCTTTGACACATGGAGCCAAACATTGGCCTAAGTGATAATATAAACACACGCGGTCAGGCAGACGGTTGCATTTTCTTAATGGGTAAATTCGGTTTAACAGTTTCTTAGTTTCATTCGCTGCGGAAACATTTGGGTATGGTCCAAAATATTTGGCTTTATCTTTTTTTACTTTTCTTGTCGTCAAAATGCGGGGATATTTTTCGTTTGTAATTTTTATATAAGGATAACTTTTATCATCCTTCAGCATCACATTGTATTTCGGGTCATATTGTTTAATTAAATTCAATTCTAAAATTAACGCTTCCAAATCGCTGGAAGTAACAATATATTCAAAATCCTCAATTTCACTTACTAGAAGCTGCGTTTTGCCGTCATGGGAACCGGTAAAATAAGAGCGCACTCTATTTTTCAATACTTTTGCTTTCCCTACATAAATGACTGTTCCTTGCCTGTCTTTCATTAAATAGCATCCCGGCAATTCCGGCAAAAGAGCTAATTTATTTTGAATTGTTTGATTCATAAAATATCACCTTGCAATATATCAGCCTACTTATTATAAGTATATTATATGAATAGATGCTAATAAAAAGCGAGGAGTTTTCTCCCTCAGCATTTATTTCAAAGCAAAAAAAGGACTGGGACATAAATAAAAAATTATAGGGGCAGCTGAAAGTGTTTTGATAAAAAATTGATATTACTAAAAATTGATTGGAGTGACGGGGCAAATTTCTGTCGCGCACGCTTAGTCGCAATGCAAAGCTTTCCTGCGACGAGCCCTCTCGAGACCACGAGGAGTGAAGGAATGATTCAGAGGAGGCTCGATTCGGGTCCGCGGAAAGCGTTCCCCGGAACGGAAATCAATTTTTTATAACATATCAAAAAAACATCATTTTCTCTTTGGAGAAAATGATGTTTTTTTAGAGTTGTCCCAACCTCATCCAAAAATTATTTATTGTTGTTAATGAATTCAACTAAAGATTCTTTTGGTTGGAACCCAACCGTTTTTGCTACTAATTGACCGTCTTTAAATAATAATAAAGATGGAATGGACATAATTTGATATTCTGCAGCAGTTGCTGGGTTATTATCAACATCCACTTTCACAATTTTTACTTCTGAACCCATTTCTGCATCAAGTTCTTCTAATACTGGAGCAATCATTTTACAAGGTCCGCACCAAGCTGCCCAGAAGTCTACCAATACTAATCCTGATGAGATTTCTTGTGCAAAATTTTGATCAGTAGCATGTACAATTGCCATATAAATTCCTCCTTAATGTAACATCTTTTAGTAGTATAGCATGTCAAAAATTCAAAGTGTAGTAAAGAGTTTCAAGTTCTTGTAACGGTTGAGCAAAATTCAATTATTTTAAACCGTTCTTATTCATGGAATATATGATACACCATAAAACAACCACATCTCAAATAATTGAGATGTGGCATCATGCAAGTGTTTATTTTCCTAGATTATGAATTTACTTTTAACGCTTTTACTTCTTCAATTAATAGTGGAACTACTTCAAATAAGTCGCCGACAATTCCATAATCCGCAACTTTGAAGATGTTTGCTTCTGGATCTTTGTTAATGGCAACAATCACTTTGGAGTTGGACATACCTGCCAAGTGCTGGATTGCTCCAGAAATACCGCACGCAATATATAAATCAGGAGTTACCACTTTACCTGTTTGTCCGATTTGCATTGCATAATCGCAGTATCCTGCGTCACAAGCACCGCGGGAAGCACCTACAGCACCGCCTAATAAGTCGGCAAGCTCTTTCAACGGTTTGAATCCTTCAGCAGATTTCACACCGCGTCCGCCTGAAACGATGACTTTTGCTTCCGTCAAGTCAACGCCTGTTGTTGCGTTGCGGATTACTTCTTTCACGATTGTGCGCAAGTTTGTAATTTCCACAGAAAGAGAATCCACATTTCCTGTTCGGCTTGCATCTTTTTCAAGAGGTGCAATGTTGTTTGGACGAACAGTAATAAACACAAGACCTTCTTTAATTTTTACTTTTTCAAATGCTTTACCTGAATAGATTGGACGGATAAATAGCACATCATCGCCAGAGCCTTCAATTTCTGTCACATCAGAAACCAATGCTGCCTGCAAGCGGGAAGCCACTTTTGGCGCCAAGTCTTTTCCTAAAGCTGTGTGCCCGATGACAATTCCTTCAGGTTTTTCTTGTTCAATAATGGCAAGCAATCCTTGGCTGAAACCGTCAGATGTATAAGTTTTTAAGTGTGGATGTTCCACAACTACTGCACGATCTGCACCATAAGCGATTAATTCATTAGCAAGGTCTGCCACTCCATGGCCTAATAGGGCAGCTACCACTTCTCCACCGTCTGAGATTTGTTTTGCTGCTGCAATTGCTTCAAAGGAAACGTTGCGTAATGCACCGTCGCGAACTTCACCTAATACTAATATTTTCTTTGACATTGTACTCCCTCCATCACTGTACGAATCAAATTGTTCTATAACGCTACATTTCTACTATTTAATGAATAGACGAATTAAATGACTTTTGCTTCAGTATGCAGCAAGTTCACTAATTCTTTTACTTGATCTTTTAGCTCGCCTTGCAAGATGCGGCCAGCGGATTTTGCAGACGGTAAGTATACTTCCACAGTTTCAATTTTTGTTTCCACATCGTCTTCATCAATATCTAAATCGTCCAATTCCAATTCTTCCAGCGGTTTTTTCTTCGCTTTCATAATTCCAGGCAAAGAAGGATATCTTGGTTCATTTAATCCTTGTTGCGCTGTTACAAGCAGCGGCAAGCTTGTTTCAATAATTTCAGAATCTCCTTCTACATCGCGAACGATTTTTACGTTGTTTCCATCGATTTCAAGTTTTGTAATAGTTGTTACATAGTTAATGCCTAAAAGGTCGGCAACACGAGGTCCAGTTTGTCCAGAACCGCCGTCAATAGCCACATTTCCGGCTAAAATTAAATCCGGATCTTTATCTTTTAAATATTCTGCTAGAATATAAGCCGCACCAGCATGGTCCAACTCTTCCACATCATCTTCTGTATTGATTAAAACCGCTTCGTCTGCTCCCATGGCAAGGGCTGTACGAAGTTGTTTTTCAGCCTCATCATTGCCGATTGTAATCACTGTTACTTTTCCGCCATGTTGATCTCTAACTTGAATGGCTTCTTCAATGGCATATTCATCATATGGGTTAATAATGAATTCAGCGCCATCTTCTTGGATTTTTCCATCTTGAATCACGATTTTTTCTTCTGTATCAAAAGTTCGTTTCATTAGTACGAAAATGTTCATGTAAATAACCTCCTACAAATCATTATTTTCCGCTAAATGTCGGTTGTCGTTTTTCAATAAATGCTTGAATACCTTCTTTTGCATCTTCAGATTGGAAAACAATGCCGAATTGTTCTGCTTCAGCTTTAAGTCCATCCTCAAAAGATGCTTTACTATATTGCAATGCATGAATAGCTGATTTTAATGAAACCGGGCTCTTTTTGGCAATTTTTTTCGCCAATTCCAATGCTTGTCCCAATAATTCTTCTTGTGGCACAGCTTTGTTTGCAAGCCCCCACTCTACAGCTTCAATGCCTGTAATCGGCTCGCCTGTAAAAATCATTTCAGCAGCTTTTGCAGTTCCAACATAGCGAGGAAGTCTTTGCGTTCCTCCAAATCCGGGAATAATGCCAAGGTTCAATTCTGGAAGACCTAATTTTGCGTCTTCTGCTACATAGCGAATATGGCAGCTCATGGCAAGCTCCAACCCTCCGCCTAAAGCCGCACCGTGAATGGCTGCAATCACAGGTTTTGGAAAGGCTTCGATACGGTTAAACACGGTTTGTCCGTTTTCAGCAAGCGCAGCTGCCTGATCTGGAGAAGAGAGGCTTGTAAATTCTTTAATATCTGCTCCAGCGGAAAAGAAACGTCCTTCCCCGTGAAGTAAAACGACGCGAACATCGTCATTTTGCTCAATTTCATTCAATAATTCGTCCAATTCGCGGATGAGCTGCTGTGCAAGTGCATTGGCTGGTGGACGATGAATAGTTACAATGGCAACACCGTCTTCTGCTTTCCAACTTAGAAATTCCATGAAGACACTCCTTTATTTATTTTTTATCCCATTTAACAATAATTGCTTTACTTTAGGGATGTTATCTAAGAGGTTGTATCTAAAATCATTCATCACCCAAGTTGTAATCGTCTCATCAATTGTTCCAAAAACCATTTGCCGCGCTATTCTCACATCCATCGTTGGATTGAATTCGCCATTCATCATGCCTTCTATCAATATATTATCGAGAAGTTTCAAATATTCTTTTAAAATGGCATTTATTTTCAACCGAATTTCTTTATTGGATTGACGCAATTCTAATTGGGTAACCGTTGCAAGATAATGGTCGTTAGCAAGCACGTTAAAATGGTTATCAATCATTTTTGAGAGCTTATCTGTAGCACTGGACTCGGTTTTGATGATCTCTTTTAAATTTTCAATAAAGACGTTCATCTTCTCTTTAAACAATGAAATTAAAATATCCTCTTTATTTTTAAAATATAAGTAAATAGTCCCGTCTGCTACACCAGCTTGCTTTGCGATTTTCGAGATTTGCGTTTGATGGTAGCCATTTTCTGCAATGGCAATAACAGCAGCATCTATAATCTGCATATATTTTGGCTTATCTCGACTCATAGATGTTCACCACCAAAAAAATATGAAAATATGAATGATTATTCATTCATATTTTCATATTATAATTTTATGAACTTTCTGTCAATAAAAAATGCATTATTTCACTTGTAGCTCTTTTGTTTTTTGCTTTTCTTCTTCGACAAGTGTTCTTCTTAGGATTTTTCCAACGGCTGTTTTTGGCAATGAATCTCTAAATTCATAAATGCGCGGCACTTTATAAGCAGCTAAATTTTTCCGGCAATGTTTATCTAATTCTTCTTCTGTCACGGTTTTTCCTTCTTTTAATACGATGTATGCTTTCACCGTTTCTCCTCTGTATGGATGTGGAACACCTACAACAACGCATTCTTGAACCGCTTCATGTTCATATAATACTTCTTCTACTTCGCGAGGATAAATATTGTATCCTCCAGCGATAATAATATCTTTTTTGCGGTCCACAACATAGAAGAATCCCTCTTCATCCATATAGCCCAAGTCGCCGGTTAAAAGCCAGCCATCAACAAATACCTTTGCTGTTTCTTCCGGACGTTTCCAATATCCTTTCATCACTTGCGGTCCGCGAATCGCAATTTCCCCGATTTCCCCCGGAGGCAAAATTTTATTCTCTTCCGCATTCAAAATGACAGCTTCCGTATCCGGCCAAGGAACTCCAATGGAGCCTATTACCCGTTTATCCCAAATAAAGTTTGCATGGGTTACCGGCGAAGTTTCAGTTAAACCATATCCTTCTACTAGTTTACCGCCTGTCACTTCTTCAAATTTTTCTTGCACTTCTACAGGCAGAGGCGCTGAACCACTGATACATGCATTGATGGAAGATAAATCATATTTTTTCAAATCCGGATGGTTCAAAATGCCGATATACATCGTCGGTGCCCCTGGGAACAGTGTTGGCTTCTGTTTTTGAATGGTTTTTAGTACTTGCTCTACATCAAATTTTGGAAGCAACACCATCTTATTAGATTTCATGATTGTTAAGATTAACACCGTTGTCATGCCATATACATGGAAGAACGGCAATAGCCCAAGCACAACTTCTTTTCCTTCTTGGCACTTATACAGCCATGCATCACACATCATGGCGTTGGAAATTAAATTTTTATGCGTCAACATTACGCCTTTTGGAGTTCCGGTTGTTCCACCCGTATATTGCAGTAGGGCTAAATCTTCTTCAAAGTTGAATGAAATTCCATCAATCGGTTTTGGTTCTTCCAGACGCATAATTTCCGTAAACAAGTGGGTATTTCCTCGATGTTCCACTTTTACGCTAAAACCATATTGTTTCTTTTGAATATATGGATAGACAATGCTTTTTGGAAATGGAAGGTAATCTTTAATCCCAGTAATGATAACGTTTTCAATTTTAGTATTGTGTATTATTTTCATAATTCTTGGATACAATATATCCAATGCTAAAATCACTTTTGCTTCAGAATCCTCCATTTGATATTCCAATTCCCTTTCCGTATAAAGCGGATTCGTTTGAACGACAATTCCCCCTGCATATAAAACACCGTAATAAGCAATAACTGCCTGAGGACAGTTAGGCAACATGATGGCTACCCGATCGCCCTTTTCCACCCCTAGAGAACGCAAATAGTTTGCAAATTTTAATGCTGATTCATACAGCTCTTGATAATCCAGTTCCCTTCCCATAAAATGGATGGCAACCTTTTTTGGACTCTTTTTATAAGCCCTCGTCAAAAAGGTTTGTACGGGAAATTCCTCATATTCCAATGTATGCGGTATTTCAGCAGGATAATGTTTAAGCCACACTCTATCAGACATCGACACATCCCCCTTGTGAAAAGTGAAAATTTTCTTACAATTGTTATCATTTATTATAATGGAAAAAAAAAGCTCTTTCAAACTATTTTTTTAAAAATATAAATTTTTTCTCCATTATTCTTATTTTTTCTTTTTCATTCAATAGTTTTTAAGTTTATTTCCGGGTTGATTGTTGTCAAATAATAGACTTATTTTCTATTTTAATATAATAACTTTGTGATTAAAAACAGCAAAAAAATAGTAGAAACGCATAATTACGCTTCTACTAGAATTAAAAATTTAATAATATTCACTACAATGCAATTAAATAATATATTCCTATTATGAAAAATATAACGGCAACAACAATAAGTATTTTTGCTAAATTTTCCATAGGAACCTCCTATATGATGCTGGCACCGATGACGAAGGAAAGCCCCAGCGAAATGGTGAATGAAATCAATCCGACCGACCGGTTATCTGCTTCTAATTCCTTATCGACATTAAATTGGGGAGTAAAAAATTCAAACAAAAAGTAAGCAATGACTAACAAAACAAACCCGTATAATCCCCAACCAATCATTTCTAAAAAAGTGTTATGCCTTTCAATGGAATAGCGGAATATATTGCAAATGCCTAGTATTTTTCCTCCAGTGGCAAGCGCGACAGCAACATTTCCCTTCTTTATTTCATCCCAGTTTTTATATTTTGTTACAACTTCAAATAGAGCCATCGCAACAACTAAACATAATACGACAACGCTAAAATACCCCGCCGTTTCGATTAAAGGATGCCGCCAAAAATAAATTCCCACATTCACCATCCCCTTATTTTAATTCAACAATGGTAACGCCTAAGCCACCTTCACCAGCTTCTCCATATCGGAATGAACGCACTCTTTTATGTTTTTTCAAATATTCATGGACGCCTTGGCGCAAAGCACCAGTTCCTTTTCCATGAATAATGGATACGCGGCTGTAATTGGCAAGAAGGGCATCATCCAAATATTTTTCCGTTTTCAAAAGGGCATCTTCCAGCCGTTCTCCGCGCAAATCTAATTCTAATTTAACATGATTGTTCCGATTTTTCACTGTCGTCAAGGTTACCATTTGTTTTTCTTTTTCCGGCTTCACGTATTCCAAATCCGATTCATCCAATTTCATTTTTAACATACCAATTTGTACAACCCACTCATGGTCGGACGCTTTTTCAATGAGCGTTCCCTTTTGGCCGAAGCTTAATACTTTCACTTCATCGCCAGGCTGCAAGTTTTGCGACCGTTCGCGGATTTTTGCCTGCTTTTTCAGAATCGGATTTTCTTCTGGAAGCACGCCCTCGAGCCGCTTTTTCGCTTCGATGAGCTCATGTTCTTTCACAGCTTGACTTGCATTTTGCTGCATTTCCCGCAGTTCTTTGATGACTTGCTCCGCTTCATTCTTGGCTTCCTCGATCATCTTCCGCGCTTCTTCTTTCGCTTTTTTCTCAAGGCTTTCTTTCTTTTCATTCCATTCCTTCAGCTTTTCTTCCAGCTCGGCATGCAGACGCTCAGCTTCTTCCAAGATTTCATGGGCTTCTTCTGCTTCTTGTTCTGCCCGTCTTCTGCTTTCTTCCAATGAAGCAATCATGGACTCCACTTCTCTGCGGTCAGTGCCAGTAAATGATTTGGCTTGCTTGATGATGGATTCTTTTAGCCCGAGGCGTTTTGAAATTTCAAAAGCATTGGAACGCCCAGGAACGCCAATTAATAGGCGGTAAGTCGGGCTGAGGGTCTCCACATCAAATTCAACGCTGGCATTAATGACACCTTTCCGATTATAGGCATATGCCTTCAACTCTGGATAGTGGGTTGTGGCCATAACGCGAGCCCCGCGCCCCACCACCTCATCCAAGATGGAAATCGCCAGAGCTGCCCCTTCTTGCGGATCGGTGCCTGCACCCAATTCATCAAATAAAATTAACGAATGTTCATCAAAGTGATTTAAAATTTCCACAATGTTCACCATATGGGCTGAAAAAGTGGAAAGGGATTGTTCAATGGATTGTTCATCGCCAATATCGGCAAATACTTGGCGGAATACGGCTAGCTCTGAGCCATCGACAGCTGGTATAGGCAATCCCGCCTGCGCCATTAACGTACATAATCCAACAGTTTTTAATGTCACCGTTTTTCCCCCGGTGTTCGGACCTGTAATGACGATAGCAGTATAGTCTCTGCCAAATTCAATAGTATTGGGCACTGCTTTTTCCATTGGTATCAAAGGATGTCTTGCCTGGATAAGGCGCAAATATCCTTCATTGTTTACTTTAGGTTTTGTGCATTTATGGTGAGCTCCGTATTTTGCCTTTGCCATAATGGCATCAATGTCGCCTAAAATGTTGACCAGTTCAAATAATTCATTAGCAACTTCTTGCACTTTTCCAGAGAGGGCAATCAAAATCTTTTCAATTTCCGCTTTTTCCCGCACCTTTAGTCGCTGAATTTCATTATTGATTTGCACGACGGATTCCGGCTCGATGAAGAGCGTTTGGCCGGATGAGGATTGGTCATGAACGATGCCGCCATAATAGCTTCGATATTCTTGTTTCACTGGTATAACAAAGCGGTCATTTCGGATTGTAATAATGGCATCCGAAAGCATTTTACTAGCATTAGGGCCTTTTACTAAGCTGTCCAGTTTTTGGCGCACTCTTGCTTCTTGAGAGCGCAGTTGCTGTCTGATCGATCTTAATTCTACGCTGGCAGAATCCAACACGACTCCATTTTCATCGATGCAGTCATCAATTTCATGCTGCAATGCAGTTAAAATCGGCATTTGATTTTTTCGTTCAATAAAATGAGCAATATCAATTTCTCCATCATTTTCAATATCATCTATAAAATTTCTTAATATGCGGCTTGCCCGCACAGTGCTTGAGATTTCCATCAATTCCATCGCACTGAGCATTCCGCCGATTTGGGCCCGCTTAATATGGGGGCGGATATCAAAGATGCCCCCCAACGGCACATGGCCTTTCACCCGCAAAATGGCAAGCCCTTCATCCATTTCTTCCAGAAGCTTCTCCACTTTTTCAAGTTCAGTTTCAGGGATGAGCTTTTCAATTCGCTCTTTCCCCAACGAGGATGTGCAAAATTCTGCGACTTGCGCCCGAACCTTATCAAATTCAAGGGTTTTTAATGCTCGTTCAGCAATCACTCTGAACACTCCTGTCTGTCATCTAGATTTACTTATTTTTTCGGATAAATTCTTCAAACTGCTCAACGCTCCATGTATTGACTATCAGCTCTTTTTTCAACCAGGCTTTTTGGGCATATTTTATTCCAATTTCCATATAAGCAAGCTGGTCAATGGCATGGGCATCCGTATTAATGGCAATTGGCACTTCAAGTTCCATCGCCAGTTTCAAATGTTCTACACATAAATCCAACCGATAAGGACTTGCATTTAATTCCAATATTTTTCCATATTCTTTCGCCCAATAAATCAACTGTTTTACATCCGGTTGATAACCTTCCCGTTCAGCAATAATTCTGCCCGTGGGATGCGCAATCATATGCACATAGGGGTGTTGAATTGCCGCAAATAAACGCTCCATAATTTTTTCTTGCGGCTGAGAAAAACTTGTATGAATCGATGCGATGACAAAATCCAATTCTTTTAACACATCATCATCGTAGTCAAGGGAACCATCCGGCAATATGTCCATTTCTGTGCCGGCGAATAATGTAAAGTTAAGATGGGCTTGATTGAAGGCTTTAATTTCTTCCCATTGTTTTTTCAGCCTTTCCGGAGTTAATCCATTCGCTACTTTTAAATATTGGGAGTGGTCTGTAATAACGCCAAACCGGTATCCTCTTTGAATAAGCGCCTCCCCCATCTCATGCACCGTATGAGCGCCGTCAGAATAAGTGGTGTGCATATGCAAATCTGCTTTAATATCGTTTAATGTAACGAGATTCTTTAGTTCATCCAGCCGTTCCAATTCCTGACCCGATTCCCGAACGGATGGAGGAATAAATGGAAGGCCGAAGTGGGCAAAAAACTCTTCTTCAGATTGGAACGCCACAATTTGTCCATCTGGCTGTTCTACTCCATATTCGCTGATTTTCTTTCCTTGTTCTTTAGCTAGTTGACGCATGCGCACATTATGGTCTTTTGAACCGGTAAAATGATGTAGGGTTGTTACATATTCAACATTTTTCACCATACGAAAATCGACGCTCACCAGTTCGTCCAAATCAAGGACAACGGAAACTTTTGTATCGCCGCTGCCAACAATTTCCTTGATTTTTAATTGGCTTAATAGTTGTTCCCTAACTTTTTCTGGACATTCTGTAGCAATCACAAAATCTAAATCTTTGCTTGTTTCATTCACCCGACGGAAACTTCCTGCTACAGAAAACCGTTCGACTTCTTTTATGGAAGAAAGAAGCTGTTCAAGCTCTTTTACAACATTTTCAAGATACCAAATCGGAAGTCTTTCCTTCCGCACGCCAAATTGTTCAAGTTCTTTCAGGATTTTTTCTTCCGTTTTTGCTCCGAACCCCGGCAAATTGCGGACTTTTTTGGATTCACAGGCTTCTTTTAAAGATTCCGCACTATCTACACCCAGTTCCTGATACAATTTCGCAAGTTTCTTTCCTCCAAGACCCGGTATTTTTAAAAGGGGGATCAACCCTTTTGGTACTTGTTGTTCCAGCTCTTTTAAAACTTGGGATTCACCCGTTTGAATAAGCTCGACGATGACTGCCCCAGTTCCTTTCCCAATTCCTTTTATTTTGGTAAAGTCATCGATTTCGTCAAGGCTTCTTTCATCGGTCTCCAAAGCATTGGCCGCTTTACGGAAGGCAGAAACTTTAAAGGGATTTTCCCCTTGCAGTTCAAGATACAATGCAATTTTTTCCAAAGTGCGTATAATCGTTTTTTTATTCAACGGCGACCCACCTTTTTTCTATAGTAAACTGCAAAAAAGTATCTCCATTCAAAGATGGAAGATACTTTTGGAAATCTGATGAATGTTTATTGATTTTCTAAATAAATATACCATAGTTTTTGGAATAATTGGGTAACGATCGGCGTATGCTCCAGCATAAGATTGGCGATGATGGAACTTCCCATGTATTTTTGAACCGCTTCAATTGGCAGCAATGCAAACACATATAATAAAATGAACAGAATGAAATAAAATTCCACAAAACAAAGCAATGCTCCAAGCAAGCGGTTAAAGGATTTCAATACAGGCAAAAACGCCAAAAAATCAAAGGCGGAAGCAATAATTTTCATCGCCAGTTTTACGACGAAAAAAATCACCGCAAAGGCAATGATGCGATAAAAAGTTTTATCAATATCCAATGCATCAAGCACCAATGTTAAGGAAGAATTAGGGTCAAGCCCTGGATATGGAATCCATAACACGAATTTTTCCGCCAGCGGTTTATAATAAACATAAGCAACCATTAATGCAACAAAAAAACCTACAAGGTTAACCGCTTGCATGATAAAACCGCGCTTTATTCCAACGAGTAGACTCATCGCAAATATAATGAGTAATATGATGTCTAACATGCAGTTCAACCCTTCAATTTTTTCAATTCTTCTTCTAATCTTTCAACTTCTTCTTTGAGCTTCAACAATTCATGAACCGTATTCACCGCGGTTAATACGGCTAGTTGAGTAGTATTAAGAGATGGGTTATGGGATTTTATTTCATTCATTTTATCATCTACAATGGAAGCAACTAATCGCAAATGGCCGATGGATTCGGAACCAACTAATTTATATGTTGAGCCGTATATTTTTACTTCAATTTTATTTTTTTCTTGTTCAGCCAAGTCGACACCCCCTAACGGCTGACAACAACCCATGAAAACTTCCGTACAGTCAATTTATGTATAAAAAGAATATTTCGGAATCAATAAATAAATCATAACATCTTTATTCCATGTCATACAACCTGCAGTTGTTAAGGTTTTTCATATTCCCTTGCATTTGATAAAATCATTATAAATTTTCATTTGGGAAAGGATACAAATATGACCAATATTGTCCTGCATTTATCAAAAGAACAGTGCAAAGAAGTCGAAGCTTATTATTCAAATTATCGGGTTGAACGGAATGCACCGGGTGTTGTGTTTGCTGCAAAACTTTCTGATGCAGCCATTACTATATACAACTCCGGAAAAGTAATGTTTCAAGGTGCGGGGGCAGAACGGGAAGCCAAGCGTTTTGGAGTAATCTCGGAGAATGGGGCTAAAGTTTTTCAAAAGGTTAAAGGCGATTCGCTGCCGGAAAACTTTTCAAGCCTCTCCGTAATCGGCTCCGATGAAACGGGAACCGGCGATTATTTCGGCCCCATTACCGTTGCAAGCGTTTATGTACCAAAAGAAAAAATCGAACTTGTAAAAGAATTAGGCGTGAAAGATTCAAAGCAGCTTACGGATGAAAAAATTCGGGAAATTGCCCCAAACCTGATTGCCTCCTGCATCCACAGCTTATTAATATTGCGCAACGACAAGTATAATGAATTTCAAAGCCGCGGCTACAGCCAAGGGAAATTAAAGGCGCTTTTGCATAACCAGGCAATTAAGCATGTGCTTCAAAAAATTTCCCCGGAAAAGCCGGATTATATTTTGATTGACCAATTTGCCGAGCGGGAAACGTACTATCGTTATCTACAAAATGAAAAAGAAATTGTCAGTGAAAATATTTTATTCTCTACAAAAGGGGAACAGCTACATGTTGCTGTGGCAGCTGCTTCCATCATCGCCCGTTATGCCTTTTTAGCGGAAATGGATAAATTGTCCAGATTCATTGGATTTCCTCTTCAAAAAGGAGCAGGTTCTTTGGTGGACGAAATGGCAGCGAAAATTTTGCTTCAGCACGGCGAAAACACCCTGCGCTCAATTTCAAAATGGCATTTTTCCAACACGCAAAAAGCACAAATGATTTATGAAAAATTAAGAAAAAGATAAAGGGCTTCCTCCATGAGGACAAGCCCATTTTTCTTCCATTCAATCATTATGTATCACTGCATCTAGTTCTTTAATATTTTTAAAATATGCTCCATCACTTCTAAATTATTTACAACGACGACATGCAATTTTTTTCTTGCTCTGCTGATATTTTGATAAAGCATTTTGGTTGGTTGATAATAAGGCTTCTTGAAATTCGTTTTTGACGCAAGTTTATTGTTTGGCTTATAGTAAAACGTCTCATCAATGACTGCCGCTACATTATCAAATTCCTGCCCGATGACATCGGCTGTTGTTATAGCCAACGGATTCTTTGGATAGGGCTCCAGATACCTTGATGGGGTGAAATCAATCACCTTCCAACCAGCCCGCTGCAAAAAGTGCAGATAGCTTTTCGTCGCCTCAACAGAAGAAAAATATTGAATGCTCACATTGGAATATTGCTGCATCGGAGTATTCGATGACAAATCAAATAATTTTTTGATAAACGAATGAATTTCTTTATTATAGCGGATCACTTCCGTCAATTCATATTTTACCGGGTTCAATGTCGTTTCAATAATTTTCGGTATTTTATTTTTCATTTCTAAAACCGTCAATACTTGGCTTGGATCATAGGAAAAAATGCATGTTGTTTTTAATTTTTCAAGAAGGCGGATAAATTCGTTCAACTTGTTCAAATAGAGCCGCTGCGCCTCATCAAAAATAATTAAGTCATATTTAGATAGATTTTTTTCATCCTGAATAACCTCATAAAATTTGCTAATCGGAACAATTGGCCACCGATATTCATCTATTAGTTTGATATGGCCGCCATTCAACCTTCCGCAGTTAAAAATAATGACTTTTTTCGATTGGCGTATATACTCTTTGGCAATATCATAGGTAAGCAACGATTTCCCTGTACCCGGCCCGCCTTGGATGGCAAAGACTTTGGATTGCTCGGTTGGCTTTGCGGTAATGATTTCCCTTTTGTAAGTACTTTGTTGGGCGTTTAAGAAATATTTATCTTCCATAAAGGCTTCCGTTGCATTAAATGGGGATACTAAGTAATTGGATGGATCAAATAAATCATCCAAATTGTCGATGACATGGATTTGCTGCTGCAGCAGTTTTTCGACTAAGTATTGCATTTCAACTTCAACCACTTGATCCTGATCATTTAATTGATACAGAGTGTTTGTAGATGAAATGTAGGTAAAATTATAAACGCCCACATCTAAAAATTTTAAATAATGGCGGTTTTGCACTAATTGTCTCGTTACCTTCTCGATATGCCCTTCCCTTTTCAATTCAATATTGACGACATAATTTTTCCCGATTCGTAATAAATCAAATTCCTTTCCGATTTGCTTAATCATATAACCTACATAATATCCATTGTATATTTCAATGGCTTTTTTCTCTTTTCTCAGCTCTTCCACAAAGGCACGCAAATCATATAACTCACTTGTCCGCAGTCTCGGATTGATGCCGAACTGTTCTAAATACTTGATGAAATTTTCCTCATCTAAATCTTCCTTTGCATTCAGCAGCGAAAATAAATTAATCGGCCTCACTGTAATAATCCCCTTTTAAATATTCCCTCTAATATGTAAAAACTACTTTAAACTGAATTATAGTCATATCCCATTTTTTTGCAAAGTCTATTCTAAATAGAAAAAGAGGTTGGGACAAATCTAAAAAAACATCATTTTCTCCAAAGAGAAAATGATGTTTTTTTGATATGTTATTAAAATTGATTTCCGTTCCGGGGACGCTTTCTGCGGGCCCTCCTCTGAGTCATTCCTTCGCTCCTCGTGGTCTCGAGAGGGATTGTTGCAGGAAAGCTTTGAATTTACTTCCTTGAGCTTTCTCCGCTTTGCGACTAAGCGTGCGCGACAGCAACTCGCCCCGTCACTTCAATCAATTTTTCGTTAGTTCAATTTTTTATCAAAACTCTTTCAACTGCCCCTTTCATTTTTTGTTTATGTCCCAGCCTCTCGGAAAATAATTATTTTTGAATAAACATTTGTGTCCAATAATGACCATCTTTTACATAGCCCACACCGATATGCGTATAGTTTTTGTTTAAGATGTTTGCGCGGTGTCCTGGTGAATTCATCCACGCTTTTACTACTTGTTCAGGTGTACTTTGGCCCATCGCAATATTTTCACCGGCGGATTTATATTGGATACCGTAGTTTTTCATCATTGTAAAAGGTGAACCGTATATCGGGCTTGTATGGTCAAAATATCTATTATCATGCATATCTTGAGATTTATGTTTTGCCACTCTCGCTAGTTCCCAATCAGATTTTAATGCAGGCAATCCTGCTTTTGCCCGTTCTGCATTGACTAGTTTTACAACTTCTTCTTCATAAGCTTGCCCTACTTTTTCTGGCACATTGATTTTTTGTCCCGGATAAATTAAATTTGGATTTTCTAATTGCGGATTGGCATTAATCAGCTCTTGCACACCTGTTTGTGTTTTAACTGCAATTTTCCAAAGTGTATCTCCAGAAACAACTGTATATGTTCCAGCAGCCAAAGCCGTTGCTGGCAATAATAACCCAATGGATAAGATAAGAGCTCCTGCGCTTTTTTGTAATTTCTTTTTCATCTTCATTCATCCTTCCTTTTTTTGTGTGCAAATTCATCATAAAAAGAATTCGCGATGAATTCATCACAAAATATTTGGAAGGATTTTTACAGTCTCATTACATTGAAATATTAATTCTCAAAGACCTTGTTATTACTAGTTTTTACTCTTTGAATCTCGTAAAAAAATTGAAATATATTTGAAATAGGAATAAATTACTAGGTTTCTATATTCTTTTTGTATTTATATGATAATCTATAAAAGCGTCCACCCAGAAGGACTGTTCTGTTTTCCGCTTTTGAAGAAAAGAATAATCTTCAAAATCCATCTCATCTTGGAAACGTTTTGATTTCGTTAAATTCTTTAAATAGTAGTACGTTGTAATATGAGCCGATTTTGGTAAATTTTCAATTAATTCGATTAATTGCCCTTTATTGATTGACAATGTTCCTTCCTCCTAAATCTCACATTTTCTTCCTACCAAAATTAATATATTGCTATACTCCATAAGATATTCGTATATGAGTTTGAAATTACAATTAGATATTTTTATATATATTCATTAGTTATATTAATAAGCATACTACATGCAGCAATCTCCCTTGTTCATTTTTGAATGCATAACTTTGCAAAAATGATTCATATTAACATTGAAGGGAGAGACAAGCAATGGAACATCGAACGGATTTAGAGAACCATGCAAGGCATTTTGAAATGATTCGTGGAAAACAATCTGTTGGAAGCAAAGGAAAGAATATGGAAGAGTTTGGATTGGAAGAGGAATTTCATATTCCAAAAAAGAAGGAACATCCTTCCATTCGTGAAAGACATGATTCATTTTCAGAAAAGGAATAATGGCGCGTGAAACAACCTCCTGTTTAATGAATATAGCTTTGTAAAAGAGCGATGAAACATTTACTCGCTCTTTTCTTTTTTTAAATATTACTGAAAGACGCTCCTCCCTTGCAGTGCCTTTGAATAAAAAGCTGCCTAGAAACTCTATTTTCTAGACAGCTTGTTGAAACTTCTATTTTACAATGTTGCTGATAGCTTTAAATTCATCGCCTTTTGCGATTTGCTGCATTTCAAATAATGCCATTTCAACGCTTGTGAGTTTTGCGCCGATTTGCTTCATTTTCTCTAGACCAATTTCAGAATTTAAAGCCGTGCGGGACGATACGCAGTCAGCCAGCACTTCCACTTCATAGCCGTTTTGCAACAAGTGGGCAGTTGTTTGATATACGCATATGTGCGTTTCAATTCCGGCAATTAATACTTTTTTGCGTCCAGTCGCTTGCAGGGCTTTAACAAATTCCTCCGTATCATAAGCGCTGAAGGTAATTTTTTCAATAGGCTTTTCATCCGGTAGATGCTGAGCAATTTCTTCCACTGTCGGGCCTAACCCTTTTGGATATTGCTCCAGCCATAATATCGGCAACCCTAAAACTTTTGCCCCTTGCACCATTTTGGCGATATTTCCAATGACAAATTCGCTATTGTCCACAATGCGGGCAAGCTTCCCCTGAATATCAATCAACACAAGCACAGCATTTTCTTTTGTTAACAACTTCCTCATCCCCTTTTCTATTTCTTCACATTCTTTATTCTACAAAATGTTGAAAATTCCTTGAAAGTGAATTTTTTTCTTAAGGGCTTTTTTCTTTTCAAGATGCGCTATAATTAATAGTTGTATCCAATAATGCAAAAGAATGGATGATGTGTGTGATTCGATTAAGTTGGCTGATCAGCTTGGCCATTACCTTTTTCGGCTTTTTAATTGTCAACCAGCTCTTTGAAACGGAAGTTAGTGGAACAACAGGAAATTTAGGATTCATCTGCATGATATTTTTGTTTCCATTTATTCTCTTAAGTTTATTTACAACGTTCCGCTATTTTTTAACCGTTGTTCGCATAGGAAAAAATCGAGGGAAATGGCTTGTTATTTATGGAGGCCTTTTGCTTACTGCATTTTTTTTATACCTGTTTATGGATATGAAAAATTCGATTGGCGCCTCCCTTTTTGAAATCAGCGAAGAAACTGGACAACTTTATTTCGATGTTTATACCTTTGGACTGATTCATTCAATCAGTGGAGTGCTTGGTGCTTTATATGGCTCTTTCAATCCAAAAACTCAAGAAATAGATGAACGCCCTTCTAAATAATTCTATAAATTACCTCTATCCTTTTCCTCATGGAGCCGGAAAAAGGGTGCATAAAAAAAGGCTGGAATCAGCTCCAGCCTTTGCATGTGTACTTGTGACAATTTGTAATGTTATCGGATTGCCGCGCCGGCTTCTTCTAATGCTTTCCATACTTTTTCATGAGCGCTTGCCACTTCTTCATCCGTTAAAGTTCGTTCAGGGTTGAAGTATGTCAATGTGAAGGCAACAGATTTTTTGCCTGCTTCGATGTTCTCTCCTTCATATACATCGAATACTTTCACCGATTTTAACAACTTCGTACCCGCTTTGCGAATGATGTTTTCAAGTTCTCCGGCAGAAACAGCTCGATCTACTTCCACGGCAATGTCCCGCGTTACCATTGGGAAGCGTGGTACCGGCTCGTATTCAACTCCTTTTGCTTCAGCATGCAATAATGCATGTAAATTCAACTCTACTACATATGTTTCTTTTAAATCCCATGCTTTTCGTTCTGCTGGGTGAAGTCCACCAATGATACCAACTCGTTCACCATCAAGCAAAATGTTTGCTGTTTGTCCAGGATGAAGTCCATCCATCGTTGCTTTTTCATAGGTAATGCGTTCTGTTAAACCTAATTTTTCGATTAATCCTTCCACAATGCCTTTTGCCACAAAGAAATCCACATTGCGTTTATCTCCGAGCCACGCATCATCCACCCATTTTCCAGTGATGACAAAGGCTGCATGCTCCTCTTCAAATGGCAATCCTTCCTCTGTTTTGCCAAGGAATACAGAGCCGATTTCATATAAACATGCGGAATCCGCTTGGCGTGCCATGTTATAGCTTGCTGCTTGCAATAAATGCGGAATCAAGCTTTGGCGAAGTGTTGTGCGGTCTTCGCTCATTGGCATTAATAATTTCGTTGTTTCCTCTTTTTTCAACGCAAATTTTTGAGACCATTCTTCGGAAGTTAATGAATACGTAATGGCTTGATAGAGTCCTGCCCCTTCCAAGAAGTTGCGGACAATGCGGCGTTTTTGTTGATAAGGTGTCAAACCACCGACCTGTGTTTTTCCTTCAGGCAATGTGATTGGGATTTCATCGTAGCCGTAAAGTCTTGCAATTTCTTCGATCATATCTTCTGCTATTTTGATATCTTGTCTGCGAGTCGGCACATCGATTACTAATAAACCGCGTTTTGCCTCCACATCAAATTTCAAACGTTGAAGGATGGAAATCATTTCTTCCAACGAAATTTTCATGCCTAATTTTGCATTAATATCATCCGGTGAAATGACAATGCGTGCTGGTGTTTTATCAAGTTCATCGACAAGCACCGTTCCTTCCAGCACTTCTCCGCCAGCAAGTTCAGCAAGGAGCTGCACTGCCCGCTCTTGGGCCTCTAACACTCGATTTGGATCGACGCCTTTTTCAAAACGTACAGAGGAGTCGGAACGCAACCCTAAATCTTTTGATGTGCGGCGAACAGATAATCCGTCAAAATAAGCAGCTTCCAATACAACCGTTGTCGTTTTTTCCGTTACTTCTGAGTTGGCTCCGCCCATCACGCCTGCAACGGCAACCGGTTCTTTTCCATTTGTAATGACCAAATGGTGGCTTTGAAGTGTTCGTTCCTGATCGTCCAAAGTGACAATTTTTTCATCTTCATTTGCCAAACGGACGACGATTTCGCCTGTACCTAATGCATCGTAGTCAAAAGCGTGAAGGGGTTGGCCATATTCGAGCAATACGTAGTTTGTAATATCGACAACGTTATTGTGAGGACGAACGCCCGCTGCCATTAGATAGTGCTGCAACCATAATGGCGATTCTGCCACTTTCACATTTTTAATGACTTTTGCTGCATATAATGGATTTTCTTTTGGCGCTTCTACGCGAACTTTGATGTAATCTTCTGCTCTTTCTTTAGAAGCTTCATATTGAATTTCCGGCAATTTTACGTCTTTTGATAAAATAGCGCCCACTTCATAGGCAACCCCCAGCATGGAGAGGGCATCGGAGCGGTTTGGCGTCAAATCAAGCTCCAACACTGTATCCCGAAGTCCAAGAATTTCCAGCGCATCGGAACCAGGCACTGCATCATCAGGCAATACATAAATGCCATCCGCATACGCTTTTGGCACAACGCGACTTTCAATGCCTAACTCTTGCAATGAGCAAATCATTCCGTTTGATTCTTGGCCGCGCATTTTCGCTTTTTTAATTTTGATGCCATCTGGAAGTTTGGCACCAGGCAACGCCACGATTACCTTTTGGCCTGCAGCCACGTTTGGCGCGCCGCAAATGATTTGTCTAACATCCGTACCGACATCCACTTGGCAAACGCTTAATTTATCGGCATCCGGATGTTTTTCTTTTGATAAAACATGACCAACGACGATATTTGTCATGCCTTGAGAACGATCGATGACGGAATCCACTTCAATACCAGCGCGAGTGATTTTTTCCGCTAATTCTTCTGCTGATAATCCTTGTATATCTACATATTCTTGCAACCATTTCAATGAAACTAACATGATGTACCCTCCTTATCCTTCTGCCCGATGGAATTGTGATAAGAATCGAATGTCATCGATATAGAAATTGCGAATATCTTCTACTCCATACTTCAACATCGCAATGCGCTCTACACCAATTCCAAAAGCAAAACCAGAGAATTTTTTCGGATCATATCCGCCCATTTCAAGCACATTTGGATGAACCATGCCGGCTCCTAAAATTTCAATCCATCCTGTATGTTTACATACATTGCATCCTTTTCCTCCACAGCGGAAGCAGGAGATGTCCATTTCTACAGATGGCTCTGTGAATGGGAAGAAACTTGGACGCAAACGAATTTCGCGATCTTCGCCAAACATTTTTTTCGCCAATTTATCAAGCGTGCCTTTTAAGTCGCTCATGCGAATGTTTTCTCCAACTACAAGCCCTTCAATTTGCATGAATTGATGGGAGTGAGTCGCATCGTCTGTATCGCGGCGATACACTTTCCCAGGGCAAATGATGCGGAACGGTTTACCTTTTTTGGCAAGCATTGTTCTCGCCTGAACAGGAGATGTATGAGTGCGAAGAAGCGTTTCTTCCGTAATATAGAACGTATCTTGCATATCGCGGGCAGGATGTCCTTTTGGCAAGTTCAACGCTTCAAAGTTGAAATAATCCGTTTCCACTTCAGGACCTTCCGCCACTTCATAACCCATGGAAATAAATAAATCTTCCAATTCTTCCACAACGCGTGTTAAAGGATGTCTGTTTCCAACCCGCACTTTGCGTCCAGGAAGAGTTACATCCACCGATTCTTTTTCCAACTGCTCTCGGATTTGCTGTTCTTCTAAAAATTTTGCCCGCTCTTCCAACTCTTGAGTAACCTTTTCCCGCACCGTATTGGCAAGAGCCCCGATTTTCGGACGCTCTTCAGGCGAAAGTTTTCCCATTCCTTTCAACACTTCTGTGATGGATCCTTTTTTCCCTAAGTATTTCACACGAATATCATTCAGTTCTTTCAAATTCGTACAAGCCGCAATTTTTTCAACGGCTTCTTGCTCTATTTGCTTGAGTTGCTGTTCCATCATGTAACCTCCCTAAATACTTTATCATCTGTATGTTGACCATTTTTGCACCAATATTGACAGATTTTGTGAATTTTTTATCTTTTGGTGAACAAATGGATGAATTTTGTGAATCTATTCATCCTTTGATCAAAATAAAAAAACCTCGCCCCAAATCAAGGGACGAGGAACATTCGCGGTACCACCCTAGTTATTGCAAATATGCAATCACTTCATTGACATAACGGCATTGGCCGGCAATCCTTTACAGAGAATAATCTCTGGTCCCGGACGCTGCTTGCGGGGTGAACTTCAATATTCTACTGCATACATAAGCTTTCAGTCGCGGCTTATGCTCCCTGTCATGCAGCCGATGAATATTTACTCTTCCCGCTCCAAACGCATTTAACCATATTCAATTATAAATGGAAAAATCTTAGTTTAT
Source organism: Ureibacillus thermophilus (assembly GCF_004331915.1). Lineage (NCBI taxonomy): Bacteria > Bacillati > Bacillota > Bacilli > Caryophanales > Caryophanaceae > Ureibacillus > Ureibacillus thermophilus. The sequence goes on from NZ_CP036528.1 coordinate 2,373,658, forward strand.
TCTACGATAAATCGCCAATTGTTTCAAGTGGTCCAAATCTTCCACCCTTCTAAAAACAAATTTCTGATCCGGTTTTTTCCCATTATGTAGCGTCATCATTTCTCCGTCAAAGGAAGGAATTCGGTGCAATTCAGTTCCGATTAAGGTTGGATTTAGGCTCACATCAATATAATGAATGATTCGATTTTCTTCTTCTTTCACTTCGAATTTTCCTACGTAGGCAAGATATCCCCTTGCAGCTTTAGCCATTTCTTCCGTTGTTCCTTGAAGCAAATCACCAGATGCATATGGAGGACGCCCTTTGCGCATTAATTGGGCAGACACATATCCATCAGGATGATACATAAGATAACCAGTCGGATCCTCCCCTAAAGGATAAATCACCTGCCCATTGGAATCCCTGTCTTCAAATGAAATTAACTGCCAAACTCCTATAAGCTGTTCGATTAATTTCATAAAAAACCTCCTCATAAAAATTATAAAAATGGGAAATTTTAATTTCCCTCGTAAACCATTCGAAATAAGGACAATGCTTATTGTAAAAAGTGATTTAGGAAAAGCTGCTTGAAGTAAATCCAGCTGTTACAGTTTAAAAATTGGAATGATGTATTTTTACATAAAAAGGAGTAAATCGTTGTGTGAATACTGCGGAGTGTAAAAACATAAAGAAAGAAAAATTATATTTACATAATTTTGAAGAAGGAGAAAATGAAAAGGATTTTGTTTTAAGTTTTTTAATGATATAATTTTCAGAATAGTTTGTATATTCAAGTTCATTATATAATGAAACCCCTTTCATGACAACTCCCCATGAAAAAAAGGGCTTGTCTAAAAAGTCCATAAAAACAGAGCGAATGGAGAAAACAATGAGTTTTTCCATTCGCTCTGTTTCCTTATTTTTGAAATTGGTTTGGGAATTTTCCTCTTCTTGATAAGTTTGTTCACGTTCAACTCTAAAGTGAGTTTTCGCAAGTTCATGAGCGTCGCTTTTATCTGTTTTTTGTCTCCTCATTGAAGCCATTTGAATATTCGCTTCGAGTGGGTTAACTCGATAATACATATAACCTTGATCACCTAAGAATCGTTCTAGTGGTTTTGAATATACGCCTGTTGCTTCAAAGACAATATCAGGGGCCTGTCCATCTTTTTGTGTTAAAGTTATAAGGGTTTCGTTTAATTTCTCGAAAGAGTAACGGTTATGGGTTATTTCACCCTCATATTCGCATTGACGATAACGGTCGTAAATGACCATTGTACTTTTCCCCATACTGACATCAAATGCCACTACGTGTTTCATATTTTCTGCCTCTCCTTTTTAGCCAAACATAGAAGTTCTTCACATTGCCTTATCGATTCCACTTTCTTATACACGGTCTCTATGGACCCAACATACTAAACTGATTCAAATAAGGGTGTGAAGTTGGTCTGTTTTTAATACGGACTCTATTTGGTCCCAGGAGCTGTTCGACCTTCCTTCACTTCTACTATAAAAAAATAGTAGCACAAACCTTGGCCTAGGTCTGTACTACTAATGTTAGTATGTTTTTTATTCCATCAACTTATACAATAAAATTCCGGTTGCAACTGCCACATTCAGAGATTCTGCTTGCCCGTAAATTGGGATTATTACGTTTTGATCGGTTTTCTCCAACAATTCCGGTTGGACGCCGCTGCCTTCATTTCCTACAATTAAAGCAAATTTTTCATGCTTATCGAGATTGCGGTAATCAACCGCATTCTCAAGGGCCGTACCGTAAATTGGAATCTGTCTTTCCTTCAATGCTTCAATCCAATCCAACAAATTTCCTCGAAGGACTGGAAGATGGAAATGGGAGCCTTGGGCGGAACGCAATGTTTTTGGATTGTATAAATCTGCACAGCCTTTTCCTAAAATAACCGCATCGATTCCAGCTGCGTCTGCTGTGCGTACCATTGTGCCGATATTACCTGGATCTTGGACGCTATCGATGAGAAGCAATTTTGTCCATTTGAATTTTTCTGCTTCAGAAATATCACTCTGTTTGCAATGGGCAAAAATACCTTGGGACGTTTCGGTTTCGGCGATTTCCTTTGCCACCGCTTCCGTCACTTCCACAAGCTGAACATCATCCAATGACCATCTAAGGGGAAGGTCCACATCTTCCCGTTTGATAATCTGAATGATTTGTTCTTTATTTTTCAATGCTTCTTCCACTAAATGAAAACCTTCCACAATATATTCGCCAGTCTTATCCCGTTCTTTTTTTGTGGAAACGAGTTTTTTCCAATGTTTGACTAATGCATTTTGCTTTGATTCAATCCGCTTCATAAGTTAAAGACCGCCTTTATTTCATTGTTTTGATTTCTCGATTTAATTCGAACAATGCTGTGCTAAGCTTTTGAATATCCTCTTCCTTCGTATGGATGCCAAAGGAGATGCGGAAAAATGTGCGCGCTTCTTGTAAACTGCGCCCCATGGCAAGCATCGCCTTAGTGCCGGATTTGCTGTGAATATCGCAGGCACTTCCTGTGGAAATGCAAATCCCTTTTTCATTTAATCTCAGCATCACATACTGCCCTTCTGCACCCTTCATGCATAAGCCGCAAATGCTTGGGAGCTGATGGGCTTCATCTGATTCAATAAAATAGCAGCAAGTTTCTTGAATCGCTTCTTTTAATTGAATCCGAAGTTTCCAATATTGATTGAGATCATATTTAAAATGTTCCACACTTTTGGCAAAGGCATAAATGGCCGGCGTATCGACCGTGCCGCCTCTCAATCCCCTTTCGTGGGTTATCCCTGGATATAGGGGCAATATCCTTCTTCGCGGATTTAAATATACCGCACCGCAGCCTTTTGGTCCACCAATTTTATGGGCAGACACAGTGATGGCATCAACGTATGAGGAAAACTCCGAGATATCCAATTTGCAAAAGGATTGTACACAATCTACATGATAGGGAATGTTGTATGTTTGTGCAACTTTTGCAATCTCAAGCACCGGTTGGATGATTCCAATTTCAGAATTGACATGCTGAATGGAAATAAGTGCAGTATCCGGTCGAATCGATTTTTTCAGCAAGTCTAAATCGATTATCCCTTTTTCAGCAAGCGGCAGCCTTGTTATTTCATATCCTTCTCTTTCCAGCGTATTCATGGCCGCATGAATGCTCGTATGCTCCGCCATTGAAGTAATGATATGTTTTCCTTTTCCAGCACGGGCAAGGGACAAAATCGCCAAAATATTTCCTTCCGTACCTCCACCCGTAAAAATAACACCATCCCGAGGAACGCCCATTTTTTCCGCAATTACATCCCTTGAATTTTCCAAAAGAAACGCAGCTTGTCCTCCTGCGTCGTGCAAGCTTGACGCATTGCCGAACACTTCCTTGCTAGCAATGCAATAGGCATCAATACTTTCATCCAGCATGGGCGTTGTGGCCGCATAGTCTAAATAAATCATAAAAATTCCCCGTTTCTACAAATGATAACTATTAGCTGTATGATAGAAAAGCTTGTTTTATCCTTTATTTTATGTAAATATAGATGTCAAGACAACTGCAAATAATTTAAATACTTTTCATAAGAGCATATGACTATGCGAGGGATAAAAATATGAACCACATTCAATTAAAGGAAATGTTGAAACAGTTTTTCAATGAAGATATTGGAGATGGCGACCTTTCCAGCGAAACGATTTTCTCGAGCAAGGAGAAAGGCTCATTCACTTTCTATGCAAAAGAAGAAGGCATTTTTTGTGGAGCGGACATCATCGAAACGGGATTTCACTTGCTTGACCCAACCTTGCAAATCACCTTGTTGAAAGAGGACGGCGATGAACTTCGGAAGGGGGACCAAATCGCCGTCATTGAAGGCTCAATGCGCAGCCTCTTAAGCGGCGAACGGGTGATTCTAAATTTAATTCAACGGATGAGCGGCATTGCAACAAACGCAAGAAAAGCGGTCGAGTTAACAAAAGGAACAAAGGCAAAAATTTGCGACACCCGAAAAACGATGCCAGGCCTAAGAATGCTTGATAAATACGCTGTAAGGACGGGAGGCGCCTATAACCATCGGAGCGGTTTATATGACTGCATCATGCTAAAGGACAATCATATTGCCCTTGCCGGAAGCATTACAAAAGCGGTGAAGTTGGCAAGGTCTAAAATCAGCCATACGGTGAAAATCGAAGTGGAAATTGAAACGAAAGAGCAATTGTTGGAAGCGATAGAAGCGGGGGCAGACATCATCATGTTTGACAACCGCACGCCGGAAGAAATTAAAGCATGGCTCCCTCTTGTGCCAGAACACATCGCAACGGAAGCATCCGGCGGGATTACGTTAGACAACTTGCAAAGCTATGCAAAATCCGGCGTGGAATGGATTTCCCTCGGCTTTCTTACCCATTCAGTAAAAGCATTAGATATCAGCGCATTAGTAAAAAGAAAGGATGTTGAACAATGATTTGCACTCTGCCGACATTCGGGATGCTGCCTGAAGAATACCGGCATCTTTCCCGGGAAGAAATGGAACAACGGGTTTATGAAATAAAAAAACAATTGGGAAAAGAGTTATTTATACCCGCTCACCATTATCAAAAAGATGAAATCATTCAATTTGCCGATGCCATCGGTGACTCCTTGCAGCTCGCCCAAGCAGCGGCAAAAAATAAAGAAGCAAAACATATCGTTTTTTGCGGCGTACACTTTATGGCTGAAACGGCTGATATGTTGACCACGGAAGAACAAATCGTTTATTTGCCGGATTTGCGGGCAGGCTGTTCCATGGCGGATATGGCCAATATTTATCAAACAGAGGAAGCATGGGAAAAGCTGACATCCATTTTCGGAGATACCATCCTCCCTTTAACCTACGTCAACTCAACTGCAGCGATTAAGGCTTTTACCGGCCGAAATGGCGGCGCTTGCGTCACATCATCCAATGCGAAAAAAATGGTGGAATGGGCTTTTACCCAAAAAGAACGGATTTTCTTCTTGCCCGATCAGCATTTAGGCAGAAATTGCGCCTATGAATTAGGCATTCCACTGGAGCAAATGGCCGTGTGGGACCCGATTTCCGGAGATTTAAGCTATGAAGGAGATTTACAAAACATCAAAGTCATTTTATGGGATGGCTATTGTTCCGTCCACCAAGGTTTTACCGTGGAAAATGTTCAGGAAGTCCGAAAAAAATATCCGGATATGACTGTCATTGTTCATCCGGAATGCGCGTTTGAAGTAGTTCAAGCAGCAGACCTATCCGGTTCTACAAAATTCATCGTCGATACAATTCAAAAAGCTCCGGCCGGCTCCAGCTGGGCTATTGGAACGGAAATGAACTTAGTAAAACGCATAATCGCAGAACACAAAGATAAGTACATTATCTGCTTAAATGACAATATGTGCCCGTGCTTGACGATGAACCGAATCGATTTGCCGCATCTTCTTTGGGCGCTTGACATAATTATTAAAGGCGAACAGGGAAATGTCATCAAAGTAGATGAAAGCACAACAAAAGAAGCTTTGTTGGCGTTAGATCGCATGCTTCAGTTGGCATAATTGCAAGAATGAATGAAAAGAAACGCATAATTTCTTCGAGTGGAAACAAACTACTACTCGAGGAGGCGAATGGGATGAACTTTCAAATTCGAGAAGCCATTACATCCAATGTAAAAGGAGATAGTCCTGAAGAATTCCGTGAAACGATTCAAGATGCCATTGCCCGCGGTGATGAACATCTTCTTCCTGGACTTGGCGTCTTCTTGGAGAAGTGGTGGCAAAATTCCAGCACAGAAGAACAATCCAAATTTACTGAAACCTTGTCTAAAGTATTTCAAAACTAAAGGGCTGGAAAAACTCCAAGCCCTTTTATATTCCCCATTCCATTTTTAATATTTCTTTTAGCCTTTTTACATTCATTTCCCCAATTTCTTCTGCAATCATCTTCTCCAATTCCTTCTTTAATGCAAGATGCTTCTCATAACATCTCTCTCCTAAAGGGGTCAGTTCAATAGATTTATCCCTTAAATTAGCTTTTTTCGTTTCCACTAATTCTTTTTCTTCTAGTTGTTTAATAAATTTATGGGTTGCCTGGCGCGTAAAAGGAAGCCGCTTTGCTACATGGGAAATAAGAGGCTTATTTTTATAAACCCTTTCCAAAATGGAAAATTCTGAATTTGTAATGGGCATATCGCTAATTGCCTGCCATTTTTCGCTTTTTGTTTTGGATAATAATGAAGATTTTTCTTGAAGCAAATCGACTAATAAATCCCCCATCATCTCACCCCTCTGTTTAGCTTAAGGTATTATCTTACAGATAAAGAAATTTCTATATCTTCTATCATACCGGAATGTGACCTTTTCGTCATTTACCGAAAAAACAATAAAGTTTATACTACTAGATGAAAATAGCAAATATTTCATAAGATCAGCTGATTTTAAGGAGGGAAAGACAATGGAAGGTAAATTTAGGTGGAAAAGAATGCTCTTCTATAGTTTTTTTATTGGCTTTATTATTTTTTTCATAAACGTAAAAATTGGATTTGCTGCCACTTTCCGTGACGTTCCTGACAGCCATCCATCGGCACTGGAAATCAATTTTTTAGTGGAAACAGGGATTATTAAAGGATATCCGGATCAAACTTTCAAACCTTCCAACAACGTGACCAATTCCCAAGTCGCTTTAATGATTGCTAGATCATTGAAGCTGGATTTAAACAATCGTCCAAATCCAGGATTTAAAGATTTATCGAAAGTCGATGCAGATACTTATAAAGCCATAGTGGCGGTTGTTGATGAAGGGATATTCCCGAAAGGCGAAAACTTTCGCCCAGGCGAGCCCATCACTCGAGGCGAAATGGCGCAAGTTTTAGTCAATGCCTTCCATCTAAAAGGTTCAAGCAAGCAGCAATTTAAAGATGTTCCAAAAAACAGCAAATATTATCAAGCCATTAACACGTTAGCCGCAAACAACATCACAACGGGCTATGAAGATGGCACCTTTAAGCCAAATCAACCCCTCACCCGCGCTCACTTTTCCACTTTCCTGTCGCGCGTTCTTGAGCCGGATTTCATTCCAGTTTCGAGCGGTTATGGCTACAATAAAGACTACCAATACATATATGAATTGTATGAAGATTATACGTCTCGAGACTACTTTACCTATTTGTCATCAGATACTTCAGGGGATTGGTGGTTTGTTTCCGATGAAAACAATCAGGGAATCAAGTATGTCAATCATGTAGATCAAAAAGGGTTCACCTTTAAAGGATACTTAGAGAATGGAGAAGTCGTTACGGATTTTTATATTCCCTATCCAGTAAAACTTGGCGCGAGCTGGTCTTATGCTTATAAAAACGGTTTTCGGCCGGTTACTTACATTGTGACAAGCATGACTGAAAGGATGACAACCCCTGCCGGAACATTTTCATCATTAATGGAAATTGTCAGTTCCGATGGGTTCCAATATTATTATTCAAAAGAATATGGGCATATTTGCACAAAAGATTTAAAAACCAATAGCATTGTATATCAATTAATTCAGTTGAAGAAAAGATAAATAAGGCTTGAAAAAAGGCAATCCAGCGCCTCCCGGATTGCCTTGAATTTTTTATATTCTTACGATGCTTCATTCCACTCCCTGAACTCCGCATCGAATATAAACAATTTTCATTTTCCCATTCCCCTGCCGTTTCCACTATCAGGGCAGAGGGCAATAGCTTTTCTTACGCATGAATTAAGCAAGTAATGATAGAAGCACCGCTTTTTGCGCATGCAGTCTGTTTTCTGCCTGTTCAAAAACGTAAGAATTAGGTCCATCGATAACAGATGTTGCCACTTCTTCTTCACGATGGGCTGGCAAGCAGTGCATAAACATGAAATCAGGTTTTGCATGAGCCACCAATTCATCGTTAATTTGATAGCCTTGGAAGTCTTTTAAGCGTTGAGCAGCTTCCTCTTCTTGACCCATGCTAGTCCATACGTCTGTATACACCACATCCGCATCTTTCACTGCTTCCACAGGATCATTTGTGATGGTGATAGTGCTTCCATTTTTCTCTGCAATCGCTTGAGCTTTTTTCATGATTTCTGCATTTGGCTCATAGCCTTTCGGAGTGGCAACAACAATATTCATTCCAACATGGGCACTAGCTACCACCAATGAATGGGCAACGTTATTACCATCGCCAACATAAGCAGTTTTCAAACCTCTTAATGTGCCTTTATTTTCAACGATTGTTTCAAGATCAGCTAAAGCTTGGCAAGGATGGTATAAATCTGTTAAACCATTAATGACTGGAATAGTTGCATACTCTGCTAATTCCTCTACCATTTTATGTGAATTGGCGCGGATCATAACCCCATCTAAATATCCAGATAAAACAAGACCTGTATCTGAAATTGGTTCTCCACGTCCAAGCTGCATATCTCTTGCATGAAGGAAAATCGCTTTTCCACCTAATTGATGCATTCCTACTTCAAAGGAAATGCGTGTACGTGTGGAGTTTTTCTCGAAAATCATTCCAAGCACTTTTCCATCTAGAAGCTTTGGACATTTACCGTTTTTTGTTACTTTTTTCATTTTTGTTGCAAGGGTAAGCAACTCTTGCACTTCTTCACTTGTATAATCAAGCAGCGTTAATAAATCTTTGCCCTTTAAACTGGAAACGGGCTTTAGCTGCACTTCCTCCAATAATTTCATTTATCAATTTCCGCTCCTTCATTCATTTGATGCTTTCATTATACATTTGTATATTTATAGAATCAAGTGTATTTTTATTATTTTTTAACTTTTTTACCGAAAAAATATTATTCAAATTGAATGAATAAAAATGCATGTATATTTAAGATAAAAAGATTAGTTTTTTATAAATATTCGGAGAAATTGCTTAATTTTCCTTGGAAATGCGCTGAATGATGCATAAAAATGATTTTGGGTATAAAAAAAAGAGAGGTGCTAAGCCCTCTCATTCATATTTGATTTTATTCACTGCATCCCAATCTAGTCGTTTCACCACTTCTACGATCAATTTGACCGCATTTTCAAAATCATCGCGATGCAAGATGGATGCATGGGAATGAATATAACGGGTTGGAATTGTAATGGATAGTGCTGGAACACCGTTTCCTGTTAGATGCATGGAACCGGCATCTGTTCCGCCTCCTGGCATCGCGTCAAATTGATATGGGATGTTGTTTTCTTCTGCCACATCGATGACGAAATCACGAAGTCCTTTATGGGAAACCATTGAAGCATCGTAAATGATGATTTGCGGACCTGCTCCAAGTTTTGACATCGCTTCTTTCGGAGTGATGCCTGGTGTATCTCCTGCAACGCCTACATCCACCGCAAAACCGATGTCCGGTTGAATTTTATAAGTAGATGTTTTCGCACCTCTTAATCCAACTTCTTCTTGCACACAGCCAACGCCATAGACGATGTTTGGATGCTTCTCGTTTTTCAACCGTTTCAACACTTCGATGGCAATAGCGCAGCCAATACGGTTGTCCCAAGCTTTTGCAAGAAGCATTTTTTCATTTTTCATCACATTGAATTCAAAATATGGCGTAATCATATCACCTGGCCGGATTCCCCAGCTTTCCGCTTCTTCTTTGGAAGTGGCGCCTACATCAATGAACATATCTTTGATATCAACGATTTTCTTGCGTTGTTCCTGCGGCAAAATGTGAGGCGGTTTTGAACCGATGACACCGATGATTTCTTCTCCGGAACGAGTTGTAATCGTCACCCGCTGTGAAAGCATTACATGAGCCCACCAACCGCCAACTGTTTGGAATTTGATAAAACCTTTATCGTCAATTTGTGTCACCATAAAGCCCACTTCATCCAAGTGACCTGCAATCATAATTTTTGGTCCGTTTTCATCGCCGCGCTTTTCCGCAATTAAACTGCCTAAATTATCATATTCAATTTTGTCCGCGAATGGCTCGATATATCTTTTCATAACCTCTCTAGGCGCTTTTTCGTTTCCTGCGATGCCATTGGCGTCTGTCAATTCTTTCAGCATTTTCAACGTTTCACCCATCCTGTTTTCCTCCTTAATATCCATTGCGCTGCCGCTCGTAGTTTTTTTCATTTTTTGCAATATATGCCTCTATTATATCTTCCAATGTAAAACCTAAGTTGTAGGCGAGCACACCATAATATTCCCATATTTTTAGATAATGCTCCTCAGTCGGATGATGAATAAAAGACAAAATGGCCTCTTGCGTTTTTAAAAACCAAGTCGTCAAGTTTTCTTCTCGCTTTATTTCAGGCCACTCATTTAAACTATAGCCCTTTTCGTTTCCTAATGAAAGTAGAAAGTGGATTGAATCCACAAATTCTTCCAACAACACTTCCCGTTTGGAAGGACCTTTTGTACTCCAATATTTAAAACAGCGAGTTTCGTTGGCTAACTCGGCCAGTTCAATCGTTAATGCCAATCCTTTTTCTAAAAATACATCTCTGTTGATGTGCTGATTTTGTTGAATAAAAGAGTCTAGTTGTGCTTGCATTTGAAATAGTTCTTGAAATTCCATGAATTGTACCCCTCATTTTCTTAAAAAAATGAAACTAATTTTCTATCTTAATCGTATAGGATATGATACCTATTATACAAGGGGGAAGTTTTTATGGCTCTTCTTTTGCGTCTGATTCTCTTTATCGTCATCATTTATATATTTTATAAAGTCTTCCGTTACTTAACAGACCCAAAAAGAAAGCTGGATGAAGCCTATGAAAAGGGGCAGTATTATTTTTATGATGATGTAAAAAATGTGCGAAAAAACTTTTTTATTTCTTACAAAGGAGCATTATTTGAGGGAGAAAAATATTTAGGCACAACCGATGACGCCTTTGAAGTGGTATCCATTTTCGTCTGGGTTCATGATCCCGCAACATTGCACGGCTTTACAAAGGCTGATTTTAAATTTTTGGAAAAGGAAATCTTAATGAATTATCCGAAAGCAAAAATCAATTGGAAAAACCCTATTGAAAAATTGATGAAGGAAGAGGGGGAATCAGAAGTTTAATGAATGGAAAGCGGCCTTTTTCTAAAGCCGCTTTTAATTTTTGGAAACATTATTCATCTATTCAAATAGATCAAAAAGAAAATCTGAATCATTGCAAGCATTGGAAATCCGAAAATGAATGGAGCATGCCTTGTTTTGTGCCGGAATAAAATCATTGCAACGACACCTCCACAAGCGCCGCCAATGATGGCGAATGTAAATAATGTTTTTTCTGAAATCCGCCACTTTTTCTTTTTCGCCCTCGATTTATCAATCCCCATCAAGGCAAAGCAAACCGCAGATGCGATGAATACATATCCAACAAGTATTTCATTCATTTCTTTTCTCCTTAATAAAAAAGACTGATAGGAAATCCTACCAGCCTTTAGTTGTTTAAGATTATTTTGCGATTGCTTTTTTAGCTTCTTCAGCAAGTTGAGCGAATGCTTGTGCATCGTTCACCGCTAAATCAGCTAACATTTTGCGGTTTACTTCGATACCAGCTTGTTTTAAACCGTGCATTAAGCGGCTGTAAGAAAGGCCGTTTTGACGAGCTGCCGCGTTGATACGTGTAATCCATAATTTACGGAAATCACGTTTTTTCTGACGGCGGTCACGGTATGCATATAAACCGGATTTCATTACCGCTTGGTTTGCTGTTCTATATAAAGTATGTTTTGAACCGAAATAACCTTTTGCTAATTTTAATACTTTTTTACGACGTCTGCGCGTTACTGTTCCACCTTTTACGCGTGGCATAGAAATTACCTCCTGCTATTCATTCGAAAATTTTATAATCCGTTCAAATTGGTTTCATTATTTTTTGTATGCAAGTAAAGTTTTAATGCGTTTGTAGTCGCCTGAAGTCATTACTTTCGCTTTGCGAAGTTGGCGTTTTTGTTTTGTTGTTTTGTTTGCAGCTAAGTGGCTACCGTAAGCACGGTCAAATTTGAATTTACCTGTACCTGTTCTTTTGAAACGCTTAGCAGCGCCACGGTGAGTTTTCATTTTTGGCATAGTATTTCCTCCTAAACCTTATTTCGTTTTCATTATTTTTCATTTTTCGGCGCCAGCACTAAAAACATGCTGCGGCCTTCTAATTTCGGCTTTTGCTCTACCGTTGCATATTCAGCACATTCTTCTGCAAAACGATCAAGTACTCGTTGTCCAATATCTGTATGCGTAATCGCACGTCCTTTGAAACGCAACGTACATTTTACTTTATCGCCCTTTTGAAGGAACTTAATTGCGTTCCGAAGTTTCGTTTGGAAATCATGTTCGTCAATTGTTGGGCTCAAACGAACCTCTTTCATATGAATGACTTTTTGATTTTTGCGAATTTCGCGTTCTTTCTTTTGCTGCTCAAATTTATACTTTCCGTAGTCCATAATTCGAGCAACAGGTGGTTTAGCTTGCGGTGCAACAAGGACAAGATCCAAGTTTACTCGAGCAGCCATTTCCAACGCTTCATTACGGGATACGATTCCAATTTGTTCACCGTTTTGATCAATTACACGAAGTTCACGTGCACGTATCCCTTCGTTAACGTACATGTCTTTGCTAATAAAAATCCACCTCCAAGGTTATGTCACGAATACACGGATGCACGGATGTAAATCCCAGGTTGAATTTTGCTGTTGTTCTGTTATGTCCATAAAAAAAGACGGACATTTCAGAAGATGTCCGCCCGCCATAAAATACGCAAAAAGAGCGTATTCACTTTTCATGTTTATTAAACCTGTCAACTGCTTGATGCGTCGATCAGGTGAGAAGCGGGCAGCCTCTGCTTTCAACCACATTCAGTATTCCTAACCTTGCTTATCGTAACATCCATTTAGGAAGATGTCAAGTTTTTTATTTACAGACATCATTTTTATATTTGAAAAACATCCAATAAACTTTCAGAAGGGGCTGTCCAGAAAGTCGAACACTTTCGGAAACAGCCTTACTTCTTATAGCAATATTCTCTTAAAAACTTTCCCTGCGGTGGTCACAAAACGCGCCTCCTCGCCGCAATTGATCTGCGGCAAAAACTCTAGCAACAGCCGCAATTTATCTGCGGCGAAAGCATGTGCGACAGCCGCAAAGGAAGCGTCTTGAAATGACTTTTCTGACGCCCCCTTCTCTTCAATTTAAATTACACTCTCGCATCTTTTCTAATGTCTTCAAGGAATTGCTCGAATGGCACTGTTTCGGAATCTTTGGAACCGTAGCGGCGGACATTGACCGCATTCGCTTCCATTTCTTTGTCGCCCAATACAAGCATGTAAGGGATTTTCTTCATTTGGGCTTCGCGGATTTTATATCCAAGTTTTTCTTCACGTACATCGAGTTCTACGCGGATTCCAGCTTTGCGAAGGTCTTCTTCCACTTGTTTTGCATAATCGAAATGCACTTCGTTGGATACAGGAATTACGACTGCTTGAACAGGCGCAAGCCATGTTGGGAATGCCCCTTTATATTCTTCAATCAAGAAAGCCACAAAGCGTTCCATTGTGGATACAACGCCGCGGTGGATTACAACAGGGCGGTGTTTTTCTCCATCTTCGCCGATGTACGTTAAATCAAAGCGTTCTGGAAGCAAGAAGTCAAGTTGTACTGTTGATAGCGTTTCTTCTTTGCCAATGGCTGTTTTTACTTGCACGTCAAGTTTTGGACCATAGAAAGCCGCTTCGCCTTCTGCTTCGAAATATTCTAGGCCTAGCTCATCCATTGCTTCTTTTAGCATGCTTTGTGCACGTTCCCACATTTCATCGTCATCATAATATTTTTCTGTGTCTTCAGGGTCCCGGTAAGATAAACGGAAGCGATAATCCGTAATATTGAAATCTTTATACACTTCAAGAATCAAGTTTAATACCCGTTTAAACTCATCTTTAATTTGATCTGGACGAACGAAAATATGGGCATCGTTCAATGTCATGCCGCGTACACGTTGCAAGCCGGATAAACCGCCTGATGCTTCATAGCGGTGCATCATGCCAAGTTCCGCAATCCGAATTGGCAACTCGCGGTATGAGTGCATGCCACTTTTATAAATCATCATATGATGCGGACAGTTCATCGGACGAAGCACCAATGTTTCATTATCCATTTCCATTGGCGGGAACATATCTTCAGAATAGTGCTCCCAGTGGCCGGAAGTTTCATATAAACGTTTTGAACCTAGCACTGGTGTGTAAACGTGTTTATATCCTAAGCTGATTTCTTTATCTACAATATAACGCTCGATGATGCGGCGGATAGTGGCGCCGTTTGGAAGCCAAAGCGGCAAGCCTTGTCCCACTGTTGGAGATAAAGTGAATAATTCCAACTCTTTTCCAAGTTTGCGATGGTCGCGTTCTCTTGCTTCCTCAAGCATTTTTAAATGGTTTTGCAAATCTTCTTTTGTGAAGAAAGCTGTACCGTAAATGCGTTGAAGCATTTTATTGTTTGAATCTCCGCGCCAGTAAGCTCCTGCTAATGAAAGCAATTTAAATTCTTTTAATTTACCAGTGGAAGGAACGTGTACACCACGGCAAAGGTCAAAAAATTCACCTTGGTAATAAATGGACACTTGTTCCCCTTCAGGAATGGCATCAAGAAGTTCCAATTTATATTCATCGCCAATTTCTTCGTAAATGCGGCGAGCTTCTTCGCGAGTGACATTTTTACGAATGATTTCAAGATTTTCGGAAATGATTTTTTTCATTTCCTTTTCGATTTTTGGAAGGTCTTCAGCTGTAATTGGTGTTGGCGAATCAATATCGTAGTAGAACCCGCCTTCAATCACCGGCCCGATTCCAAGTTTGGCCCCAGGGAATAAACGTTTTACAGCTTGAGCTGTTAAGTGAGCTGTTGAATGGCGCAAAATATCAAGGGCATCTTCGTGATCCGGTGTCACAATTTCAATGTTACCATCTTCTTCAATTGGTGTTTTTAAGTCCAACAATTTGCCATTGATTTTTCCTGCCAACGCTTTTTTGCGCAATCCCGGGCTGATGGATGCTGCGACATCTTCTGTTGTTGTGCCTTTAGGATACTCCTTTACAGCGCCATCTGGGAAAGTTAATTGAATCACTTCAGCCATATTCATTCTCCTTTTCTGTAGTATATTTCGCTCAAAATCTGTTGGAACAATACAAATAAAAAACGCCATCCCAATAAAGGGACGACGCGATCGCTCGTGGTTCCACCCTTCTTCCTTCCGAAATGAAAATTTCAGACGAAGCTCTAGGTCGGTGTAACGTACCGACATCCGTCAGCGGATTTTCCCCGCTAAAGCTCCGAGGTAGTAAAGATTTGCGTCGTACTAGGAAACTTCCAGCCTTGGTTTCCCTCTCTATCAGCCGTTTCACAAACTTCATGTCCTCTTCACTGCTAATTAAATATTTATCACAAAGAAAAGTATACGATGAGATTTGGAGAAATGCAACTGTCGATTAATTTCTTCGGTTTTTGCCAGTCATTTGAATCGGAATCGTCACCGCTTTGATGCGCTCCATGATTCTCCGCGCTTTCACAACTTCCACATCGCCTCGGGAGTTTTGCGCTAAATGATGTTCTAGGCCATCATAGTCAAAATTAGAAGTAATGAAAGTCGGGAGCTGTTCGCTCATCCGATAATGCAAAATAGGGCCTAAAATTTCGTCCCTCGCCCAGCTTGACAATGATTCCGCCCCGATATCATCAAGCATTAGCACAGGCGCTTGCTTCACAAAATCAATTTTGTCTTGAAGGGTTTGTTCTTGAATGGAATTTTTTAATTCCCTCAAAAATTCCGGAACAAAAACAAGGACAGAAGGAACTTTTAAGCTGGCCAGTTCGTTGGCGATGGCTCCTAATACAAAGGATTTCCCAACACCGAATTCGCCATGCAAATAAAATCCTTTTTTCGGCAATTCTCCTGTCTTTTTGTAATGGGCGATAAAATCTGCCGCCAAATGGGCAATTTTAACCCGGGATTTATCATCAATAAATAAATCTTTTAATGTGGCCGATAGTACATCTTTCGGCATGTGCATGCTTGAAATCATCGATTCGATTTCCCTGCGCTCGTCTTCAATAATTTTCTGCCGGCAGCGTTCATATTCTACATCAATCGTATTTTGGGAAATATATAATTTTGGAATAAAGCCCTTTAAATAATTGGTGCATTGTTCTGTAGAACCGCAATTGCAGCATTCTCTCGATTGGCTGATATATTCATACAATTTTGCCAAACTGCGCTCCACCATTTCTTTATTGACCACATCATCATGCTCCGCCAAAAATTTTTGAACGTCTGGATGCTCTAAAATTTCGTTTCGGAGGGCGCTGTAACGTTCTTGAAAAGATGGAATTTGGAACTTTTCTAAAGATTTTTTGATCGATTCGATGGTTGGTCACCTACCCGTCAACAACTCCAAGTTTTTGCAATATTCTTTTGCGCTCTTCTTCAAAGTCGATATTCGCCTGTTGTTCTTCCTCTTTGTTGGTTTCTTTTTGTTTATAGAACCATTCCGGCACTTTTTCTTCTCTTACGTTTTTGTAGGATTTTTTGTAGCTGGATGAAGACTTTTTCGCTTCGCTTTCAAGCTTCCACTTCAAATATTGATCCCTTTCTGTGCGAGCCAGCTCCATCGCTTCTTTCGCCGTCCGAATATTTTTGCGCATCCAATGGTCCGCAATCCGTTCAACGTATTTACGGGGCAATTTCATGTCTGTAGTAAGCATAACATATTCCAGCAGTACATTGACAACTCCGACTGGCATCCCATGCTTCATGATTAAATCTTCCGCAATTTCAACGGAAGACGGCATCGGCTCTTTTCCATCATTAATGTCTCTCAGCACCTGAATTGGAGGGGTTGTTTCAAGATATTGAATCAACTCCTGCTCTTTCGTCAACAGCTGCTTTTGTTCTTGTGGAGGTTTTGTTTCAAAAGTTTTTTCGAATTTTGGCACTTCCTTGGAAACTGCTAATTTATAATAATCCCTCGCCGCCTTTTTCAATCCTTCTAAAGAAATATTCATATCATCATCGATGGCTAAAATGACAATTTTTTGCATATCCAACGGGGATAGCTGATAGAGGAAAGCGAGCTTGGCAATCCATTCTTTCACTTCTACAGTAAACACGCTTGAAGGAATTAATTGTTCCGACAGTCCTGCCAGCAACAAATCGAAATCAAATTGTTCATAATAAAATGGGTAATGGCTTTGTTGGGATTTCATTTCGGCTTCTCTGAATTCCTGGGGAACATTCGTATCGATTGGCTTAAACACATCTGTGAATGTTCTTGACACATCTTTATAGGCTGTTTTATCAATTTGTTTGATAAAGCGTTTGCGAAGTTTACGATATGCCTGTTCACCAATTCTACTAAACAAGAACATCGATAATAGCGGGTCGCGGAAAAATAATTCCGGATCGAGGGGGCGTATAAGCTCATAAATAAAAAAGCGGTTTTCCCCATCATCTTTTCGATAGGTTTTTAATAGTCCGATCGCTTCCAAAGCAATGCGAGCTTGAAACACCTTGCCAATCGGCATATCCAGCACATTCATCAAATAATAATGATTCAACCCTTCCCGGTATGGATCTTCCCCTTCTGCCCACAAGGTCAAATATAGACTAATTGGCTCAGGACCCGTTAATGGTTGATAAAAAAGGGTCAACAGCTGTCTTTCCTTGGAAGAAAGAGAGGGAGGGAGTATGATGTCAAAATGATCCTTTGGTTGCAGCTCTTTATATAAATGAATCATTTTTTCCCCTCCATCATTGTTTTTTGGACTGGCGATTCAGCAATTCCGTCAATTCTTCCATAAATACGTTGATATCTTTAAATTGCCGGTAAACCGAAGCAAAGCGAACGTAGGCCACTTCATCGACTTTTGCAAGCTCGTCCATCACCATTTCGCCAACATCCACAGAACTCACTTCTGAATTTCCAATTCTTCTCAATTGTTTCTCAATATCATAAACGATTTGTTCAAGTTGTTCTAATGGCACAGGGCGTTTCTCGCAAGCCCGAATCAGTCCGCGAAGCACCTTTTCCCGGCTGAATTCTTCCCTCGAACCATCCTTTTTTACAACAATTAAAGGCGTTTCTTCCACTTTTTCAAAGGTGGTGAAACGATATCCGCACGATTCGCATTCGCGACGTCTACGAATCTCTTTATTATCATCAACGGGTCTAGAATCGACGACACGTGTTCCATTATAGTGACAACTTGGACATCTCATAATTAATTCTCCCTGTCTAGTTTCTTAATTGTTATTATATCAAAATCCATACAACGTGACACTTTTCCTAAATACTCGAGTTTCGAAACAAGCAGATAAGTTATAATTCTAATACACTTTCAACAAAAAATCGAGAAGAATTGCAGTGAAATCCATTGACGAGATTGTTAATATTTTCATTTTGGCAAGTGTACATTCGCTGCTCCAAATAAAAAGTGTAGACAAAGTCAAGAGACAATGTCTACACTCTCATCATTTAAGCTGTTACTGCTTCCAATGCTTTGACAACTTTTTTCGTTAAATCTACTACACGTGCAGAATAACCCCATTCATTGTCATACCAAGCCATCACTTTTACTTTTCTTGTGCCCATCACCATTGTTAATTGAGCATCAATTGTGGATGAATAAGTTGTTGTATTGAAATCCACCGAAACAAGGGGCTCTTCAGTATAATTTAAAATGCCTTTCAAAGGACCTTCACTTGCTTTTTTGAAGGCTTCGTTAATTTGTTCTGCCGTTACATCTTGTTTTAAATCTACCACTAAGTCAACTAAAGAAACGTTAGGTGTTGGTACACGCAGAGCTAAACCGTGGATTTTTCCTGCCATTTCAGGAATGACTTTGCTTAACGCTTTTGCGGCACCAGTTGTTGTAGGAATGATGCTTTGGCCGCAAGCACGGGCACGGCGCAAATCTTTATGCATGTTATCTAGGTTTTTCTGATCGTTTGTATAAGCATGAACTGTTGTCATTAAACCGTTTTCAATTCCAAACTCTTCATGGAGCACTTTGACAACAGGGGCTAAGCAGTTTGTTGTACAAGAAGCGTTTGAAATAATATCGTGTTTTGATACATCTAATACGTCATCGTTAACGCCAACTACAATCGTTACATCTTCATTTTTCCCTGGCGCTGTTAAGATAACTTTTTTTGCACCCGCTTCCAAATGAAGAGCCGCTTTATCGCGCTCATTAAATTTACCTGTTGCTTCAATAACAACATCTACGCCAAGCTCTTTCCAAGGAAGTTTTGCAGGATCACGTTCAGCTACTAATTGAACACGCTTACCGTTAACGATTAAAGCGTTTTCTTCGTATTCAACTGTTCCTTCGAAATGACCGTGAACAGTATCATATTTAATCATATGTGCTAATGTTTTAGCAGGATAGCTGGCATTAACTGCTACTATATTTAAATCGTCTTGAACAATTGCTTGTCGGAACACCATACGACCAATTCGACCAAAGCCGTTGATAGCAATAGAAACTGTCATTATATATCCTCCTATTTTACTTCAATTATGTTTACTTTTTCTCAATTAGTATAGCACATTCTAATAAATAGTGTACCATTATTTATAGGAATAAAAAATTTGTTATTTTCAGAATAATTGGAGAAAAGTAGTTTTATTAAAATTTCCTTTCGGACCATAGAGAATTCCTATGATCCAAATGGAGATTTCCTCAGTTTCGTTATCTAAAATTTACAAAACATCCCATTCATTTAATATTTGTTCCAACTGCTTTCTTGTTTCGTCGATGGTGCCATTATTGTTGATGACTGCATCCGCTCCTTGTTCTTTCACGGATAGGGGCAGTTGGGATTGGATGCGCGCCTTTGCTTCTTCTTCCGACAATTGATTTCTTTCCATTAATCTTTGCAATTGAACATCTTCCGATACAGACACTACTAAAATTTTATCAACAAAATGTTGAAGCTTGCTTTCAAATAATAATGGAATGTCCATAATGACCGTTTTTTCTCCATTTGCAAGATGCTCATCACGCTGGCGAAGCATTTCTTTTCGAATAGCCGGATGAATAATGCTGTTTAATAACTGCCGCTTCTCTTCATTATTGAAAATGATAGCACCGAGTTTTTTTCGATCCAGCTCTCCATTTTCCGTTAAAATTTCTTTGCCAAAAACTTCGGCAATTTTTTGCAATGTTTCACTTCCTGGCTCTACGACTTGCCGCGCCACCAAATCTGCATCCACAATTGGAAAACCATATGCTTTCAACATATTGCTCACTGTGCTTTTACCGCTTGCAATGCTTCCTGTTAATCCAATAATCATCTTTAACACCTTCTTAATGTTGACATTTTGGGCAATAGACGCTCGTTCTTCCTCCGATGGTCATTGTCTTTGTATTGGCCGAACAGTTCGGGCAAATCTTTTTCCCGTACATTTTCAGCCGATGCTGCATTCCACCGGCTTCTCCGTTGATATTGCGGTAATCTGAGATCGTTGAACCACCCATTTCAATGCTTTCCAATAACACTTTTTGAATGGCTTCAAATAAAGCAATTTTTCGCTCTTTGCTGATTCTTCCTGTTTTTCTTGCAGGATGAATTCCTACATGGAATAAAGCCTCCGTTGCATAAATATTGCCGCATCCTGAAATCACTTGGCCATCCATAATGACTTCCTTAATCGGCTTATTAGCATATTTCGGAAGTTCGCATTTTGCTAAAAAGTAGTTTAATGCATTCTGATTAAATGGTTCCGGCGCAATTTGCAATAATGGCGGATGTTCATCAATAGTATGTAATAACCGAAACTCCCCAAATCTTCGAATATCGGAAAAAATGAGCAATTCACCAGTCGTTAAAGAAAAGCGGGCATGGATGTGTTTCTTGAATTTTTCTTCCAATATGTCTTCTTCCTTTTGAACGACAAACCATGCCCCGGTCATCCCTAAATGATTCACTAAGAGAAAGGGATTGCCATCTTTTTCTAAATCCATAAAAATATACTTTGCCCGGCGATGGACCCTTTTAATTTCCATCCCGCTTAAAGCCAATTCAAATGCAGCCGGCTCCATATTTTTGACAATGCACTGTTTCCCTAACTGATGGGATTGATAAATCGTCTCAGACAAGGATGCCCTTGAAATAACTTTGCCTACAATTTTCGGGGACAGCGCCCGAACAACCCCTTCTACTTCCGGTAATTCAGGCATAATTTCACTTCCTTATTTCGCATCATACCAAGTCTTTCCATAAGAGATGTCCACTTTTAATGGTACCTCAAGGGTGATGGCGTTTTCCATTACTTCCGGCACCATTTTTTCCAGCTTTTCAATTTCTTCTTTCGGCGCTTCAAAAATCAATTCGTCATGCACCTGGAGAAGCAGCTTTGCCTGCATTCCTTCTTGTTTTAACCTCGCATCAATATCAATCATCGCTTTTTTGATGATGTCTGCGGCGCTTCCTTGAATGGGCGTGTTCATCGCCGTGCGTTCTGCAAAACTTCTTAAGTTAAAGTTTTTGCTCGAAATATCAGGCAAATATCTGCGGCGATTTAAAAGTGTTGTAACATATCCTTTCATTTTCGCTTCTTGTACGATGTTGTCCATATATTCTTTAACACCTGGGAAGCTTTGGAAGTACTTTTCAATAAATTCGCCCGCTTCTTTACGGGAAATATCCAAGTTTTGGGATAATCCATAATCGCTGATTCCATAAATAATGCCGAAGTTAACCGCTTTAGCTGCCCTTCTCATATTCGATGTGACTTCATCTTTCGAAACGTGGAACACTTCCATCGCCGTCCGCGTATGAATATCCATTCCTTGTTTGAAAGCATCCACCAAATTTTTGTCCTTTGACATATGGGCCATGACGCGCAATTCGATTTGCGAATAGTCGGCGCTAAATAACAGCCAGCCTTCATGGGAAGGAACAAATGCTTTTCGTATTTTTTTTCCTTCTTCCAAGCGAATCGGGATGTTTTGCAAGTTTGGATCTGTAGAAGAAAGGCGTCCCGTAGACGTCAATGCCTGCATAAAACGAGTATGCACTTTGCCGTCTTCCGGATGGACTTCTTTCATCAATCCTTCAATATAAGTGGATTGCAGTTTCGCAAGGGTACGGTATTGTAAAATCGCTTGAACAATTTGGTGATGATGTTTTAATTTCTCCAGCACATCTGCCGCAGTAGAGTAGCCGGTTTTCGTTTTCTTAATAACCGGAAGACCCAACTTTTCAAACAAAATGACGCCCAGCTGTTTTGGCGAATTAATGTTGAATGTTTCCCCCGCAAGTTCGTATATTTCTTTCTCCAACGCCGCGATTTTTTCTTGCAATTCTTTTCCCATTTTTTCAAGGGCGGAAATATCCACTTTAATACCTTGGCTTTCCATCTCGCCTAAAATCACCGCTAAAGGCAATTCTAAGTCATGGTACAGGTCAAACTGCTCATTTTCTTTTAGCTTTTTTGTCGCCGCTTCTTTGCAGTGCCAAATGGCAAGAGCTTTTCGGCAAACGTGTTCTGCAAGATCATTTTGTTCTGGCAAGGCCCATTTTGCGCCTTTTCCGTAAACAGCTTCATTGGAATGGACATTGGTATAGCCGAATTCTTTTGCCAATGTCGCCACATCATCCCTTGAAATGGCAGGATTGAGGATGTAGGAAGCTAAAAGCAAATCAAATTCCACGCCGCGCAAAGTGACGCCTTGTCGTTTTAAAATGCATTGAGCCGCTTTTAAATCAGACATATATTTTTTTTTCGTTTCATCTTCCAAATATGCCTTTAATAGTTCGCTTTCGTTCAAGACATCCGCCGGTACAAAAAAAGTCTTTGTTCCATCTGTAAAACCGAATCCTAAAATTTGGCAAGTATGATATTGCTCATTTTCCATTTCTACATGAACCGCCATAGAGTCGCTAAAATGCTCTTTTGTCAGTTCACGGACAATTTGATAATCAATTTCAGCTGTTTCTTTTTCTTTAGCTTCAAAGTCCGATTTTTCAATAAGGGATTTAAATTGCAGTTCTTTCCAAACTTCAAGCACTGCTTCTTCATCAGGGCCTGGATAATCCAAATCTTCCAATGTAATCGCAATCGGCGCTTTCGTGTTGATGGTTGCCAGTTGTTTGCTCATCTTTGCCTGTTCTTCGTTTTCAATGAGCTTTTCTTTCATTTTAGATTTCTTCATTTGTCCGATATTTTCATATAAATTTTCGATGGAACCGTATTCCTTTAGCAATTTAATAGCCGTCTTTTCCCCAATGCCCGGAACGCCTGGTATATTGTCAGAAGCATCTCCCATCAGACCTTTCATATCGATAATATGTTTTGGAGATATGCCGTATTTTTCTTGGATGTGTTCCGGCGTATATTGTTCAATATCGGTCATTCCTTTGCGTGTCACATACACCTTCACTCGTTCCGTAGCTAGTTGCGTCAAGTCCTTATCCCCCGACACGATGATGACATCAATCCCTTCTTCTTCCGCTTGGCGGGCTAAGGTGCCAATGATGTCGTCCGCTTCATACATTTCCAGCTCATATCTTGGAATACGGTAAGCATCAATTAACTTTTGCAAATACGGAAATTGTTCCGACAACTCTGGCGGCGTTTTTTGGCGGCCGCCTTTATAGTCCTCAAAAGTTTCATGGCGGAATGTCGTTTTCCCTGCATCAAAGGCAACGAGCATTTTCGTCGGCTTTTCTTCCTCCAATATTTTTTGAAGCATCGTTGTAAAACCGTAAACCGCGTTTGTATGAATTCCGCTGTCGTTTGAAAGAAGCGGCAATGCAAAAAAGGCTCTATATGCCAAGCTATTTCCATCTAACAATAATAATTTTTCTTTTCCCACTCATGAGCACTCCTTCAGTAAAACAATCATCTTCCATTACTTTTACACAGTTAACTCCATTATAAAACACGTATCTGTCGAAAAACGACCGATACGTGTTATTTTCCAAACTTTTATTTCATTATTAACGGGGTTGATGAATCTCCTCCACATAAAAAATTTCTTCGTAAATAACTGTCATGATAAAGGCATTTAAAAAAGAAATGACAAGGTATAAAGGCATGCCTCCTAATTCCGGTTCCATCCAAGAGCGGAAAAACACTTCTACAATCCCGACTTGCGAAAAATAGAAAAGCATGCCGACTCCCACTTGCCAAATAGAACGTTTATCTTTTCTTTGTTCATAACGGAACACTTTTTTAAAACTATTTCGAACATCCTCCGCCACTAAGATGGAGAGAATGAAAAATACAATCATTGATGCAGGAATTTGCAATACTTTGATTTTTAAGAAAGCGTAAGGAGTTGAAAAAAATAATGCTGTCAAGCTGGAAGACATAATGAATGCCAGCAAAAGATTTTGAATCCACTTATTTAGCTTATGCATCCTTTCGCCTCGATTCTAATATTATATGTGTATCAATTATATAATGGGGCGAATGGAATGAGAAAGTTGTAATTATTGCTAGTATTGTATGTTCATATAAAAAGTTGGGACAAATCTAAAAAACGGGGCTGTCCACTTTTCAGACGCCCCCTTTAAAAATTGATTTCCGTTCCGGGGACGCTTTCCGCATGCCCGGCTAGACTCTCCTCTGAGTCATCCCTTCGCTCCTCGTGGTCTCGAGAGGGATTGTTGCAGGAAAGCTTTGAATTTACTTCCTTGAACTTGCTCCGCTTAGCAACTAAGCGTGCACGACAGGAACTCGCCCCGTCACCCCAATCAATTTTAAGTTAGTTCAATTTTTTATTAAAACTCTTTCAAGAGCCCCTTTAATTTTTGTTTATATCTCATCCTCTTTAAGTGATTAATCAATATAGCCAGATAATATTCTTGCGTATGGCGAGTCTGCTGGGAGCACAATGACTGTTTCATCGCCAATAGTTTTCTTATATGTTTCCAGTGTACGATATAATTGATAGAATTCCGGGTCTTTTGAGAAAGCTTCATTATAAATTCTTGCTGCTTCCGCTTCCCCTTCTGCAATAATCAACGCCGCTTCTTTTTTCGCTGTGGAAATCATTTCTTGCACTTGGCGGTCAGTGTTTGCTTCAATACGATTTTTCTCTGCATCCCCTTCAGATAAATATTTTTGGGCGATGGATTCCCGATCGGAAATCATTCTCTTATAAACAGACTCTTCGTTTTCCTGAGGCAAATCTGTGCGGCGAATGCGCACGTCCACTACTTCAATTCCATAATTGTCTTTTTGCAATAATTCGTTTACACTTTTCGTAATTTTTTCTGAGAGGCTGCCGCGGCCGGAATTTTCATCATTGATAATTTCATCATAATTCGTTTGCCCAAGTTCTGTGCGCAACACGGAATAAATGAATTCTTCCATGCGGGCTTCTGCATTCACCAAGGATCGGGCGTTGGAAATTAAAGCTTTTGGATCCGTCACACGCCAAACAGCATAGTTATCAATAATGATGCGTTTTTTATCCAACGTGTTGATTTCTTCTTCCGACATATCATAAACCATTAAATTTTTCGGCAATGTCGTTACACTTTGAATAAATGGAATTTTCATATATAGACCTGGTTGATCTTGATATTTCACCACTTCCCCGAATTGCCGAACAATTTTATATTCATTCTCTTTAACTACATATATATTGGAAAGCAGTATGATGAGCACAGCAGCAATAGCTGTGAGAATAATTGCGGTCTTTACGTATTTTTTCGGATTGAATGGCGGCTTTTCTTTGACAATTTTCGCATCTTGCACACTTTTCTTTTCTTTATTTTTATTGTTTCCGAAAAGGTTTTTTACAAATTTTTCTAAATCTCCGTCAAAGTTATTGTTGCTCATGAATTTCCGCCCCCCTCTTTGCTTTTCTCATCTTTGCTTTGAGTAGTTGTTTGCTGCGGCACTAATGGCAAATATTTTAATGTTTCTCCATCATCGTTCATAATGTAAATTTTTGCACCAGGCAATACTTCTTCCAACGTTTCTAAAATGAGGCGTTGGCGGGTAATTTGTTTATTGCCTACGTATTCATTGTACAGTTTGTTAAATACCGCCACATCCCCCTCTGCCTGCTGGATGCGTGCGATTTTTTCAGCTTCAGCTCGGGAAATAATCGCATCTTTTTCCCCTTGTGCCTCGCTGATTTTTTGGTTTTCATATTTTTTGGCTTCATTGATTTTCGTATTTTTCGTTTCACGCGCATCGGTTACTGCTGTAAAAGCAGCGCGGACTTCCTGATTCGGCAGCTCCACATCCTGCAATTTCACGGCTAAGATAGTAACCCCTATATCATAATTTTCCATTACCGAAACTAGTAAATCCCTTGTTTTTTTCTCAATTTCCGCCTTCCCATCTGTCAGCGCTTCATCAATCGTTGAACTTCCAATGATGGAACGGATGGCGCTGGATGTGGCATGATGCAATAATTGCTTTGGATTTTCTGATTGGAATAAATATTTCACAGGGTCAGAAATTTTATATTGTACAACTAAATCGGTTAATACAATATTTTCATCTCCCGTAATCATCTTTGTTTCACTGTCTTTTGTGATGATTTCCCCATCTTTTGTCGTTTCATAGCCAAATTGAAGGCTGTATGTTTCTTTTGACAGGACTTCAACTTTTTGAATTGGCCATGGCAATTTAAAATGCAGACCGGCATCTGTTATGGTCTCCGTTGCTTGTCCGAAAGTGATGACAACGGCTTGTTCAGATTCATCAACTGTATACCAAGTAGTAAAACCTGTAATAAGTACAATGATAGCAAGAATAACTAATCCTGTCGTTAATAACGTTCTTTTTACACTCATCACTTACCCTCTCTTTCTCTTTTTTATATCACTAGCTAATTTACGTAATATTTAGAATAAAAGTTTCATAAATATGAAAAAATTTTTAAAAAAAGAGGGGCTGTCCAGAAAGTCGAACACTTTCGGAAACAGCCTTACTTCTTATAGGAATATTCTCTTAAAAACTTTCCCTGCGGTGGTTACAAAACGCGCCTTTTTGTCGCAATTTATCTGCGGCAAAAACTCTAGCGACAGCCGCAAAGGGGCTTTTTTCTGACGCCCCCTTTTTAAGCGTATACTGATTTGAAAAAGGGAGTTTCTCTTTGAAGTCTAAAGGAGGAATATATAGTTTCCATAACAAGATTGTAAAAAGATTGTTAAGTTTCTTTATAAAGAGGAATCTTGACTCTCATACAAGTTCCTATTCCTACCGTGCTTTCCACTTCAATTTTTCCTCCGTGGGCGTCCACTAAATGTTTCACGATGGCAAGGCCTAAACCGGTGCCTCCAGAATTTCTGCTGCGGGCTTTGTCAATCCGATAGAAGCGTTCAAAAATACGTGGAATTTCACTTGGCTCAATTCCGCTGCCTTCATCCTCAACTTCCACAATGCCATAATCATCATCTTCTTTAATGCGCAATGTAATGGTAGTATCATTTGGAGAGTATGTGATGCTGTTCATTATAAGATTAGTAAAAATTTGGATTAAACGGTTTTCATCGCCAAGCACTTTTACATCCCGCACAATATCTACATCAAAATCCATATTTTTCTGATCCATTTTCGGGCTTGTCACTTCTACCGCTCGGATTAACACATCTTTTAAACTAGTCGGCAAGAACTTTACTGTAAATCCGTGTTGTTCAATTTTAGATAATTCCAGTAAATCTTGAATGAGCATTTGAAGGCGATTGCTTTCCTGATAAATAATTTCCAAAAAGGAAAGGAGCATTTTTTCATCTTTATAAGCCCCATCGAGCAAAGTCTCCGAAAAACCTTTTATGGAAGTAATCGGTGTCCGGAGCTCATGGGATACATTGGCCACAAAGTCCTTGCGAATTTGTTCAAGACGAATCAGTTCGGTAATATCATGCATAACGATGATAATGCCAAGCCACCTGCCATGCTCCCCCACAACAGGCGCCCCATACACTTGTTTATACATTTTTTCATTTTCTATTTCAATTGCAATTTGTTTGCGATAAGGCAATTCTGTCAAAAACACATGGTCAATAAACCGTTCCAGTTCCTTTGGCAAATCAAGGGTTAAAAAATTTCTTCCCTTCACGTCGCTCATCGATAAATGAAATTCGTCCAAAAAACGCGCATTGGCGATAAACACATTGCCTTCCCGGTCAATCATCATGAGTGCACTGCCCATATTTTCAATCAACGTGTTAAGCCGCTCATCTTCTATTTCCCGCATCATATCCATTTCTTGAAGATTTCGGGCCAATGTATTGACGGAATTGCGCAAATCAACGATGACGGAAGGGCCGCTTGCATACGTCCGGGCTCGATAATTTCCCTTAATTAATTCTTTTGCCGTATGGATGACATTTTCGATCGGTTCCAGCAGTTGATTCGTTAAACGATTGGCCACATAAGCAATTAATAAAAAAGCTAATGTAAATAAAATAACCAAAATAAAGGCAAGCTGGTATTTAATTTGTTCAATTTGTTCTTCCGTAAACGGAATGTTATGTTTTATAAAAAAACTTTCCATATAGAAAGGAAATAGCTGACCTAGAACAACGCCAAGGACAGCTATTATCGAACCAGTGATTAAAATGAAAATGAAAAACAATCGGTGATTGCGCACTTTCATAGCTTTGGCTCCTCAAATTTATAACCGATTCCTCTTATGGTTTTTATAAACTTTGGTTTGCGGCTATTTTCTTCAATTTTATCTCGCAAATGGCTGATATGAACGTCAACGATTCGCGTATCCCCTACAAAATCATAATTCCAAACAGCACTCAATAATTGTTCGCGAGTCAATACACGATTTTTATTTTCCACTAAATACACAAGCAATTCGAATTCTTTCGGAGTAAATTCAAGAGGAATTTTATCTAAAAAAGCTTCAAAACGCTCTGGATAAACTTCTAAATTTCCAAATTGATAATATTTCCTTTTTTCTTGTTCATGAGGAACGGATTGGAATCGGCGCAAAACAGCTTTAACACGGGCGATGAGTTCCCTAGGGCTAAAAGGTTTTGTCATATAGTCATCTGCCCCTAGTTCAAGCCCCAAAACTTTATCAAATTCTTCATCCCGAGCCGTTAGCATTATGATGGGAATATTTTTCTTTTGTCTTCTCAATTCTTTGCAAATCTCCATCCCATCCATCGAGGGCAGCATTAAATCCAGTAAGATTAAATCCGGAGATTCATTCAGTGCGAGCTCGAATCCTTCCTTTCCATCATTCGCCACTAATACATCATATCCAGCACGTTCTAAATTGTACTTAATCAATGTTGCAATCGATGTTTCGTCTTCTACAATTAAAATGGTTTTATTCGATGTCATTTTTTCCTCCATAATTTCTTAATGATTTGAAACTCCCTATATTTCAAATCAGTTCGCTTTTTCAGAAGGAGGCAGAACTTTCAACATACCTTGCATGACGATCTGGTTATTTTGATTGATTCCATTGACTTGAATGGTTACTAATTGATTTTCATAATCAATGTTCTGTACTTCCAATAAAACTTCGATTGTTTCATAGTGGTACACTGGTTGCAAATATTTCAAATTTTGTTCCCAAATATGCGACCCCGGACCAGGCAAGAGCTTGGAAACGGCACTCGTCACAATCCCATTCAGCATGATTGGCGGGACAATCGGTTTTTTAAAAACTGTTTCTTTCGCATATTCATGTTGAATATACAATGGGTTATTATCATTTGTTAATCCTAAATATAAAAGCAAGTCTTTATCTTCAATTGTTTCTACTAAGTGAACCCTCTCGCCAATTTCAATTTCATCAATTTTTTTCCCTATCTTGGTTCTAGTCCCTTTTAACAATTGAATAATTCCTCCTAAATAAAATCCGTTACACTTCCATAGTATCAATTTTTTCAGAAAATAGCCACAATCACAACATTGGATTATTTTAATGCTTGCATGACGTTTATGACGGATTCAGCTGATTTTTTCAATGCAGCTTGCTCTTCCTCTGTTAATTCCAATTCATAGATTTTTTCCACCCCGTTGGCACCTAAAAGGGTTGGCACACCTAAGAAAATATCTTGAAATCCGTATTCCCCTTCTAAATAAGCAACTGTCGGCAAAATGCGGCGCTGGTCTTTGATGATGGCTTCTGCCATTTCCACAAGGGCAGCTGATGGAGCATAATAAGCAGAACCATTTCCTAATAAATTAACGATTTCACCGCCGCCAACCCGTGTTCTTTGAACAATTTGCTCTAATCGTTCTTTTGGCACTAATGTTTCAACTGGTATTCCTCCCACATAAGAATAGCGAGTGAGTGGCACCATTGAATCCCCATGGCCGCCTAAAACAAAGCCAGTCACATCGTTTACAGATACGTTTAATTCCTCTGCAATAAAGGCGCGGAATCTGGCTGTATCTAAAATACCGGATTGCCCCATCACTTTATTTTTTGGAAGGCCGGATTCTTTATATGCGACGTATGTCATGGCATCTACAGGATTCGTTAAAACAATGATTGTCGGGTCTTTTGAATATTTCATAATTTCTTTCGTTACGGACTTTACGACATTTTGATTGATTTGCACTAAATCATCGCGGCTCATGCCAGGCTTTCTTGCAACACCGGCTGTTATAATCACCAAATCGGAATTGGCCGTTTTTTCATAATCGGAAGTGCCGATCACATAGGAATCGTAGCCTTGGATTGGCGCGGCTTCCCACATATCCAACGCTTTTCCTTTTGTTGGATTTTCCGCCTCCGGAATATCAACTAACACCACATCACCTAATTCCTTTTGAGCCAATAAAAACGCTGTTGTTGCGCCTGTAAAGCCTGCCCCAATAACAGAAATTTTTTTTCTTTTTAAAGACATATGTATGACCCCCATTATGTTTTTGATATATAAAAAGGGTCGTCCCTTTCTGGTGATTGAGACGGCCCAATTTATTATAGAAATTCAACAACAGCTGTTGAAAATCCTTCTAACTATTTACTCTTTTTTAAGAATTAAAGGTTTTTAATAACTGCATCTGCAAATTCAGAGCATTTCACTTCTGTCGCGCCATCCATTAAGCGTGCGAAGTCATATGTTACAACTTTAGAAGCAATTGTTTTTTCGATTGCTTTAATAATCATATCAGCTGCTTCTTTCCAGCCAAGGTGTTCGAACATTAATACACCAGAAAGAATTACTGAAGATGGGTTCACTTTATCTAAACCTGCATATTTAGGAGCAGTACCGTGAGTTGCTTCGAAGATCGCATGTCCAGTTACATAGTTGATGTTTGCTCCTGGAGCGATACCGATACCGCCAACTTGTGCAGCTAATGCATCAGAAATGTAGTCACCGTTTAAGTTCATTGTTGCTACTACATCGAATTCTTTTGGACGAGTTAATACTTGTTGTAAGAAGATATCAGCGATTGTATCTTTTACGATAATTTTGCCAGCTGCTTCAGCTTCGGCTTGTGCTGCATTCGCTGCTTCAACACCTTTTTCTGCTTTAATGCGGTCGTATTGATCCCATGTGAATACTTTATCGCCGAATTCACGTTCAGCTAATGCATAACCCCATTTTTTGAAGCCGCCTTCAGTGAATTTCATGATGTTACCTTTATGAACTAATGTTACAGATTTGCGGCCTTCGCGGATTGCATATTCAATTGCAGCGCGGATTAAGCGTTCAGAACCTTCGATTGAAACTGGTTTAATACCAATTGCAGAAGATTCTGGGAAGCGGATTTTCTTCACGCCAAATTCATCTTGTAAGATTTTGATTAATTTTTTCGCATCATCTGATTGCGCTTCGTATTCAATACCTGCGTAAATGTCTTCTGTATTTTCACGGAAAATTACCATGTCAACGTGTTCAGGGTGTTTTACAGGAGATGGGACACCTTCGAAGTAACGAACAGGGCGTAAGCATACGTACAAGTCTAATTCTTGACGCAATGCAACGTTTAGAGAACGAATTCCTCCACCTACTGGAGTTGTAAGAGGACCTTTGATTGCGATTAAATATTCGCTGATTTTATCTAATGTTTCTTGTGGTAACCATTCACCAGTTTGATTAAAAGCTTTTTCACCCGCAAGAACTTCTAACCATTGAATTTTTCTTTCACCATTGTAAGCTTTTTCAACAGCTGCATCGAATACGCGAACAGCAGCAGCCCAAATATCTGGTCCAGTACCATCTCCTTCGATGAAAGGGATGATTGGATTATTAGGTACTATTAATTTACCATTTTCTACTGTAATTTTACCGTTAGTCATGAATGTTGCCTCCTATATTCATAAGTCTAGGACTGTGTTATATAAAACACAGTCCTAGTGTATTTTAGCATATTTTCTAAAATTTTT
This sequence comes from Ureibacillus thermophilus, assembly GCF_004331915.1. NCBI lineage: Bacteria > Bacillati > Bacillota > Bacilli > Caryophanales > Caryophanaceae > Ureibacillus > Ureibacillus thermophilus. Next base: position 2,405,926 of record NZ_CP036528.1, read on the forward strand.
TCATTCTAATTTATTCATTATCTTTCTTCAATTGGAACATATTGTTGATGTTTTGGACCAACATATTCAGCACGAGGACGGATTAAGCGGTTATTTGCATATTGTTCAAGAATGTGTGCAAGCCATCCTGATGTACGAGATACTGCAAAGATTGGTGTGAATAGGTCATGTTCAATGTCAAGTGAGTCATATACAGATGCTGAGAAGAAGTCAACGTTTGCTGGAAGTCCTTTTTGACCAACAACAAGGTCATGGATTTTCACTGACATTTCATATAATTCTGGTTTACCTCTTAATTTAGTTAATTTTTCGCTCATTACGCGCAAATGTTTTGCACGTGGGTCGCCTTTGCGGTATACGCGGTGACCGAAGCCCATGATTTTTTCTTTGTTATTTAATTTATTCATGATATATGGTTCTACATTTTCAATTGAACCGATTTCAGTTAACATTTTCATTACTTGTTCGTTTGCTCCACCATGAAGTGGTCCTTTTAACGCGCCGATTGCAGCAGTGATTCCAGAATATACATCTGAAAGTGTAGCTACGCAAACGCGTGCAGTGAATGTTGAAGCGTTTAATTCATGGTCTGCATGCAAAACTAATGCTTTGTTGAATGCTTCAACTTCGATTGGATCTGGCTCTTTTCCGTGCAACATGTATAAGAAGTTTGCTGCATAGCCTAGTTCAACTTTTGGAGCAACTGGCTCTAAACCTCTACGGATGCGAGAGAATGCTGCTACGATTGTGCCGATTTTTGCTTGAATGCGGATTGCTTTTCTGTAGTTTGCTTCTTCGCTCATTACATCCGCTTCATCATCGTATGAAGCAAGCAATGAAACTGCTGTGCGCAACGCAGCCATTGGATGAACTTTATCGATAGGCATTGATTTAAATAAATCGATAATTTGTTGAGGAATTTCAGCATTTTCAGCTAATTGTTGTTTAAGTTCATCTAATTCTTCTTGTTTTGGTAAACGTTGATGCCATAATAGATAAACAACTTCTTCAAATGAAGAGTTTTCCGCTAAGTCATCGATGCTATAACCTACATATGTAAGATTATCATCGATTATTGAACTGATTTTGGATTCAGCAGCAATAATACCTTCTAATCCGCGTGTTGCTGTCATAAAAAATCGCTCCCTCTCTTAAAAAGATTTAATAAAAAATGTAAGTTCTGTTTGTAAGTGCTTTCTTTTTCTTTTATACCACTTACGGTCGTTTCGCTCAAAATGAACCTATTATTAAATCGCTTACAATGAACATTATAATAAATTTTGACGGCATTGTGAATATTTTTTCAAAAATAAAGGAAAAAAAGTGTTTCGAAGAAAAGTGAAATTTTTCGACGAATATTTTTTCGTGTTCGAGATTATATTTACTTAAAATTAGGAGTGATGATTGTTGCAATTGAATAAATTTTCAGATTATACCAATCAAAATAAAATTCAATTTTTAGTCTTGATTCTATATTTTGTTTTCCTATGGCTTGTGCTCCCAATCTCGCTTGCAATACTTTTTGCATATTTATTATACCCAATTATCCACTTTTTCCATCAACGATTGAAACTTCCTTATATCATTAGTGCCATCATTATATCTATATTAATTTTCCTATCTTTTTATTCCTTCTTTTATATCACCATCCAAAGCATTATTTCCATTTACCCAGAAGTAAAGAAACAAGTAGAAGATCTTCAATTGTTTAATTCCGAATATTTATTCATATTGGAAAAACTTTTCAACGAATCATTAAAATATATTGATACAGCCATTATGGGCTTAGCAAGTTACTTGCAAAATATTTTTCAATATTTATTTGAAATCTTTGTTTTTTTCGTCGCCTTTTTCTTTGCTTTATTTGAATCTAAAAGAGATCGGTACTGGTTTTTTATCTATGTTCCTAAATCTTACCGCAATGCTTGGAAACAATATTTCGAGAAAGCTACAAACCTGTTTAGCTATTTTTTATACGTAGAATTTCAGTTGTTCATCATTACTTTTTTTCTTCTAAGTATTGGACTTGCATTGCTTCAATTTGATAAGCCATTGAATAAAGCCTTTTTAATTTCTTTTGCCGATGTGCTTCCGTTTTTCGGAATTGGTTTATTTCTCATTCCGATTGCCATCTACTTTTTCGCCATTGGAGAAAAGTTTTTAAGTTTTGCCTTGCTTTTGCTTTATATTTTTATTCAAATTACAAGGCAGCTAACTGAATCCTTATTGTGGGCATCCACCTTCCAGCTGCGAACGGTCCACACATTTTTCATCAGCGCTGCCTCCATTTTGTTATTCGGCGTCTATGGGATTTTGCTCAGTCCGTTTTTGTTGTTGGTTGCCGTCAAGCTCAAGCAAAAAACTATCTCCGGATGATAATGACTTGATTGTTCTCCATTCTTTTTCGAATCCATTCCACAATCATAGGCTTGTACAATTGTCTAGTCCAAGGGAGAGCCATTGTAAAAGCAATCAAATCAGAAATAAAACCAGGAAGCAAAAACAAAACACCCGCTAAAAATACGAGAAATGCATCTACCATGGCATATCCAGGCGGTTCTCCCCTGTTGATGCTGTCCCGAATATTTTGTAGAGATTTTAACCCTTGTTTTTTCGTAATGGCAACGCCTAACACGCTTGCAAGCAAAATAAGCAATAATGTGCTTAAAACGCCCAACCAATTACCGATAATGATGAACATCGCAATTTCTATTAAAACAAATACAATGCTAATCAAGAAGAATTTTTTCAACGAATACCCTCCATTAGAGTCATTTTCTTATACTTTTTATATACGAAATAATAGGAAAAAAGTTTCACCAAATTTCTATTGGCAATGCTAAGTTATTTTTCAAATCTGATTGCTCCTTAGTTCATTTTCAAGCAAACAAAAAATATAAGAGGTTGGGACAACTCTAAAAAAACAACATTTTCTCCAAGGAGAAAATGTTGTTTTTTTGATATGTTATTAAAATTGATTTCCGTTCCGGGGACGCTTTCCGCAGGCCCTCCTCTGAGTCATTCCTTCGCTCCTCGTGGTCTCGAGAGGGATTGTTGCAGGAAAGCTTTGAATTTACTTCCTTGAGCTTGCTCCGCTTTGCGACTAAGCGTGCGCGACAGGAATTTGCCCCGTCACTTCAATCAATTTTTCGTTCTATCAATTTTTATCAAAACTCTTTCAACTGCCCCTTTCATTTTTTGTTTATGTCCCAGCCTCCTTTTTCTCATTACAAGACGCTTGCATGTCCTTTATAAATAACTCCCGTTTCCGCATCCATTGTAATTTCTTGACCGTGGCGGATCAGGGATGTGGCTTCTTTGACCCCAACGATGACTGGGATGCCCAAGCTTAAACCTACAACGGCGGCATGGCTTGTTAATCCGCCTTCTTCCGTAATAATGCCGAGGCATTTTTCAATGACTGGCATCATTTCCCGGTCCGTTCCAACCGTCACCAAAATACATCCTTCTACATCATAAGCTAACGCCTCTTCTGCGTTTTTCACAACAACCGCTCTTCCAACGACGGATTGTTTGCCAATACCTTGTCCACGGGCTAAAAGGTCGCCAATCACATGGACTTTCATCAAGTTCGTCGTTCCAGATTCTCCCACTGGCACGCCTGCTGTAATAATCACGACATCCCCATGGTCCACATAGCCATGTTTCAATGCTTCATCAACGGCTAACTCCAAAATTTCATCCGTTGTTTTAACTTTATGGGTAACAATTGGTGCAACTCCCCAAACAAGGGTTAATTTTTGAGCCGTTGATTGATTATCTGTAATTGCAATAATCGGCACACCTGGGCGGTATTTGGCAATTATTTTGGCTGTTGTGCCGCTTGCAGTTGGGGCTAAAACCGCTTTTACTCCTAAATTAATGGAAGTGTATGAAACAGCCTGGGAAAGGGCTTCTGTCATCGTTGTTCCCTTTTCTCGGCTCCGTTTTTGAACAATGGAACGGTAATCCAAAGAGTTTTCTGTAAATTCCGCAATGCGGTTCATCGTTTTTACTGATTCTACCGGATACATACCTGCAGCTGTTTCGCCTGAAAGCATAATTGCATCGGTGCCATCGATGATCGCATTTGCTACGTCGCTTGCTTCCGCACGAGTTGGCCGAGGATTTCTCTGCATCGAGTCGAGCATCTGAGTTGCCGTGATAACCGGTTTTCCTAATTGATTGCATTTTCTAATTAGCGTTTTTTGCACGAGCGGAACTTCTTCTGCTGGAATTTCTACCCCTAAGTCTCCACGGGCAACCATCAATCCATCGGAGACTTCAATAATTTCATCAATGTTTTCAACGCCTTCCCGATTTTCGATTTTCGGAATGATTTGAATATGTCCTCCGCCGTTTTGTTCAAGCAGTTCGCGGATTTCTAACACATCTTTTGCCGTTCGGACAAAAGAAGCCGCGATAAAATCGACTCCTTGCTCAATTCCAAATAAAATATCTTTCGCATCTTTCTCTGTAATGCCAGGCAATTTGATGGAAACGCCTGGGACATTGACACCTTTTTTATTTTTTAAAATACCGGCATTTTCAACAATTGTATGAATCAGCCCTTTTTCGTAATCCTTTGCTAATACGCGCAATTGAATAAGTCCGTCGTCCAGCAAAATAATATCGTTTTGATTCACATCATAAATCAACCGATCATAGGTAATAGAAAAACAAGTTTCATCCCCTAGTACTTCCTTCATTGAAATGTCAATGACTTGTCCAGTTTGCAAATGCACTTCCCCATTTTTCATATTATGGGTTCTAATTTCAGGACCTTTTGTATCAAGCAAAATGCCGACAATTTTATTTAAACGATTCGCTACATCCCGAATTGTCGCAATGCGCATTGCATGTTCCTCATGGGTACCATGGGAAAAATTTAATCTTGCTACATTCATCCCCGCCTTCATTAGTTCCTCAAGAACTTCAGGGGATTCGCTTGCAGGTCCAATGGTACATACAATTTTTGTCTTTCTCATATCCATTCGCTCCATTTTTTTAGATTGAAAGTTCTTTTGATAATGTATATAAACTAATATCAGCTTTATGTTTTGTTGTCATGATGTCCATTAAATCATAATCGTAAACTTGATAATTTTTGATACCTACTGCGCGGCGAGTTTTGCCTTCCAGCAACAACTCGACAGCTCGGGCACCAAGTCTGCTTGCCAAAACCCTGTCAAATGCAGTTGGAGAACCTCCCCGTTGAATATGGCCCAGAACGGTAATTCTCGTTTCAATGCCCGCCTTTTCTTTTAGCATCTCGGCAAGCTTTGAAGCCGGCATAGCTCCCTCTGCCACAATAATGATGCTGTATTTTTTCTTGCGCGATTCTCCCCGCTTTAAACGCTCCACAATTTCATCTAAATCATAAGGCTCTTCAGGGATAATCACCGTTTCCGCTCCGGCAGCAAGCCCCGACCATAGGGCAATGTCACCGGCATTTCTCCCCATTACTTCTATAATGAATGTATTCTCATGGCTTGTGGCCGTATCGCGGATATTGTCAATGGCATTCACAACCGTATTAATTGCCGTATCAAAACCAATTGTAAAATCCGTACCCGGTACATCATTATCAATCGTTGCAGGAACACCGATACAGTGGAAGCCTAATTTTGTAAGTTCAATCGCGCCGCGGTATGAACCATCGCCTCCAATGACGATTAATCCTTCAATGCCTGCTTCTCTCATTTTTTGGATTCCTTGCAATCGGTATGCTTCTTCCATAAATTGAGGGCAGCGGGATGAAAAGAGCTTTGTTCCCCCTCGCTGAATAATACCACCAACTGAGCCTAAATCCAATAATTTCATTTTACCTTGAATAAAACCTTCATATCCATGATATATACCATACACTTCAACACCATGGTAATTCCCTTTTCGAACGACCGCACGGATGGCCGCATTCATACCCGGTGCATCACCGCCGCTTGTTAATACACCAATTCGTTTCATTTTTCTCCCTCCAATCTCTAATAATGTTAACAATATCATAAAAAAATTCCATTGGAACAAGAAAATTGAACCATTTCTTTTCATTAAATAAACGAATAGTGGAAATGAAAATGACAAAATCCTCGCAATTGGATTTTGTCATTTTCAAGGGACGGAAAATTAATGAGCCTTTTCCTCGATATAATCTCCTATTTGGCGGAATTTCTCATAGCGATCTTGGATAATGTCTTCTTCCGACATCACCGTTAATTCTTCAATCCCCTTTTTCAAATATTCTTTTAATATTTGCGCTTGTTCTGCTGGATTACGATGAGCTCCCCCAGGCACTTCAGGAATAATTTCATCAATGATTCCCATTTCTTTCAAGTCTTGGGCAGTGATTTTCATTGCTTCCGCCGCTTGTTTTGCTAGGCTCGCATCTTTCCATAAAATAGACGCCGCGCCTTCTGGAGAAATCACAGAGTAAGTGGAATTTTCCAGCATATAAATTCGATTCGTCACTCCTAATGCCAAGGCGCCGCCACTTCCACCTTCGCCAATGACCACACTGATGGTAGGTACTTTAAGTCCAGCCATTTCAAATAAATTTTTGGCAATGGCTTCACTTTGCCCGCGCTCTTCCGCTGCTTTTCCTGGATAAGCCCCTTTTGTATCAATAAAGCAAATAATCGGGCGGCGGAATTTTTCTGCTTGTTTCATTAAACGCAGCGCTTTGCGATACCCTTCTGGATGAGGCATACCGAAATTCCGACGAATATTTTCTTTTGTTCCTTTTCCTCGCTGATGGCCAATGACTGTTACCGGCTGTCCTTCAAAAGATGCAATTCCGCCGACGATGGCTTCATCATCCGCAAAATACCGGTCCCCATGCAATTCAATAAAATCAGTAAAAATGTGATTTATATAATCAAGGGTTGTTGGACGTTCCGGATGTCTTGCCACTTGCACCCGATTCCATGGCTCCATGTGGGAATAAATTTGAATTTCCAGTTGTCGCAGCCGGTCTTCCAATGTTTGAATTTCTTCAGACATATCTACATCCGCCGTTTTCGCTAATTCCCTTAATTCTTCAATTTTTTCCCTCAGCTTAATAATTGGTTCTTCAAAAGCCAATGGTTTAGACATGGGAAACGCCCCCTCTCTTATGCAATTTCACAATCGTTGCCACTTTTTCACGCAATTCTTTACGGTGGAAAATGGCATCCAATTGTCCGTGGGCAAGCAAAAATTCTGCTGTTTGGAAGTCATCCGGCAATTTTTCTCTCACCGTTTGTTCAATGACCCTTCTTCCCGCAAAGCCAATGAGCGCTTTTGGTTCAGCGATATTGATGTCACCTAATGATGCAAAGCTTGCGGAAACCCCTCCTGTAGTCGGGTCTGTCATGATGGAAATAAAGAGCAATCCTTTCTCGCTATGGCGTTTTAATGCCACGCTCGTTTTAGCCATTTGCATTAAGGAAATGACCCCTTCCTGCATTCTTGCGCCACCGCTAGCTGTAAAGATAATGAATGGCACTTCCAATTCCGTTGCTTTTTCAATGGCGCGCGTAATTTTCTCGCCAACAACAGAACCCATGGAGCCCATACGAAAATGGGAATCCATCACCGCTACAACCACTTTTTCACCTTTTAATGTTCCTACTCCCGTTAGTACCGCTTCGGATAAACCTGTTTTATTCATATCCGCTTCCACTTTTTCAATATAAGATGGAAAGTTTAGCGGGTTCGTCGTGCGCAAATGCTCATCAAAAGGCGTAAAAGATTCTATATCTAAGAATGAGTCGATGCGTTCCCATGCAGTCATTTTGAAATGATGGTCGCAATTCGGACATACTTTTAAATTGGATTCTACTTCTTTTGTTAAAAAAATCTTTCGGCATGACGGGCATTTCGTCATTAAATCTGCAGGAAAGGAGCTTTCATTTTTCGGATTTACGACGGCTCCCTTCGTTTTTTTCCGATTTAAAGAGAGCAAATTTTTTATCTCCACGATTTTTTCCCCCTAATAATTTATTCTTCATGTGTTTTTAAATAGTCCAGCCAATCGGCATATGCTTTAAGGGCTTCCTTTTCATATCCAAGCTGCAATGAAGTCAAAAGCCTTTGCAAAATAGGTTTTTCTTCCTCCGTTGTTTCTTTTTTCAGGGAACTTGCGCTATATGCTGCAAGTTGTATCCAAATTCTCAATGCCAAACGGTTTCCAGAGGCAATCAAAAGTTCACGCAAAATATGATCTCGAATCACAGCTGTTTCCAATTCGATTTTCAAAAATAAGCTTTCCCAGACTGGAAGTTGTCTTAATCTTCTATCCGCACAAATGATTCGGATCGCTTCCCTTTCATGAATTTCCCTCGTTTTATGAACGTCTGTAATCGATTGATTTTCCTGCAAAATAAATGTCGCAAGCAATTCTACTAAACGATATTGCTGAGAAGATGCTAAAAAGGTGCCGCCACCATGTCGGGTTTCAATAATTCCCAACAGTTCTAAACTCCTTAGAGCTTCCCGCACGGAAGAACGGCCAACGCCTAACATTTCTGATAAAACTCTTTCAGAAGGGAGTTTGTCTCCTGGCTGCAATTTTTCTTTAATGATGATGTCCTTCAATTTGCTGACGATTTCTAAAAACGCCTTTTTATTTTCTTGTTTCTTGTTCATGTCCACCTTAATACGTTCAACAACCCCTTGTTTCGTTCAATTGGAGAATCATTCACATTTTTGTCGAAAAGTGGTCAGACCACTTTTGTATCAGTTTACAAAATGTTTTCTTCTTTGTAAAGAAAAAACTGTGCAAAAATGCACAGTTTCTGTAAAATCTGATGAATACTATCTCGTTATTGAAGCATTTTTATGACTTTTACGATGATTTGATGCTGATTGTAGCGGTATTGCACTTTCCCCTCTAAATAAACAAGCACATCTTCTTTAATCCAACCAACGCATTCATGATATTGTTTCGGAAAAATGGTTGTGGAGATAGAACCAAATTCATCCTGCACTTGCACAAAGGCCATTAGCTCCCCATTTTTTGTGCGCAGCTGGCGAATGGACTCCACCATTCCCACCAGCTTAACATAGGCATCTTTGGGGGCGCTTTTCAGTTGAAGACTATTGGTATTCACCGGAATTTGTTTGCGTACATTCGCCACAGGATGTTCCGTTAAGTAAAAGCCTAATACTTCCTTCTCAAATTGCAGCTTCATTTTATTTGGGATTGGCGGAACTTCCATATACTTTGGCTTACCAAAAAGGGAAGCCTCTGATGAAAATAAATCCTCTTCTTCTGTCGGACGTACGATTTTGGCATGTTTTTCCGCCGCTTCAATCGTTGCAAGAAGCGTTGCCCGATCCTTTCCAAAATCATCCAACACCCCAGCTTTAATTAAAGGCTCAATGGATTTGCGGTTAAAATATTTTCCGCTTAAGGCAACGGCTAAATCGAATATATCGTGGAATTTTCCTTGTTCCTTTCGGGCTTCTATCAATTTTTGCAAAACAGTTTGGGAAACGCCTGATATAGCTGATAAGCTGTATCGAATGCTTCCTTTTTCCACCGTAAACACGCGGTTGCTGTGATGTAGGGAAGGGCGCAAAATGGTGATGCCTTTGCTTTTTGCTTCGACGATGAAAGAAAATAACTTTTCTTGATTTCCCGTAGCAAAGGTCATCATCACCGCATAAAACTCCATAGGATAATGGGCTTTTAAAAATGCCATTTGGTAGGAAATCATGCTGTATGCAACGGCATGGCTTTTGGCAAATCCATAGTCGGCAAATCGAACAATCTGTTCATAAACAGAATCTGCCGCTTCCTTGCTGTAGCCCTTTTTCACAGCGCCATTGACAAAGGCGGCTCTTTGCTCCTCCAATACTTCCCTTTTTTTCTTGCTGACTGCTCTTCTTAACAAGTCAGCTTGTCCCAACGAGAATCCCGCCATTGTATGGGCGATTTGCATGATTTGCTCTTGATACACAATGATGCCATAAGTTTCTTTTAATATCGGCTCTAAATCCGGATGGGGCATCACAACCGGTTCAAGCCTTTTTTTTCTTTTCGCATAAACTGAAATAAATTGCATTGGTCCCGGACGGTAAAGGGCATTGACCGCCACAATATCGGAAAATTGGGTCGGCGCAATTTCCCGTAATGCCTTTTTCATTCCTTCCGATTCCAGCTGGAAAATTCCAAGGGTATCCCCTTTTTGCAAAAGTTCAAAGGTTTTCTTGTCATCAAAAGGAATTTTATTTAAATCAATATATTGATTCCGAGTGTAATAAATCATTTTTTGTATTTGCTCAATCATCGTTAAATTGCGCAACCCTAAAAAGTCCATTTTCAATAAGCCCATTTGTTCCACTTCTTGCATCGGCCATTGGGTTAGAAAAATGCCGTCGTGCCCTTTTTCAATTGGGATAACCTCTACTAACGGAACAGGACTCAGCACCACGCCGGCAGCATGGGTAGAAGCATTTCGAGGCAATCCTTCCAATTTCAGCGCCGTTTCAAACCAACGTTTCCGGATTTCTTCCCCTAACACCCAAGTTCTAAAAGGTTCACTGGATTGATAGGCTTCCATCAAGGTGATGCCTAATTTATTTGGAATAAGGCGGGAAATCATTTCAAGGGTTTCCGATTCAAAATTGAACATCCTTGCCACATCCCGCGCAACCGCTTTTGCTGACAGCGAGCCAAAGGTAATAATTTGGGCTACATGCTTTTCTCCATATTTTTTTGCCACATATTCAATGACTTCCTGCCTTCTCGTATCCACAAAGTCTATATCGATATCAGGCATCGTCACCCGCTCAGGATTTAAAAATCGCTCAAATAAAAGTCCATAGCGAATCGGGTCAACTTGGGTAATATAGAGGGAATATGCAACTAGAGAACCGGCGGACGAACCCCTTCCAGGCCCTGTTAAAATACGACGTTCCCGGGCATACTTCATAAAATCCGCAACGATTAAAAAATAATCGGCAAAGCCCATGGAACAAATCATTTGCAGTTCATCATGCAGCCTTTTCATGTAAATCTCATTGGGGGAATTCGTCTCTAGCCTTTCTTTTAATCCATCAAGCGCCAACTCCTTCAACACTTGTTCGGCGCTTTTTCCCTCTGGCACAGGAAATTTTGGCATGATATGTCCCTTATGTTCAATTTCCACTTGGCAGCTATAAAGCATTTTCCTACTTTCTTCCAGCCATTCTTTACGGTCTTCGAACCACGCAATCCATTCTTTTTGAGTAGGTGTATAATGGTGTTCGTCTTCTTTCATCCTTTGTTCGCTTAATTTTATGCCCTGATCGATGCTGCGCGCAACCCGGTAACTAAAGGCATCCTCCCTCTTTAAATATAAACATTCATGAATTGCCATAATGGGAATATGGTATTCTTCGCTTAGATGAATCACCTCGTTTTCAAAGGCTGATTTTTCTCCTCCCATTCTTGAAACGCCCAACCAAATTCGCCCATTGAAAATGAGTTTTAATGTTTCGATTATCGAAACATTTTCCATCCAAATTCCTTTTTCATCCGTTGCAGGAATCACAATACAAATTCCATTCGAGTAGCCTTTAAGCCACTGGATCGGCAGGCGTTCATCATCTCTTATGGCAATGCTGCTTGATATTTTTAATAAGTTTTTATAGCCATCGTTGTTTTGGGCATAAATCAGGAGGGGCAGAACAGTATGGTCGAATTGTATTTGTGCAGTCAAACCAAGAACCGGATGAATTCCAGCCTTTTTTAAACCATGGTAAAAAGGCAAAAGCCCGTACAATTTCGTATTGACGATTGCACAAGCTTCTGCCTTTTGTTCAACTAAAAAAGGGATGAGTTCTTCCATACGAATCGTACTTTTCAGCAAATCTGCACTTGTTCGTATTTGCGGATAAATGGACAATCTGCATCCCTCCTAACGTTTATTGATACTCTTTGCAAAGCTGCTTTAAATCGGCAATGACTCGGTCCACTTCCTCCCAAGAATAGGCCGTTGCACCAGATGCGAGAGGATGTCCGCCTCCATGGTATTTTTTGGCGAGTTCGTTGACAACTGGGCCTTTTGAGCGAAGTCTTACGCGAATTTCATTGTCTTCCTCAACAAAAATCGCCCATGCCCGAACGCCTTTAATGTTGCTTAAAGAACCTACTAAAGAAGACGTTTCTGAAACCGTAACATTGTATTCTTTCAGCAATTCTTTCGGCATTTTAATATAAGCCGCGCCATTTTCATCCATTGTAAAGTTTTGATACACATATCCTTGCAGTTTCAACAAATTTTCTTCCATTTCATACATGCCATTGAAAATTTCATTCCGGTTAAAAGGATATTGAATCAATTCTCCGGCAATTTCAAAAGTTCTTTTCGTTGTGCTAGGGAATAAAAATCTTCCCGTATCCCCCACAATTCCTGCAAAAAGAAATCTCGCAGCGTTCTCGGTCATTTGCCAATTTTTATACTGGCGTCCTTCTTCATAAAGCTCATATATCATTTCGCTGCAAGAGCTTGACTTAGTGTTCACCCATAACAATTCGCCATAGGCATCATCATTTGGATGGTGGTCAATTTTGATGAGAAAAGCCCCTTTTGAATATCTCTCATCATCGATTCTTCCCGTGTTTGCCGTATCCGTCACAATGACAAGGGCTCCATGATATGCCTCATTCGAAATGATGTCTGGACGGCCCAAATAAGACAAGGTTTCATCATGGGTGCCGGCCGCATACACTTTTTTATTCGGATAATTATCTTGAATTAATGCTTTCAATCCCAATTGGGAACCATATGCATCCGGATCTGGACGGATATGCCGATGAATAATGATGGTATCATATTGTTCTATTGTGTCGATGATTTGTCTTTTCAAATTATTACCCTCCAAATATGATTAAAAATTTTAATTAGTATATTAGCATTTTTATAAAAAAATCGTTACAATAATTTTAGTTTCTTTAGGAGGTTCTGAAAATGTTAAATGCATTATTTGTTACACTTATTATTGCTTCATTTGCTGCTTATTTTTACTATAAAACAAAACAGTTTCGCTCCACATTGCCGATCCAAAAAAAATGGTATAAAGCAAAAGCAGGCATTGCATTAGGTCTTTTCGTTGTATTTTTCGGATTAAATACGTTCGTTGTGCAAGATTCCACTTTAGGCTATGTTGTTGGAGCTGTCTTTATCATTGTAGGTCTTATGGAAGCTTACAGCAGCTATAAACGTGCAAAGCATGAAGGAAAATTTGTTCAACAAGAATATGAATTAAACAAACAGTAATTGTAAGAAATATAATGATGAAAAAGTTGTCCAATCCCGTTGGACAACTTTTTTATGCAGTTTAACGATCGAGCAATTGGAAGGTAGCCATTGCTTTTCCGACAAGGGCATCCTCATGAAATACATCGAAGTCCATTTTCACGAATTTACGGCTCATGTCCAAAATATGTGGGACGATTCTTAAAACATTATCCATTTGAATCGGTTTGATATAATATGTCGTAATATTTTCCAGCACCGCATCTCCGCGTTTTCTTCTTTTTAGGGCAATCAATCCTACTTCTGTAAGAAGCGTAGTAAAAGCGCCGTATGATACTGCACCATACTGGTTTGTCATTTGAGGCGTTACTGTGAATTCTACAAGGATGTCCTCTTCGCCGAGCACTTTCATTTCGCTTTTGACAATATCATCAATCGTCTCGCCATGCTGCGGCTGATGTTGGGCCGTTTGTAGCGCTTTCAAAACATCTTGGCGGCTTATGACTCCTTGCAAGTATCCATCGTCATCCACTACTGGAAGCAAATCAATTCCTTCCCAAACCATGCGATGCCCTGCAGAAGCAACACTCGTTTTCATTGACACGGAAATCGGATGTTTCGTCATCACTTTATCAATTAGCTCATGCTCTTCTTTCCCAATCACGTCTTTTACTGTGACAATTCCAACTAATTTATTATTTTTTGAAACGACTGGGAAAGCTCCATGGGATGTATTGGCATTTAAAGCATGGAAATCTGCAACGGTTTGGCCTACTATGAGTTTTGCTGTATCTTCTAATTTCACATAAATATCTTCTATTAGCAAGATATCTTTTTTAATAAGTTGGTCGTAAATGGCACGGTTAATCATTGTAGCCACTGTAAATGTATCATAGCTGGATGAAATGATTGGCAATTCCAATTCATCAGCAAGCCGTTTATTTTCTTCCGTCGTATCAAAACCGCCTGTAATCAGTACAGCCGCCCCTGTTTTTAACGCATTGTAGTGGGCTTTAATGCGGTTTCCTACAATCAATAAGCTTCCCGGATCGGTATAGCGCATCATATCTTCAAGCTGCATTGCCCCAATGACAAATTTATTTAAGGTTTTATGTAGTCCCGCTTTTCCACCGAGCACTTGTCCGTCGACAATATTGACAATTTCTGCGAAAGTGAGGCGTTCGATATTTTCTTTCTTTTTCTTTTCAATTCGAATCGTTCCCACACGTTCAATGGAGCTTACTAGACTCCGATTTTCTGCTTCTTTAATTGCCCGATATGCAGTGCCCTCACTTACCTGCATTTCTTTTGCAATTTGGCGAACGGATATTTTTTCTCCAATGGGTAGTGACTCGATATATTGCAATATTTTTTCATGTTTTGTCGACATCGATATCACCTATTTTCATCGTACTTTCTTTCTACTCCCATAGTGTACCATATTTTCAATTATGTATAGAAAAAAATCGAGAAAGCTGTTACGGATATTTTTCGATGAAATGGCCTTTTCCATAACGAGCTTTCTCTATGGTTATTCATTTCAACCGTTCGATTTAAGGCAATTCTACCTTTTGCCCCGCCTCTAAAATTTGCACTTTAGCGTTTTTCACTAATTTTGCGAAATCGTTCGGATCTTGTTTAATGAGCGGGAATGTATTGTAGTGAATTGGTACAACCGTTTTTGGTCTTAATAATTCCACTGCATATGCCGCATCTTCAGGACCCATTGTGAAGTTGTCGCCAATCGGCAAGAAAGCAACATCGATGTCATTTCGGTCTCCAATCAATTTCATATCGCCGAACAACGCCGTATCACCGGCATGATAAATCGTTAAACCTTCTGCATAGAATAAGATTCCGCCAGGGTTTCCGGCATTAACAACTTCCGTTTCCGTTTCATAAGTGGAGCCATGGAAAGCAAGTGTATATTTTACTTTACCGAACGGGAACTGATACGCACCTCCAACGCCCATTGGATGCGCATTCACGCCTTGTTTTTGCAAATACACAGCCAATTCATTTAAGGCAACTACTTGTGAATTATTTGCTTTTGCAAGGGCAATCGTATCCCCCACATGGTCATTATGACCGTGTGTAAGCAAAATCACATCCGGCTTTTCTTCTTCCGCTTTTAAATCGGTTAAAGGGTTTCCCGTAATAAATGGGTCGATTAAAATCGTTGTACCATTTGTTTTTATTTTTACGACCGCATGACCATGGTATGAAATTTCCATTAACAATTCCCCCTTAAATTAAATTTCATCTTCATAATTTCTACACAACCTTCCTTTTTCCTTCTTTTTGCTATACTAATACTGTAAATATTTCGTATGTTTACAAAAACAATGTTGGAGGAAATTTCATGAAAAACCGAATTGAAAAAATTCAAACCTACTTAAAAGAACAACAAATTGATTTCGCCTTTATTACAAATCCAGACAATGTTTTTTATTTTTCAGGGTTCCACTCAGATCCCCATGAAAGATTGTTAGGCGTTGCGATTTTTCAAAATAGAGAGCCATTCATAATTTGTCCGAAAATGGAAGTGCCAGATGCAAAAGCTTCCGGCTGGCCTTATGATGCAATTGGACATGCCGATACAGACAACCCTTGGACAATCCTTGCGAAAGAAATCCAATCCCGCACAAGTGAAGTTGCAACAATCGCCATTGAAAAAGGGCACTTAACTGTTGAACGGTATGAAGCTTTATTATCATTCTTCCCTAAAGCTCGCTTTGTTTCCCTAGATCAAACAATCAACGAACTGCGGGTAATAAAAGATAACGTTGAACTAGAGAAATTAAGAAAGGCTGCTGAACTTGCCGATTATGCCATTGAAGTCGGTGTAAAAGCCATTAAAGAAGGAATGACAGAGTTGGAAATCGTTCAAATCATCGAAAGTGCCATTAAGGAAAAAGGCTATTCCATGTCCTTTGAAACAACCGTATTATCCGGCCCGAAAGCAGCCTCTCCACACGGGACCCCTGGCAATCGAAAAATTCAAAAAGGGGATTTCGTTTTGTTTGATTTAGGGGTCATCTATGAAGGCTACTGCTCTGATATTACACGCACCGTCGCCTTTGGAGAAATCAGCGACGAACAGCGGAAAATCTATGAAACGGTAAAAAAATCCAATGAACAATCCATTCAAGCTGTAAAACCGGGTGTACGCTGCATGGAATTAGATAAAATTTCCCGGGACATTATTGCTCAGGAAGGATACGGCGAATTTTATACCCATCGATTAGGCCATGGACTCGGCATCTCCATCCATGAATTCCCTTCCGTTACCGGAACAAATGAGTTGGAATTAAAACCGGGTATGGTCTTTACCATCGAACCTGGCATTTATAAACCAGATGTGGCAGGAGTCCGCATTGAAGACGATGTGGTCGTAACAGAAGATGGGGTGGAAGTATTGACAAAATATCCAAAAGAATTAATCATTCTTCATTAAAATGAAAAAAGCTTGTCAATCGTCGGCAAAACGATGACAAGCTTTTTCTTTTGATAAAACATTATTCGTTTGCAAGCAATGTTTCTACGGATACATATTCCCGCTGCTGCGCCTCAGCAACCGCTTTGTAGACAACGTGTCCATTTAACGTGTTGATTCCTTTTTTCAATGCTTCATTTTCTAAACAAGCTTTTTTATATCCTTTATTTGCAATTTGCAATGCATATGGAACTGTCACATTTGTTAATGCCATCGTTGATGTTCTTGGCACTGCCCCTGGGATGTTCGGAACGGCATAATGAAGTACGCCGTATTTTTCAAAGACCGGTTTGTCATGGGAAGTCGGATGGTTCGCCGTAATTTCCGTGCTTCCACCTTGGTCGATGGCAATATCCACAATGACAGAACCAGATTTCATTTGTTTCACCATTTCTTCTGTCACAAGTTTCGGCGCTCTTGCTCCAGGGATTAATACAGAACTGATAACAAGATCGGATTGTTTCACAGATTCTGCAATGTTATATGGATTGGACATCAATGTTTGAACGGAATTGCCGAAAATATCTTCCAGTTGACGCAAACGGTCTGCATTCACATCGATAATCGTTACATCTGCTCCCATGCCAATGGCAACGCGGGCAGCATTTGTACCAGCCACTCCTCCGCCGATAATCGTCACTTTGGCGCGAGGTACGCCAGAAACGCCACCTAATAAAATTCCGTTGCCTCCATTCAATTTTTCTAAGAAATGGGCGCCTATTTGAATACTCATTTTCCCTGCTACTTCGCTCATCGGCGTTAATAGCGGAAGCGAGCCATTTGCAAGTTGCACCGTTTCATAAGCAATTCCTGTCACTTTTTTATCAAGGAGCGCCTGTGTCAATTCATATTCAGGTGCTAAATGCAAATATGTAAATAGAATTTGCCCTTCATAGAAATATTGATACTCGCTTTCTATCGGTTCTTTCACTTTCAATACCAATTCCTTTGACCAAGCTTCTTCAGCAGTACTAACTATTTTAGCACCCGCTGCTACATAATCCTCATCAGTAAAAGATGACCCAAGCCCAGCACCGGTTTCAATATATACTTCATGTCCTGCATTTGTTAAAGTAACGACTCCTGCTGGCGTCATCGCTACACGATTTTCATTATTCTTAATTTCTTTTGGTATGCCTATTTTCATTTAAAACTCCCATCCTTTTCTGAACTATTTTAAAATTTAGAATTCATCAAATTTTATTCTAACATAATATAATAAAAAATAAATTCTGTTGAAGAAATTTTCCAAAAATGGAGAATATGCAAATCTGCGAAGTTCACATTAATTTTACAAAAAAATTATTTTTTCAACAAATTTTGTTCAAGGTTTAGCGATATTTGTGAAATTTTTTGTATTTTTCTGTAATTACTATTCCCATATTCTGATAATTTGTTATAATGTTAATAAAGTTAAAGGAGGTAGGTTTTATGGTAAACTACAAGAATATTGTTGTGGCTGTGGATGGTTCAAAAGAAGCTGAATACGCTTTCAAAAAAGCCATTGACATCGCAAAACAAAGCGACGATTCTAAATTACATTTAGTAAACGTTATTGATACTCGTTCATTTGCTGCAATTGAAGCATACGACCGATCAATTGCTGAGAAAGCACAAGCATTCTCTGAAGAGTTGCTTGATGGATATAAAAAACAAGCAGAAGAAGCCGGCGTAAAAAATATTAATGTGATTATTGAATACGGTTCTCCAAAAACGATTATTACAAAAGAATTATCAAAATTAGTAGATGCAGATTTGATTGTCTGCGGTGCGACTGGTTTAAATGCGGTTGAACGTTTCTTAATCGGTTCCGTATCTGAAGCGATTGTTCGTTCTGCAAAATGCGATGTACTTGTTGTCCGCACTCCTGAAAAATAATTTTTTCTATCTAAGGCTGCCTGGAAATTTTTCTAAGCAGTCTTTTTCTTTTCCCCTTCATCAATCATTTCCAATTCCCCCATATTATTTGACGGATTCGGCTGTTCTTTTCATAGCAAATTTTGTCGAAATATGTTAAAACTATTACTGGCTTTATTTCAGATAAACTATTTTTCTTTCACAATCCTTGAAATTAGAAAGAAAGAATGATTCCGTTTGAAAAGAATTCCTTTTTTTGATAACGCTAGAGCAATTCTCATTTTTTTAGTCGTGTTTGGCCACACAATCAGTGAATATATTGAAAATAGCAACCTTCTTGCGGATATTTATTTATTCATTTACACCTTTCATATGCCTGCATTTATCTTGATTTCAGGATATTTTGCAAAAAAGGTGTATGAGCGAGGATATTTTAAAAAGCTCGTAAAAAAACTGATTATTCCTTATGTATTGTTTCAAGTATTCTATACTCTTTACTATGAGTTTGTGTTCCATGATACCATCAGTTATAGTTTGTTTATCCCAAGATGGGGACTTTGGTTTTTAATGAGTTTATTGTTCTGGAATATTCTTTTATATTTCTTCGGCAAGCTAAAATATGGGCTGCCCCTTGCCATTATCTTTTCCTTATTAATAGGTTATGATGCGGAAGTTGACGAATTTTTAAGTTTGTCCCGCACCTTTTTCTTCTTTCCATTTTTCTTAGCCGGGTATCATTTAAAAGCTGAACATTTTGAAAAATTGAATTTCCGCTATCAAACAGTCATCGGCATCATTGGCGCTGTTTTGGGATTTATACTCATCGTCCAATTCGTACCTACCGACTATCGATTTTGGCTACTTGGGAAAAGACCGTATGAAGAAATTATTGACACCGTTGAATATTCTGCGCTAATAAGACTCGCAACATATGTCGTCCAATTTTTGGCTACTTTTATTTTTCTTTCCTTAGTGCCAAGAAAACAAAGCTTTCTTACTCACATCGGCCAATGCACAATGGTGATCTACTTGCTTCATTTAGCCATTGTAAGGATTTTTCAAGAGCCAATCGTAAAACAATACATCTTGGAAACAAACCAATATTGGCTTTTGGTGGTTTCTAGCTTCATCATTGTCCTTTTATTATCCCGCAAACCAGTCGTCAAAATGTTTCAACTGTCTTTACATCAAATTACTCAAATCATTAAAAGGTGCGCCTAATGGAATAGGCAGCACCTTTTTCATTTTCTCCGCACATCCCGATTTTAACGAGGATTGTTCAAATTATTTTCTTTCCACGTTTTTATTTTTTCAAAGAATAATGAAAGGGCCTGTTTGTTGGACAGTTTCGGTACTTTGGCAAGCAGCACTTCTTTTGGAGGGCGCAGCTGGTCGCATTTCTTTTGCAAAATAAAAATGCTTTTTTCATGCTGTTTGGATTTAAACATAGTTTCCGGCAATTGCATCACAGCCTGAATCCACGCATGCTTTTTCAAAAATTGGTGAAGCTTTTCCGCCTGTTCTGATTCAAATAAAGTAGCAGGGATTAAAAAAATTAAATATCCGCCTTCTTTTATATATCTTAGCGACTGTTCAATATATAAATGGTGTGCATAGCTCATCTCATTTTGGGCTCGCAGCTCATAATCCTTGGCTACTTCATTATTTGGATAATAGCCAACCGGCAAATCGCAAACAACTAGATCAACCGGTTCAACAAGCAATGGTCTTAAGGCATCTTGATGATAAAGTTCGATTGGCTGTTCAATCAATTCTGCAATTTCGCCAGCCAGTTGAATTAACAATTCGTCCACTTCCACCCCTGTTGCCAATATTTTCCCATCCAATTTATTCATAATGGTAAACATTAAATTCCCAGTGCCTAAGGCTGGATCAAGAATGGATATCATGCCTTTTTCCAATTTTTCTTCAAATAATTGCTCAATGATAAAGGCGATTAGCAGCCCAAGGGAATCCGGCGTCATCTGATGATTTGGCTGGGAGGATTCGCGCATTCCTTTTAAAATCGCAAGCTGGATGGCTTTGCGCACTTCCTCTTTCGTTGCCACTTCCACTGGAAAAGGGTAGTCTCCATCCAAAATGCCTCTTAGTGTTGCAAGGACGGCTTCTAAATAGGTGGACTTTCCTGATTTCTCTATTTCCTCTGCTTTATGATCAATAAACGTAAAAATTTGCTCCATCTTCTCCATTCTGTTCTTCCTTTCAACGAATCCCAATCTATAAAAACGAGCGAAAAATGAGTGTAGACAAAGCCAAACATGACTTTGTCTACCATAATAAGCCCATTATAATCATAACCGAAAAATGCGAGAAAAGATATGTCCCTTTAAATTAAAGAAGTTCTTTCACAGCCGCAATCGCTGCTTCATAATTTGGATGATTTGTTGTTTCTGAAACATATTCCACATAGCGGACAACGCCTTCACGGTCCACAACAAACACCGCGCGGGCAAGCAAGCGCAATTCTTCAATCACGACACCGTAAGCCTTGCCAAATGAAAGATCTTTATGGTCGGATACTGTAATGACACGGTCAATGCCTGCTGCCCCGCACCAGCGTTTTTGAGCGAAAGGCAAATCAACCGAAACCGTGTAAACAACAACATCTTCACCTAATTTGGACGCCTCTTCGTTAAAGCGGCGAGTTTCCGCGTCACAAACGCCTGTATCAAGGGATGGAACTGTTGCAAATAAACGAATTTTTCCTTCTGAATCTTTTAAAGTTACTGGAGATAAATCATTGGCAAGCACTGTAAAATCCGGTGCTTTATCGCCAACTTTTACTTCATTGCCTAACAAAGTTACTGGTTTATTTTTAAATGTTACTTGAGCCACTAAAATCTTCCTCCTTTATTTCTACTATGTTCATCTTACTAAACAATTTCCCCACTAAGCAAATAACTGAACTTGAAAATTAAAAAACCATTCAGCATCTTTTAGATACTGAATGGCCATCTCGTTATACCGCCTGTTCATTGGAAGGGTTTATGTCGATAATTTTTTCTTTAAAGATTTTTTGTTCGTTTTTCACATATACATTTTCATGGACAACTATGGTGTCTGCGATAAAGTCTTGGATGCCTTTGTTTTTCGGGGCAATGACAACGAAAAGATAAGTAATCCAAATCGTATTGTTGATGAAACGGGAGACGAATTCCCGGAACAAAACAGTTCCCCACGAAAGTTTTTCTTCCTTCAATGGCTTTACTTTAATGCCAAAAATCATTTTGCCGATTGTTTGCTGCCAGAATTTTGTCATGAGGATGAAGTATCCATAATAGATAATTCCCGACACGATGGTAATGGGTGCATACCAATCCGAACTGAATAAATCCAAGCCGAGAAAATAAAAGATAGGCTTGATGAAAATGGAGATAATGGCGCCGACAATCAGGCCATCTGTGAGAAAGGCCCAAAAACGAATCCAAAAACCAGCCGTCTTTTCTTCGTATTGTTCCACAATCTCCATTTCTTTTACAATGTTTCTTTCTTGCGCTTCTTCCTTTGCGTCTTCTCCATGTTCCGCTAAAGGCTTTGTCTTTATTTCTTTCTCATTGGAAGATGTGCCAAGCGCTTTTTCCTGTTCAACAACATTTTCTTCATTTGTTTCATGGGCAGAAGTTTTCCGTTCATTATCTGGATTGATCGTCATATTTCAGCCCTCCTTAATTTTGGCCATACAAATACATTAATCGAGGTGAATCATAAGAAGACATTAATTTTGTCAGCATCCGTTCTTCAGCTGAAGGGCCAAAGATAGTGCCCAATTTACTCATAAATAAAGATGTGAAAGTACCGAAATCCCGGTCATATTCAAACAATTCAGCATCTTCCAATCCATAATCTTCTCTTAATGACTGGATGGCCTCCTCAAGGCTTCCCAGTTCATCCACCAACCCGGCTCTCATCGCTTGGCTGCCGCTTAAAATTCGTCCATCAGCAATTTTCTTCACATCTGCTTCAGAGATGCCCCTACCTTGTTCTACCACATCCACAAATTCCTCATATGATTCATTAATCATTTCTTGAAGCATTGCTTTTTCTTCATCCGTAGCAGGTCTCGTGCCATTGAACATATCTTTATGTTCGCCAGATTTGATTGTTTCAAATTCAATTCCTAATTTATCTGCCAGTTCTGAATAGTTGTAGCTTTGCATAATCACGCCGATGGAACCTGTGATCGTTTCGCGATGGGCAAAGATTTTATCTGCAGGGGCGGAAATATAATAACCGCCTGAAGCTGCCATTGAACCCATGGAAACGTAAATCGGTATTCCTTTTTCTTCTTTAATTTGCACTAATTTTTTATGAATCTCTGCTGATTCAATGACTCCACCGCCTGGAGAATCAACAGATAATACAACGCCTTTTACTGTATCATCCTCCAAAATTTGTTCCAAAGATGCAAGAAACATTTGGTGGTCATATCCCACTGCTGACCAAGGCGTGCTTGACCCGACATCCTGAATAACTCCATCAACTGTCAGTAAAGCAATCCGTTCATTAAAAGAGCCCGGTTCAACAACTGTTTCCGTCAATTGGGATTCAAGTTCTACAAAAGAATCAAATCCGCTGAATAAGTTCGTTTTCACAATAACCATTAATGTATTGACTCCAATTGATATAATGAGCAAAACTATTGCTGCAATGAGAGCAGCCCACCTTTTTATATTCATCTTTTCAACCTCCTCCATATTACATACGTTTTACCAATCCAATTGTTTCAAAAATTTATAAAATTATTCTGTTCTTGTATAAGATTACATGAAAAAAGGCATTCAGAAAATGAACTTTTTCTGAATGCCTTTTTGATTTATTGATGGACGGAAAAGGTGTGAATTACTTTGTTGTTTGCTTTTGCCATTCTCTTTGGCGCAATTCTACCCGGCGGATTTTTCCGGAGGCCGTTTTAGGGAGTTCATCCAAGAATTCAATGGCTCTTGGGTATTTATAAGGCGCTGTAATATTTTTCACATGCTCTTGCAATTCTTGGACAAGTGTTGGACTGTTCTTTAAAGAAGGGTCTTTCAATACGACGAAAGCCTTTACAATACTTCCCCGAATTTCATCAGGGCTCGCTACAACGGCACATTCTTTTACCGCAGGATGTTTTACAAGGGCATCTTCTACTTCGAAAGGTCCGATAGTATAGCCGGAAGAAATGATGATATCATCGCCGCGGCCTTCAAACCAGAAGTAGCCTTCTTCATCTTTATAAGCCTGGTCTCCCGTTAAAAACCATTCGCCGCGATATTGCATTTGCGTACGTTCAGGGTCTTTATAATATCCTTTAAAGAGTGCCGGTGTGGATGAATGAACGGCAATATCCCCAACTTCTCCAGGTTTTGTCGGCTCTCCGTTTTCATTAATAATTTCGACAATATTTCCTGGAGTCGGTTTACCCATGGAACCTGGTTTTGGCTTCATGCCAAGAAGCGTTCCAACGAGCAATGTATTTTCTGTTTGTCCATATCCATCGCGGACTTGAATGTTAAAGAGATTTAAGAATTTATTGATAACTTCACTATTTAATGGCTCCCCTGCGGAAACGGCGCTTCTTAAATTGGATAAATCATAAGATTCAAGCCCATCCACTTTTGCCATTAATCGATATTCCGTCGGCGTGCAGCATAATACATTAATTTTATAATCTTGCAGCAATTGCAAGTATGTCTTTGGATCAAATTTTCCTGTATACACAAAAGCTGTTGCGCCGCTGCCTAAAATGGCGAGGAACGGACTCCAAATCCATTTTTGCCAGCCAGGTGCAGCTGTCGCCCATGCCAAATCGTTTTCTTTTACACCGAGCCAGTGCTCAGCGGTTGTCCGCAAATGGGCAAAACCCCAGCTATGAGTATGGATGACTCCTTTAGGATTTCCTGTTGTTCCACTTGTGTAAGATAAGAAAGCCATATCGGAGCTTTTCGTTTCAACATCATTAAATTCATCGGATGCATTTTCAATGGCTTTTTCCATTTGGATCCATGGCTCTTCCGCTTCCCCGTAAACGAATAATTTCAAGCCATCCAACGATTTGACATCATCAAATTGGGAGATTTCATTGGAGAAAGCCACAATCCCTTTTGCATCTGAATGCTCAATGCGGTAGTCAATATCTTTTGCCCTGAGCATTTCAGAGCTAGGGATGATTGTAAGTCCAGCTTTTAATGCGCCAATGTATGTAGCATAAGCTTCTACAGAACGCGGAACCATCACCAACAGCACATCGCCTTTTCCTAGGCCATGGCTTCTAAATACATTCGCTACTTTGTTGGCTCTTTTTAAGAGTTCTACAAAGGTAATTTGTTCTGTGCTGCCATCTTCATGCCGTACTAATAAGGCCACTTTGTTTTCATCTTTTGACCATTTCTCAAACTCATCTACAATGTTATAAATTTCTGGTGCAAGTAAATCTTCCCGCTTCAAGCAAATTCCCCTTTCCTTGGAAAATATTATTGTTTTTATAATTATATACTAACAAAATAGAAAAATATTCTACTTAATAGAAAATTTTTCGTTAAATTAACAAATGATAAAAATAAATCCAACGTAATAAAAAAAGGCTAGCAGCAATATGCTACTAGCCCGAATCAGTTATTGTTGTTGAGTTCCGCGTAATTGAGATTCTGCCATTTGTACAAGACGTTTAGTAATTTCTCCTCCGACTGACCCGTTTGCACGAGCAGAAGCTTCAGGTCCGAGTTGAACACCAAACTCTTGTGCAATTTCATATTTCATTTGATCTAAAGCAGCGTTTGCACCAGGAACTAATAATTTGTTGCGTCCGCCTGTGTTGTTTGTTGCCATTTCTCTCACCTCCTTGTGCAATTAGAATGTGCGGGAATTATTTTTTAATACACAAAAGGTGAGAGGTAAATTGTACTACTATTTCCGATTGAAGGTGAGATTATAATAGATGTTTAAATTTATTTTCTGCTATGCGTTTTTCAGGGAACGTATAAACTTCTCTATTTTTCACGGCACGTTCTATATACTCATCGAAATCTACTTGAGATTCAAAATGAGTCACACGCTCTAATTTTGGTCTTGTTTTTGGATTGGCTGGTGTAAAGATTGTACAGCAATCTTCATAAGGTTTAATGGATATTTCATACGTGCCAATTTGCTGTGCAATATCAATGATTTCTAGCTTATCAAAGGAAAGCAACGGGCGCAAAATCGGCGTATTGGTTACCGCATTAATGGCAGTTAAACTTTCCAATGTTTGGCTTGCCACTTGCCCTAAACTTTCTCCGGTAACAAGTCCAAGAGCGCCAATTTCTTCACGCACTCGATCCGCGATTTTCATCATCATTCTGCGCGTTGTGGTCATGAGCATTTCTGCAGGCACTGTATCTTTAATCAATACTTGCAGCTCTGTAAATGGAATCACATGCAAACGGATGGAAGAACCAAATTTGGTTAATTCATTTGCTAAATCCTTTACCTTTTGCAAAGATTGTTCGCTTGTATATGGAGGGCTGAAAAAGTGAATGGCATCAATTCTTACGCCCCGTTTCATCATTAAATAACCGGCTACAGGGCTGTCAATTCCGCCGGATAGAAGAAGCAAGGATCTTCCGTTTGAACCGACTGGCATGCCTGCTGCTCCATAAATTATTTCGGACATCAAATAAGCGGCTTCTTTTCGGATTTCCACCCGAAGCTCCACATCCGGATTTTTCACATCAACGGATAAATTTGGATTATGTTTTAATAAAAAGCCGCCAACCGCTTTTTGAATATCATAGGTTTGATAAGGGAAAGATTTATCTGAACGGTGCACTTCCACTTTAAATGTGATGGATTTGTCTTTATAGCGGTCCATAATTTTTTGGGCCGTCTGTTGTATAACTCCCAAGTCTTTTTCACACATAGCCACAGGACTGAAGGATTGAATGCCGAACACTCTAGGCAATCTTTCCACGATTTTTTCAAATTGCTCTTCATTTTCCAGTTCAATATGCATTCGATCCCGCTCTGAACGAATCGTTAGAGAGCCAATATCAGAAAAAATATATTTGATATTGTGTTTTAATTGATGGATAAAATCTTTCCGGTTTCGTCCTTTTGTCGTTAATTCGCCATATCTAATCAATATTTCTTTCCAAAGCATATGATTAAACTCCTTTTAATTCTTTCATTACGTCTTTAAAAATTGCTTTAAATTGTTCAATTTCTTCTTCTGTATTTTTTGCACCAAAACTGATTCGAATAACCCCTTCTTTAAAGTGAGGATCCACTTTTAGCGCTTCCACCACATGGCTTGTTTTTTTCTGTTTTGACGAACATGCGCTGGATGTGGATACAATTACTCCCCGTTTCTGCAGCGCATTAATAATGACTTCTCCTTTTAAATCTCTGATGCTGAAGGACAAAATATGCGGCGCGCCTTCTTTTGAAGAGAGTATATAGATATGATTTCCAAAAGTCTTGAAATAATCAATGAGGTCGTCTCTCCATTTTGTAAACTTCCCATGATTTTCTTGTAAATTTTCAAAGGCAATTCTGCATGCTTTTGCCAATGCAACGGCTTGTGGAACAGCAACAGTTCCGCTTCTAAGTCCAAACTCTTGTCCACCGCCGACGATATATGGAACGATGTTTAACTTTCTTTGAAAAGCGATGATGCCTGTGCCTTTTAAGCCATGAATTTTATGCCCTGAAATGGAAATGATATCCGGCCCAGCTTCCCCGTTAAATTGTATATTTAACTTTCCGAAGCTTTGCACCGCATCTACATGGAAAATAGCGCGGGAATGTTCATGAATGATTTTCGCCGCTTCTTCAATCGGCTGAATGGCACCCATTTCGTTATTGACATGCATCATCGTCACAAGAATAGTGTCTTTGCGCAGTTTTTCGCGCAATTCATCCAAAGAAATGACCCCGTTTTTATTGACGGATAAATAATCGACTTCATAGCCTTCTTTTTCCAACGATTTATAAGCTTCTAGAACCGATGCATGTTCAATTTCCGTTGTAATAATATGTTTTCCGATATGTTGATTCGCCTTGGCAACACCAAAAATAGCAAAGTTATTGGATTCCGTTCCACCGGAAGTAAATAAAACATATTCCGGCTTCGTATTGAAAATGCTCGCAATTTGGCTTCTTGCTGCATCCAACAATTCGTTTACTTCCACACCAAAAGCATGAATGGAAGCCGGATTGGCATAATAGTTTTTATTGACTTCCACAAATGTTTGTAATACTTCGTCATGCGCTTTAGTAGTTGCACTATTATCAAAATAGATCATCATTACCAACCTTCTGTTTTTTTGATATTTCAAAAGAAAAGGTTGTACAGAAAGCCAAAACACTTTCCGAACAACCAACCATTTTAATACTTCTTATAACAAAATAAAAGCAACTCACAACAAAGAAATTGAAAATCACATTTTATTGTTTATTATACCCCGAAAATGTCATCCCTGCATAAAGGATGATTTCGTTTTTTCGAACATTTCCTCTTGCACAAGTTCCTCTATGCGCTTAATGGCGCCTGGTTCCGCCATTTCCACCGCTTCTGCCGCAATTTCCAATGCTTTCATATAGCGGAAACGGTGAAATGCTTCTTCTGCTTGCATCAGCATTTCATGAACTCTTGGGTTGGAGCGATAACGGTTTCCATATTGAATAATCCGTTCAATTAACATTACATTTTCGATCATTTCTTTTGCTTGTTTTTGCACATTTTGAATGCATTTTTCCGCCTTATCTAAGTTGCTGTTGACTAAACTCATATTTAATGGAACTTCTTGGAGGCTTTGCATTACGATAAATAATTGCTCTTCCGCTTCCTCAAGCCGCGCATCCATTTCTTCAGGAATGCCTGGAATATTTGCTTTATGTAGCATTCGATCAGTTTCTTGCAAGATTTTCTTTAATGAATTTAATTTGGCTCGGGCCTTATTTTCATCGATTCGCAAATTCTTTAATCGATTTGAAAATTCTTCTTGCACTTCCTGAATTCGTTCAATTTCTTTGCTGATTTCCATCAGCTCTTCTTGCAAACTGGAATAAGCGGATTTTTCCTCTTTCACGCGGGCAAGCAATACTTCAAATCGCTTTTGAATTACTTCCAACTGTTTCAAGCCGATTTTTGGAATTTCCGCTTCTTCTTTCGGTAAACGGTAGCTATTTTGAACGTATTCGGCTTCTGTGCTGACATCTTGAGTTACTTTCAATACTTGATTTAATGTGGCATATGTACGGTCGCAATTTTTATCTACAAAATCCTTTGCATATACTTCTTTTTCAAGCAAATCATAGAAATTGTCAATTTCATCATTCATCTGTTGAACCTTTTCTGCCACAAGTGAAACATTTAGATTTGCCAATTCTTCTTCTAATTTCTTTAATTCTTCTTCGATTCTGTCTAGGTTTTCCGTCAATTCGAGATGTTTTAAGTAGTAGGATTGTTCTTCCATTTCCCGCTGCCCTGTTCTTAATTCATGGATGGCCGCTGGAATTTTCGTTTGAATTTCCGCAAGCAAAGCTGGAATTTCATTAATTAGTTCATTCATTTTTCTCGATTTATCATTTAAGTAAAGAACTATTTCACGGGCATTTAAATAATTGCCTTCTTCCGTCATCTTTTCATATTCTTCTAATTTCTGAGGGATTTCTTCCAGCATTTTTTCTAGATTCGTCAACGCAGGTCCAAATGAATATTGATGGGCAAGCAAGGTTTTGCGGGCAGAACGGAATTGATCTCTGATTTGTTCTATTTCAATGCGGTTTTTTTCTTCACTGCCAATTAATTCATTTAATTCAGCTAAAATTTCATTTTTGATTTTGTCGCATCGATTAATATAATCTTCAATATCTTTTTCAATCATTGAAGCCTTTTTAAATTTAAAGCGATCTATGTATTCTTCCGCATCGAATAACATGGAATCTATTTTGATGATGTCGACATCCACGACTTCCGTCCATCGGTTGCGCCAACGTTCAAATAATTCTTCCGTTTGTCCGTTCATATTTAAATTTTTTACTTTTGTCAATTCTTCAAAAATAGGATAATGTTGAATTTGTAATTTCTTATTTTCCAGCTTTTCGATTTCAGCAGTATGTTTTCTTCGAATGACGAGCCCGACTATTAATAACACTAATAGTACGATGATGATGGAAATGATATACTTCATCGTAAGCCTCCTATTCCACACTCACGCAAATTGGCTATATGTTATATAATATACCATGTTTTTGAACTTTTGTTTTAAAAATTAAAGTTATTTAATAAAAGTTATTCATTTCTTTTTGATGAGGGGTTGAAAAAATGAAAAAAGACGGCCATATTCACACACCCTTTTGTCCACATGGTACAAAAGACCCGTTGGAAAAATATATTGAAAAAGCAATCCAACACCAATTTACCGATATTACATTCACTGAACACGCACCGCTTCCAGCAAATTTTGTTGATCCTACTCCCGAACAAGACAGTGGAATGAAGCCGGAGCTGCTTTCAACATACATAGAAACATTATCACAATTAAAACAACAATATAAAAAGGATATTAACATCCATATTGGTTTGGAAGTGGATTATATTGTTGGATATGAAGAAGAGACGAAAAAATTTTTAAACGAAATCGGCCCTTCCCTTGATGATGCGATTCTTTCCGTTCACTTTTTAAAATGGAAAGATGAATATGTATGCATTGATTATTCGGAAACAGAATTTCTAAAATTCGTTGAAACCGTTGGAAGTGTAGAAGCCGTTTATCACTTATATTACGATACAGTACTTCAATCCTTGGATGCGGATCTCGGTCCATATAAACCAAAAAGAATCGGCCATCCAACGCTCGTTCATAAGTTCCAGCATGCCCATCAAACAACGATTCAGGATGAACATCGCATGAAAGAAGTGCTACATAAAATGAAGGAACTTGGCTATGAGCTGGATGTAAATAGCGCAGGGTTGAACAAGAAATATTGTCTCGAACCATATCCGCCGCTACCAATAATTGAGTATGCCAAATCTATCGGCATCCCGCTTGTATTTGGCTCTGACGCCCACTGTGTCAATGATTTGCATCAACATTATGAGAAAATTTTTTCATAAATAAGGAGGCCATTATGTTTACAAAAATCGAATATCAAGGTTCATTGGAAGAACAATACAATGCTTTATCAAAACAGCTTTCTGCTTTGCTTGAAGGAGAAGAAGATTTCATCGCCAATTTAAGCAATGCCAGTGCGCTATTAAACCAATTTTTAAAGGATATTAACTGGGTTGGTTTCTACATTATGAAAAACGGGGAGCTCGTTCTTGGCCCATTTCAAGGGTTGCCTGCCTGTGTTCGCATTCCCGTTGGACGAGGCGTCTGTGGAACGGCCGCAGAAAAAGGAGAAACTGTTGTCGTTGACGACGTGCATCAATTCCCTGGACATATCGCCTGTGATGCCCGTAGCAATTCAGAAATCGTCATTCCTCTTATAAAAAACGGGGAAATTATAGGTGTTCTTGATATTGACAGCCCAATCAAAAATCGTTTTACAGCGGAAGATAAAAAAGGATTAGAAAAATTTGTCCAAACATTAATTCACTATATTTAATATAATTCCCCTTGTAAATGTTTTTCTCTTGACGGCAATGAAAAAACCTTATACAATGGACATCGTGTAAAATAAAAGCAGCAGTTGTATAAACTTGTGGTTGTATTTTATTCCTCTAATAATCTTGGATTATTAGATGGTGTATGAGTAACCCTAAAGGCTGCTAGGGCGAAAATACATAAAAATAAAATACCCATAAGCCCGGGTACAACTGGTTTTTGTTTTACAACAAAAAAACCAAAAGGAGGAGACACGATGTCTCGTTATACAGGACCAACTTGGAAAATTTCCCGTCGTCTTGGCATTTCACTAAGCGGCACTGGTAAGGAATTAGCAAGACGCCCTTACCCACCAGGTCAACATGGACCAACTCAACGCAAAAAATTAACTGAATATGGTTTACAACTTCAAGAAAAACAAAAACTTCGCCATATGTACGGCTTAAACGAACGCCAATTCAAAAACTTATTCGTAAAAGCGGGTAAAATGAAAGGGGTTCATGGTGAAAACTTCATGATCCTTCTTGAATCTCGCTTAGACAACCTAGTATATCGTCTAGGTCTTGCTCGTACTCGCCGTGCAGCTCGTCAATTAGTAAACCATGGCCACGTTACAGTTGATGGTAAACGTGTTGATATTCCATCATATACTGTAAAACCTGGTCAAGTAATTTCTCTACGCGAAAAATCTAAAAACTTACAAGTTGTAAACGAAGCAATCGAAGTTAACAACTTTGTACCAGAATACCTTTCTTTCGATCCAGAGAAAAAAGAAGGTACTTACGTTCGTTATCCTGAACGTTCTGAATTACCAGCTGAAATCAACGAAGCTCTTATCGTTGAGTTCTACTCTCGTTAATCTTTTTGCTCAAAAAAGACAAAATTTTATCTACCCCCAAAACATCAGAAATGCCTTTGTTTTGGGGGTTTTTCGTTGTTTTGAAATATTGGCCGAATGTCATTGGACGAAAAAACTGGCTGTTTTCCGTGAGTGAATCGGGAGCCGATGCAAATGCCATCTGTTTAAGCTTGGCTGAAACGGCAAAAGCTAATGGAATTGATTTTTATCAATACTTAGTGAAAGTATTGTCGGAACTTCCAAGTTTACCAATCCATCAACAGCCAGAAATATTAGATCGCTATTTGCCATGGTCGAAAACAATTCGTGAATCATGTGCAATGGCAAAATAGCCCTCAATCCGAAAAAACTTGGGATTGAAGGGCTATTCATCGTGCGTACCAGAAGGGTGCGCATTTTTTTATTTATCTCACATATTTCGGGCTTACAAACAAAAAACCACTTGCCAACATTCCCCAAATACACTACCCTCCTAGTTGGACAAAACAGTTCAACGGGAGGTATTCAAGGAGATGTTAGCAGTGGCTGAAATTCATTATATCAGATATGAAGCAAACCAAAAAGGATGTTCCTATTCCGATATTGCCAAAAGAATGAATCGTGATCCAAGAACAGTGAAGAAGTATGCGGAAATGGAAGACTTCAATCCCTCAAAAGTTAAACAAACGAGAAAAGCGAAAGTGATGGATCCAGTGAAACCGATATTGGATCAATGGATTAAAGAGGACTTGACAAAGAAGAAAAAATATCGAAGAACTGCGAAACGAATGTATGAAATCTTAAAAGAAGAATATGGATTTACAGGTTCAGATCGTTCTGTTCGGCTCTATGTATCAAAAAGAAAACAAGAACTGCTCGAACAAAGTGAACCAGCTGCGTTACCTTTAGAATCGAAACCTGCAACGGCTCAAGTTGATTTTGGAGAAGCTCCTTTTCTCTATCAGGGGAAATACGTCGATTTTCCTTACCTGGTCGTTTCATTCCCTTACAGTAATGCGGCCTATGTGCAAGTCATGCCAGCTCAAAATCAAGAATGTTTCTTGGAAGGATTAAAACGAATCTTTCACTATATAGGAGGAGTTCCACGGGTTATTCGATTTGATAATCTTACTCCTGCAGTGAAAACGATTTTGCCAAACGGAGAACGAGAGCTGACAGAGACGTTTCAACGATTCGTTTTACATTATGGCTTTGAATGCGAGTTCTGCAACCCAGCCAGCGGAAATGAAAAAGGGAATGTCGAATCAAAGGTGAAATATATTCGAAACAATTTCTTTTTACCTGAACAAACCATCTATCAACTTGAAAGTTTTAATGAATCTTTATGGGAGAAATGTGAGAAGGACTGGAATCGTCCGCATTATGAGAAGGAGCGACTCATCGCTGAATTATTTGAAGAAGAACAAGCGTTATTTCTTCAATTGCCAGCCAAAGAATTTGAATGTGTCCGATATGAGCAGGTCACGGCTGATAAGTACGGTTTCATCCATTTAGAAAACAAGGTATTTTATCAATTAATCAATGGAAGAGGTATACGAGAGCCAATTGAACCGAAAAAACACGTTCCAGATATGCCGGAAGCCATCCGAGGAGTAAGGCATTATGACCGCCTATTCGAATCCCAAGGAGATGTGGCATCATGGAACAAATGATGAAGGAATATGCCAAAAGACTAAAATTAAGCTGGATTCCAGCCAATTACCATACCATCCATGCGGAAACAAAGGAGGAATTTTTACTGAAGCTGTTTGAACGAGAAGTGCAGCATCGAGATGAGAGAAGGATAAATTTACTACTAAAACAGGCGACATTGCCGAAAATTCCAAATAAACCTTATGATTGGCGGGAGATTCAACTAGCCCCAGGTATCACAAAAGATTATATTTTAGAAGGTGAGTTTACGAAAAATCAGGAAAACCTTATCTTCTATGGCGGAGTGGGAACCGGTAAAACATTCCTTTCCACTCTCATCGCCCTCAATTTGATGAAAAAACAAGGAAAAAGAGTGAAGTTCTATACGGCCGCCTCCATTGTCAATGCTTTATTGGAGGCCAATGAAAAAGGTGACCTTGGTAAATTTCTCAATCAAATCGAAAAGTTGGATCTCTTGATTCTTGATGAATTGGGCTATATTCCATTGCATAAACAGGGGGCAGAGTTATTATTTCAAGTTATTTCCATGTGTTATGAAACCAAAAGCATCATTGTGACAACCAATTTACCATTTAGCCAATGGAATAATGTCTTTGGCGATCCCATTTTAACAGAGGCCGTCATTGATCGGCTGATTCATCATTCTCATTTAATCATCTTCAATGGTGAAAGTCACCGATACAAAGACTCAATCTCTCAACGTTAACCATGGAATTTGGCAAGTGTGTGTATGCATTTTTAATTGCCATTTCATACAATTTCTACTTGCCAAAAACAAAAAAGGCTATCTCTTATGTATTTACTTTTGTTCTTCCATACCTTTAAGAATTAGCTGCTTAATTTCGTCCAGCAACACATCAGAGTAAAGACCCTTAATTTCCTCTAGCCGCTTCGTTTTCTCGTTCCAAATAGCAAACGAGTCAAAAAACCATTCTCCCTTGGATAGTAGCGGTCTTTTTAAACGAATACGAGAATCATATACGAAGGGGAAGGAATGAAAGGAAGCCCTTACTTCCATGAATTGATACAGTTTCTTCATTACCACATCCTTCTTAATAAAAACTCGTTCCAACTCCACTCCATCGATCATGTGAGATTCACCCGCTTTATGGTTTATTCGTTTCACCGCTTTCTGCTGTTCCCATCACATAGTGTTTGCTACTTCTAAGAAACCATCGACTTTTTCTGTTTCGACACTAAATTCAGACAACAATTCCGCTATCTCTTTTACTCGATACAGAGAATGCTTTCTGTCCCCCTTCCCTGACCCGTTTTCCCCCTCTTTTCCAATTATTCACTATAACGTCTAGAAAATCCTTCCACTGAACATCCTATAAATAGAAAAAAATCAAGCAAGATCTTTAGCATCATCAGCGGATTCCTTGTTGTCGTAGCCATATTCTGTTTAGAATACTCTCACTACAAATATAGATACAAAACTTTTCGTTTTAGTTAGAGCATGTATCTAATACAATTATTTAAAAATGAAAAATGATTAAGAATTAGACTTGGCAAATCACTTCGCGTGATGATCGCTACTATCAATTTGCCGGATGAGATGATTAAATAATTCTAGATGAGGCAAAAACATAATAAAACCAACCAATCGATCCGGCAGCATTAATAAAACAAGCATAGAGGTGTATTCAAATGGATGCTTTACTAAGAATTGATGCCCAAATAAAACAATGCATCGAAGACTTTAATAACTCTATAAAAAAACAAGAGCATTTAATGGAACAATTAAATCAGTTAATAAAAGAAAAAGAAGAACACACGATACCTCTAGTATCAACTGTTAGAAAATTAATCGAACACGGTCTAAGCCGAGATGAAATTCTAGATATAACGAATATTTCATCAGAAGAATTGGATCGCATTGTTTCTAAAGATAGACGCTGCCAACTACCGTATATTTATTTAAACGATGAGGAATCGAAAGAATTTGAGAAACTGCTTGAGGATATTCATAAGTCAAAGGATATATATGAACTAATCAATGCAGAAAAAGAAAGAGAAAGGATCAAGTTCATTCATCGCGTCTTGCTTCGATATCAGAAAGAGATGGATCTATTATCCCCACAAGAAAAAGAAGATAGCGGCGAAAAGATGGTGAAATACTTGGAAAGAGCAGTTAAAAGCGAACAGGCTAAAAGTGCTTATTCTTCACTGGTCCGTTTTTGGAAACGAGATAAAACGGAAAAGAGAAGAAGTTTTGATTAAAGTCTCAGATAACTAGATATCATCCATTTCAGGGGAAAGCCATTGTCGCTTTGCCTTTTTTCTTTTTAATTGAAGAAAGGAAAAAGAAAAGCCCCGCAGAGATTTCTCTCCGCAGAGCTTTTCGACATATTTTGATAATCTTCGGGCGGTGACAGGCACCTATTCCAGTGACAGGCACAGATCAAAGAAAAGGAAAGGAATCAGAGCTGTTTAGCCCTGATTCCTTCGGGTTAACCGATTTTATATTGTCTACTTTTGGGATCGCAATGCAAAGGCACCGATCCCAATCGCCTTTTACTATTATTGATACTTATCCTAGCTGAATATACCCATATTTAGTAAACAGCTTATCTAGCTCTTTCATCAGATAGTCTCTCGCTTCACTTGTAATACGAATGTGTGACCTTCTAAAATGCATACTGTGTAATGTTTTTAAGCTAACATTTGACTTTTGTTGCAATGAAGGATACGTTGCTTTTCCAAGGCTGGCATATAAGTCAATTAAACGAATGCCATTCTTAATCGGAGCCTTAACTGCTTTACCACCTGTAAACTCTACAAAGTATGGAAACCTTTCTTTCCAAGGTTCTTCTTTTATTTCACTAGCATCAGCAACATTGTCATGATGATATCCATCTGTTCGAGCATACCCAACAATCATCGGGGTTGGCTGGTTATTTTCATCGAAGCTAACAATAGTCAAAAATAACAAATCGCCTTTTTTGATACCACTTGGTCTTGTTGGAAAAAATGTTCGATTAAGATCTCTTTTCCGTACACCCTTCATTTCTTGATAATCCAAATGATTAGGAATGCGGTCTTCCCCAGTCCCTTCAAATTTCAGCCAAACTTCTTCCTGTGTTAAGCTAATCTTTGGCGTACTTTGGATAAACTCTTCAAAAGAATCTAGTTTAACAATCTTAGAAAGCTTCACACCCTTTTTTGCTTCATTCGAGTAAGTAACGGATTTATCCTTTCTATTAGGGGCTATTTTACGAATTGCCTCTTTTTCCTCATCAATCCATTCTTGTATAACTAAACCGCCCCCTGCATTTTCAATCCTTGATAACAAATCATTAAAGTATTCTATACATTTGGATGCAATTTCTGGCTCATTGCTCAGTAAAACTGCAATCTCATGGTTTGATACAAAACCACCGTGAGTAAAGTTTGCCGAACCAATAATGACAGAATGAGAATCAAACATATACAGTTTAGAATGCAAATCTATCAAAGCATATATTTTCGCCCCAGCGTGCAGTAACTTTTCAAGACCAAAGACACTACTGACATTTTCAATGAATTCTTCTCGATAAAATCGGGTGATTATGTTACATTTTACATTAGGATTTTGAATAAGCCAATCCGCCAACCTAGAAGCAGTCTGCATACCAATAAAAGGAGAAATAATATTGAGTTTCGCTTCGGTCATATCCAACAACTCATTAAATTGATCTAATAAATCATTGGTAACTAAATGAACTGACATAGTTTGACACCTCTTTTTACCCTTAATTTGCAACAAGCATTTCCTAAAGCCTAATTCAACAAGATATAGCTTTAATCCTTCCATTATTCGTGCATCGTTACTTTTCCAGAAGCCATGTCGCTTTGCCTTTTTTCTTTTTAATCGAAGGAAAGGAAGGAAAAGGAAAAGCCCCGCAGAGATTTCTCTCCGCAGAGCTTTTCGACATATTTCGATAATCTTCGGGGCGTGCCAGGCACGCATCCCGAATAAAACAATGCATCGAAGACTTCAATAACCTTATAAAACAACAAGGGCATTTAGTCGAACAATTAAATCAGTTAATAAAAGAAAAAGAAGAACACTCGATACCTCTAGTACCAACCATTCAAAAATTAATCGAACACGGTCTAAGCAGAGATGAAATTCTAGATATAACGAATATTTCATCAGAAGAATTTGATCGCATTGTTTCTAAAGATAGACGCTGCCAACTACCGTATATTTATTTAAACGATGGGGAATCGAAAGAATTTGAGAAACTGCTTGAGGATATTCATAAGTCAAAGGATATATATGAACTAATCAATGCAGAAAAAGAAAGAGAAAGGATCAAGTTCATTCATCGCGTCTTGCTTCGATATCAGAAAGAGATGGATCTATTATCCCCACAAGAAAAAGAAGATAGCGGCGAAAAGATGGTGAAATACTTGGAAAGAGCAGTTAAAAGCGAACAGGCTAAAAGTGCTTATTCTTCAGGTACTTGTCCAAATGGTGTGGCGTTTCTAAATTGTTGCACGGTCCATTGTGCAGTAGGATTAGTTGTAACGCCAAATGAAACAATTTCACAAGCTTTTCACAATAATTTAAATCCTTTGTATAAGAAAAAATCTTGTACAAAGGATTTTTTATTTTCATCCTAATTACTGAAATAATAGTATTATTAATGAATTGAAACTATATATTCTAAAAGTTACATATGTGACGGAAATCATTGAAGATTGTACTTTTGTTAGATTTATCCATATGTACTGTATGAAATTTGTTATAATTTATATAAAGATAACTGGAGGAAAAGTTATTTCTATTTCTAGAAGAATTGTATTAGCAAGGGGTTGAAAAATAATTGTCCAAAATCATAACGACCACTCCTATTCTAATAAAATTTACTACTTTTGAATTTGCAAAGAGTTTATGCAATGGTGAGATTTATATGAATCCTCTTAATTACTTTAGAGGAATAGATGATGGAAATGTAAAAGGTGATCTTTATGAAGGGACAGATGGCATCATTGCAAATGATGATATTGATAGAACTTTACCATCATTAGGACTAAATCTATCTAGACAATTTAAAGAGCATATAATTGGTGGTATTTCGATGTTAAGTGAAGAACAAAAGTACTGTAAAATATTTTGCATGTATGAATTAAATGTTGATTTTGAGAATAATTTTGTTGCCCCAATTGATGAGAGAATAAAAGACTTTGGGGATACATTTTTATTAATTACCGATTTCATCGAGTTCCGTCATAGAATCGTTCATGCATTAAATACAGGTAGTTATAATGTTCGATCATTTACAGGAGATAGGGTTAACTATTATAAACCTAATTGTTCTACTGATAATTTAGGACCTTTTGCAAAATTAGATTTATATAGTTGGCAAAATGAGTTCAGATTACTTGCCGAACCGATTGATTATTCATTGGAACCCCTTGTTCTTAAAATCGGAGATATTTCAGATATTTCGATTATCGGTTCAACTGATAGATTAATAAATGAAATAAAATTTAAGCAAGATCGTCAGCTATATATACCGAAATATGAATTATAGTAGCAGAGGTGCATGCGCAATGAGAACAAGGCTAATATTGCAGAAAGAAGGTAAAACTGTATTTTCCCTGAAATGTAAAACACCTGTAACCGTCAAGTAGAATTAAACAATTTTCCACAAATAATTTTAAACAGTTTTCTACAATTAAGATTCAACAGTTTGCTAAATTAAAATAATACCTTCCGCACGAATTATGGGGGCATCCGCACGAATTGGGATTGTATCCGCACGAATTATGGGGCATACTCACGAATTGGGATTGTATCCGCACGAATTGTGGGGGCATACGCACGAATTGGGATTGTATCCGCACCAATTGTGGGGGCATACGCACGAATTGGGATTGTATCCGCACGAATTATGGGGATATACGCACGAATTGGAATTGTATCCGCACGAATTGTGGAGGCATACGCACGAATTGGGATTGTATCCGCACGAAATAATGCAACCTCCCCTGCTCCCGTTACAAATAAAAAAAAGCGAATAGGAATTTTACCCATTCGCTCTTACCTTCTTACTTTATCCAATAAATTTCACCATATGATATTTCTTTTTGCCGCGGCGGATGATGGTAAATTCATCATCTAAACGGTCTTTGGCAGTCACCACGTAATTCAAATCCGTCACTTTATCGCCATTGATGGAGATGGCGCCATTTGTCACATCTTCCCTCGCCTGGCGTTTGGATGGGGAAATTTTTGCTTCCACCAATACATCTACAATATTTTTATCTTCTTTTGCCATTTCTGCAGTTGGTACATCTTTAAAGGCATCACGCATTTCGCTTG
Organism: Ureibacillus thermophilus; assembly: GCF_004331915.1. NCBI lineage: Bacteria > Bacillati > Bacillota > Bacilli > Caryophanales > Caryophanaceae > Ureibacillus > Ureibacillus thermophilus. The sequence goes on from NZ_CP036528.1 coordinate 2,445,920, forward strand.
CGGATAAAGATTTTAAGTCGCCTGAGAATAACGCTTCTGTAATCCGTTTTGCCGTCTCAAGGGCTTCTTCGCCGTGAATCAATTTTGTCATTTCTTCTGCCAACACTTTTTGCGCTTTGCGTAAATGCGGTTCTTTTTCCACAGATTCAGCCAACTCTTCAATTTCCTCTTTGCCCAAGAACGTGAAGATTTTCAGATATTTCACTACATCGGCATCAGCTGTGTTGATCCAGAATTGATAGAATTCATAAGGACTTGTTTTTTCGGGATCCAACCATACGGCGCCGCTTGCTGTTTTTCCGAATTTCGTACCATCCGCTTTTGTAATCAAAGGCATAGTGATTCCATAAGCTTTTGCTTCTTCATCATGAGTTTTTCGGATGATTTCTAAACCTGTTGTAATATTTCCCCATTGGTCGGAACCACCGACTTGCAAACGAACACCATAATGGTCATATAAATGATTAAAGTCAATTCCTTGCAATAATGTGTAAGAAAACTCCGTAAAGGAAATGCCAGTTTCAAGACGAGAAGCAATCGTATCTTTTGCCAGCATATAATTGACATTAATCAATTTTCCATAATCCCGCAAAAAGTCAATGACATTCATTTTGCTGATCCAGTCATAGTTATTCACTAAAATCGCGCTGTTTTCTTGGTCGCCAAATTCAAAAATGCGCTCCATTTGTTTTTTAAGTCCAGCTACGTTTTTCTCAATTTGTTCTTTTGAAAGCAAGTTGCGCTCTGTTGATCTTCCAGACGGGTCACCAATCATCCCTGTCGCTCCACCGACAAGCAACACCGGTCTATGGCCCGCTTTTTGGAAGCGGCGCAATGTAATCAATGGCACAATGTGGCCAATGTGCATGGAGTCAGCTGTTGGGTCAACCCCGACATATAATGAAATTTTTTCTTCATTTAATAGTTTTTCAAGACCTTCTTCATCTGTTTGTTGGTAAATTAGCCCACGCCACTTTAATTCTTCTAATAATTCATTTGTCATATTGGATTCCTCCTACTTGATTGTTTTCGTCAAAAAATGGGATATATCGTAAATAGACTTTCCAAAATAAAATAAAAAAACTGCATGCAACAAATGCATGCAGGGACGCTCATCACGTGGTACCACCCGGCTTGGAGAAAATCTCCCACTCCTTGTTCCTTATCGCGGAAAACGTTCAAGCTCCAAGAACGTAATTCATGTTTTCATTATGACTGGCTTGCACCATCCGCCAGCTCTCTAAAACAGGGAATGAAAACACTACTGCAATCTCTTCAACGCTTGAAAATGTTGATTTTACATACAAAGCTTCATCAAATATTCTACATGTAAAATTTTCTTTGTCAACAACTATATTCTGAGTATATGGAATTATGCTATAATAAACAAGATTTCAGGAGGGGTGTGTGTGGGAGAAAAGTTTCAACAATTAATTCAAAAAATTATACACATGAATGAAAAAATCGATACGATAGCCACATCCAATCGAATTCGAAAACTGCGCATTACATTAGGCGTGATATGGAATCTTGGACTTGTCTTTTTCATTATGTTTCTAATCGGTTTTGTTTTTATGTTTTCCATCGGAGTAGGCTATTTTGCTTCCTTAGTGAAAGATGAACCTCTCTATACGAAAGAACAAATGCGAAAACAAATTTACAATTATGAAGAAACAAGCGAAATGTATTTTGCAGGCAATGTATATTTCGGCAAAATCCGCACCGATTTAGAAAGGAAAAAAACAACCCTAGATCAAGTATCGCCGATTTTAATAAAAGCTGTATTGGCAACGGAAGATGAATATTTTTACGAACATAATGGCATTGTTCCAAAAGCAGTTTTTCGCGGATTGCTGCAAGATTTCACCAATGCTTCGACTCAAACAGGCGGATCAACATTAACGCAGCAGCTCATTAAAAACCAAATTTTAACGAATGAAGTATCCTATGAACGAAAAGCAAGGGAATTGCTGCTTGCGCTGCGCCTCGAACATTTTATGACAAAGGATGAAATTTTGGAAGCTTATTTAAATATTATTCCTTATGGCAGAAATGCATCCGGCCGCAATATTGCAGGAGTGGAAACAGCCGCTCAAGGAATTTTTGGCATAAGCGCCAGCGAATTAAACTTAGCTCAAGCTGCCTATATCGCAGGAATTCCTCAGGCGCCTTTTTCATACACGCCTTACATGCAAAGCGGGAAATTAAAAAGCGAAGAAGGATTGAAACCGGGAATCGAGCGGATGAAAACCGTTTTATATCGTATGAAGCAAGCAGGCTATATTACGGAAAAGGAATACGAAGAAACGCTCAAATATGATATTACGAAAGATTTTAAAGAGCCCGAAACCCAAAAAGTCAAATATCCTTATTTAACCTTTGAAATTGAACGCCGGGCAAAAGAAATTATGGCAAGAATTTTGGCTGAAAAAGACGGCATTGATCCCGAGCGGCTAGATGAAGAAGAAAACCTTTACGAAAAATATATTATTCTTGCAGACCGGGATATTCGTTCAGGCGGCTACCGGGTATATACAACAATCGATAAAAAATTATATGATGCCATGAACAAAGCTGCGGAAGATTTCAAATACTACGGACATACCTATACGAAAAAGGAAATCGACCAGGAAACGAAGCAAGAAATGGAAGTTCCAGATCCGGTGCAAGTAGGAAGCATTTTAATTGAAAATAAAACGGGAAGAATCTTAAGCTTCGTCGGCGGCCGAGACTTTGAGATCACCGAGTTGAACCATGCAACGCAAGCTTATCGTCCAAACGGTTCTACAATGAAGCCGCTTCTTGTCTACGGTCCCGCTATTGAATATGGTTTAATTGGTGCGGGAAGCCCGGTAGTGGATGTGAAATTCTCGTATCGAGGCTGGGCGCCGACAAACTATATCGCCAGCGAAGAAAGGGGCATTATTCCGGCACGTGAAGCATTGGCTCACTCCCAAAACTTAACCGCCATTCGTTTATATGACCAAATCATCGACAGAAGGCCAGCAGAACTTTTAGAGAAAATGGGATTCACCAAATTAACAAAAGGCGACTATGAAAACTTGTCTGCTGCGATTGGCGCAATTGAATACGGAACAACAGTGGAAGAAAATACAAACGCCTTCGCTACCTTTGCAAACGGCGGAAAATTTATCGACGCTTATATGATTGAAAAAATTGAAGATGTAGGTGGCAATATTATTTACCAACACGAACCTGAACCGGTGGAAGTATTCTCTGAGGAAACATCTTACATCATTACAGATATGATGAGAGATGTATTTGAATATGGTACAGGAATGAAGGCGCGCTCAACATTAAAATTCTCCTCAGACTTTGCGGGGAAAACCGGGACAACCCAGGAATATAAAGACGTATGGCTTATCGGTTACAATCCGAACGTGTCTTTAGGGGTTTGGTTAGGCTACGATCAGCCAAGAACGTTATATCAATTCAATAATATTTATTTCCAACCAAGCACGCGGATCAATTTATTATGGGCTTCTTTAATGAACGCGGCATATGATGTAAATCCAGAGTTCATTGGTACAAAAGAGAAATTCCAAAAACCTGAAGGAGTTGTCAATGCATCTTTCTGCGGCATTTCGGGAATGGCGCCTTCTAAAGCTTGCAGTGATGCCGGACTTGTACGCAGCGACTTATTCATACGCAAATTTGTTCCGACTGCAACAGACAATAGTTTCATCTCATCGGATACAAAAACTGTTAATATTAACGGTGAAACATATTTAGCCTTGGACTCAACACCGCAAGAATTTACTTATCCAGCAAGCGGCATTTCATTGAACCAAGAATTCATCAAAAAAATACTGGGACGACTTGGAGGAAATCCGGAAAAACTTCTAGGCAAGGATATACTAAAAGTGGCAAATGCGAAAACTTTTCATCCGGATCAAACTGCCCCTCAACCGGTCAGTGTGATAGTGCAGGGCAATGTTTTATCTTGGTCTCCTTCCGCATCCAATGACGTTGTTGGATACCGCATTTATGACTTGACAGGAGGAGGCAAAAAGCTTCTTGCTTCCGTCAGAAGCGGCGCAACCCGAAGCATCACGGTTGGCAATGGCCTGTTTGGCGTTGTGGCTGTTGACATTACTGGATTAGAATCTCCAATCTCCCAAACTCAAATAACAAGCGATGGTATAGAAGAAAATCCAAAAACCAATGAACCGATTGAACATGAACAACCGGCAAATGAAAACGAAAATCAAGAGTTACAGCTGCAATCATACCATTCAAACAGCCAAAAAACTCAACATAAACGATAATAAAAAATCATGGGGCTGTCCGAAAAGTCGATTGAATCGACCTTGGGCTCAGCCCTTTTTTCTGTTTTTAGGGTACAAAAAAATCGTCCTTTTTTATAGAATGAAATTGACCAAAAAACATTCTAAAGAAAGGACGATTTTTTATGAATAATCAAATGACTATTCAAGAAAATTATAACACGCAATTAGAAATGACTCTAGAGGGTATTCAAAAAATAGAGGTTCAAAAGAACAAGAAACGCAAAAAGCTAGTTTTCCAACCTTATTGCAATCGTCAAGTCATGAGCATTTTAGATATCGAAATGTATATTCCTGAAAATCATGTCGCCCGTTTAGTGGATGAAATGGTGGAATCGATTCCGGATGAAGTGTTGTATACTCATTATGTTGGTGGGGGTCGTGCACCCTATCACCCTAAAATGTTATTGAAAGTGATTTTATATGCGTACACTCAAAACGTTTATTCAAGTCGGAAAATGGCGCAAATGGTGAAAGAAAATCTTCCGATGATGTGGTTGGCGGGATTGCAAACCCCTGACCATCGCACAATAAATGATTTTCGTAGTGTTCGTATGTCAAACATGATGGATTCTGTATTTGAACAATTTGTCCTTCAACTAGTAGAACAAGGATTTATCGACCTCGACCATATTTTTGTGGATGGTACGAAAATAGAAGCGAATGCCAACAAATATACGTTTGTATGGCGAAAATCCGTAGAAAAATATGATCAGAAACTACGAGCCAAAATTCAATCGTTTCTACAAGAAGCGCACCAAATCGCCTTGGAGGAATTAAAAGAAGAACAATTAGAAGAAGAATTAGAAAAATCATCGGCACAACTTTCTGAGAGAATAGAAGCTTTGGAAAAAGATTATAAACAGGAAGAAGACAAAGAAAGAAAAAAAGAACTTCGCTCTAAAAAATCCCAACTCACCGAAGGAAAAGAAACTCAAGTATGTCATTGCCGATGCAGGATATGCGAGTGAAGAAAACTATTTATATGCGATTGGCGAAGAAAAAGAACCTCGTTTTGAATTATTAGCCCCATACCAAACCTATTTGAAGGAACAAAGTAAAAAGTTTAAAAAGGATTTATCAAAAGTACAAAACTGGAAATACATCGAAGAAGACGATTGCTTTATCTGTCCGAACAATCGGAAAGTCGTATTCAAGTATTATCAAAAAAGAAAAAATGCATCTGGATACATACAAGATTTGAAAGTGTACGAGTGTGAAGATTGTACGGATTGCCCGTTGAAGAATGGGTGTACGAAAGCCAAAGGAAATCGTCGAGTATATTGGAACACGATTTATGAAGAAATGAAAGCGAAAGCCAAAGCAGCTCTTGGTGACGAACAAAAGGCAGCTCTTTATGCGAAGCGTAAAGTGGATGTCGAAAGTGTGTTCGGGAACATCAAGGGCAATTTGCGTTTCACTCGATTTCTGTTACGGGGGCTTCATAAAGTCCGCACAGAATTCGGGATTGTGGCAATGGCCCACAACATACTGAAAAGGGCCGCAAATTCCCAAACCAATTTCAAAAATAAGGAAACAGAGCGAATGGAAAAACTCATTGTTTTCTCCATTCGCTCTGTTTTTATGGACTTTTTAGACAAGCCCATGATTTTTTAGTTTTCCAACAATCCCTTTTTCAAAATCGCAACTGCTTGATCGATTTCTTCATAACTTACAGTCAACGGTGGAAGTAAGCGAATCACTCTTGTGCCGGCTGCGCAAACCAAGAGTCCAGCTTCCTCCAATTTGCCGATATATTCAGCCACTTCATTTTCACTTTCCAATCCTAGCAGTAAACCTTTTCCTTTTACTTTAAACTCGCCATTCGGGAAAGTTGCTTTTAACTGTTCTACGAAATAGGCAGATTTCTTTTTCACTTCATTTAAAAACTCTTCTTGAAATACAATGTCAATTACTTTTTGGGCAACCGCAACGCCTAACGGATTGCCACCAAAGGTTGTACCGTGTGTTCCCGGACCAAAAGAATCATACAATTCTTTTGTGCCTAAAATTCCTCCGATTGGGAATCCGCCGCCAAGCCCTTTAGCCATAGTTACAATATCCGGTTTTAACGGCGTTTGTTCAAAAGCAAAACGAGTACCCGTTCTGCCAATGCCTGTTTGAACTTCATCGACAATCAATAAAATATTACGATTTGAACAAATTTCTTGAATTGCTTCGGCCAATTCATCAGTCACCTGATTTACTCCGCCTTCCCCTTGAATCACTTCAAGCATGATGGCTGCCACCGAATCATCAACGGCATTTTTCAATGCTTCCACATCATTGAAAGGCAAATAAGTGAATTTTTCCACCATTGGGCCAAAGCCTTTTTGGATTTTTTCTTGTCCTGTCGCACTCATGGAGCCAAAAGTGCGGCCATGAAAAGACTGTTTAAAAGTGATGATATGATGTTTCCCTGTATGTTTGCGAGCCAATTTAATAGCCGCTTCATTGGCTTCTGCCCCGCTATTGCAGAAAAACGCATAAGAAAAATGCGTATCTTTTACTAAAGACTCAGCTAGTTTTTCTTGCCATGGAGCTTGGTAAAGATTGCTCGTATGCCAAATTTTTTCACTTTGCTCTTGAATGGTTTTGACTAGTTCTGGATGAGCGTGCCCTAAGGATAAAACCGCAATGCCGCTCGTAAAATCTAAATATTCTTTGCCATTTTGGTCTTTCACAATGGTTCCTTTCCCTTCTACAAGGGCGATTGGTCTTCTTGCATAGGTATTAAATAGCGCACTCATTTCACTAACTCCTTGCTTGTTATAGTCGTTCCCGTCAACGTATCGTCGACAATTTCCACTTTTGGTATGCCTGCATTTAAAACACGGATGGCTCCTTCCACTTTTGGAATCATCCCGCCTGTAATTTCTCCTTCCTCAATCCATCGATGGATTTGTTCAGGTGTGGCTTCTTTTTGATACTCGCCGCCAATGCGAATGCCAGAAACATCCGTTACTAATAATAAGCGTTCCGCACCTACAGCTAATGCAATTTCACTGGCCACTGTATCGCCATTGATATTTAATGATTGGCCCTCTTCCGTTACACCAATGCAACTAATTACCGGTACAATATTGTGAGCCGTTAAAACATCAATAATGGCCGTATTGATTTTTTTAATTTCTCCAACATAACCATAAGTTTCATAGTCTAATAGTTCGCACAAAATCAAATTCATATCCAATCCGTTTAGGCCAATTGCTTGAATGCCTGCCCGATTTAAATCGTTGACGAGTTTTGGATTAACGAGGCCGACTAAAGTCGATTGAACGACTTCCATTGCCTCTTCATTCGTTACCCGGATGCCATTAATTTTTTTCGAAGCGATTCCTCTTTTTTCCAGCTTCTGATTAATGGCTGGCCCTCCACCATGGGTAATGATAATTTCATATCCTTCCTCTTGGAGCGTTTTAAAATTGGAAAAGAAGGCATTATTTAAGCCTTCTAATGTGCTTCCGCCTAATTTAATGACAATCCGTTTATGAGCGGTAGCTTGCGTTGATTTGGACATAGTCATAGGTTAAATCGCACCCCCATGCAAAACCGTGGCCGTTTCCTTGACCTAACGAAACATGAATTTTTACTTCATTCGCTTTTAAAATTTTAATGAGTTCATCTTCATCAAATGGAATCGGTTCTCCATTTTCAACCATTTTCTTATCGCCAATTTTGATTGTAATTTTGTCAGGGTCTACTGTAGCCCCGCTGTAGCCTACTGCCGCAATAATGCGTCCCCAATTGGCGTCGCAGCCAAATACCGCCGTTTTTACTAAAGGAGAACCTACAACTGTTTTGGCAATTTTGCGGGCTTCATCATCTGAAACCGCCCCTTCCACTTCCACTTCGATTAGCTTCGTGGCGCCTTCACCGTCGCGGGCAATGGCTTTTGCCAAATCTTCTGCCACCATTTTCAATGTTTTATAGAAGTTGTTCCAATCTGGATGCTCCGGTGTCAAAGGTTGATTTCCTGCCAAGCCATTTGCCAACACTAATACCATGTCATTTGTGGAAGTATCGCCGTCCACTGTAATGCAGTTGAATGTTAAATCGGTAATGTCAGATAAAGCTTTTTGCAATACATCGGATTCAATATTGGCATCGGTTGTAATAAAGGCAAGCATTGTAGCCATATTCGGCTCAATCATGCCAGAACCTTTCGCCGTTCCTGATATGATGACCTCTTTCCCATCAATGATGGTAGAATAAGTTGTATTTTTCATCACGGTATCTGTTGTTAAAATCGCTTGAGCGAAATCAATGCCATTTTCAAGTTGATTGCCAAGTTCAATCTTTTTGACACCTTCACGGATGCAATCCATTTTCATTAATTCACCAATTACACCTGTTGAAGAAACACCAACTAACTTTGGATCAATGCCTAATTTTTCAGCAGCTAATTTTTGCATTTCATATGCATCAAGAAGTCCTTGTTTTCCAGTGCAAGCATTGGCATTTCCAGAGTTAACAATCACTGCTTGCATTTTTTTCGTTTCATAAACAACTTCCTTTGTGACTTTAATCGGAGCTGCTTGCACTTTATTAGTTGTAAACACTCCTGCTACACTGGCAGGCACTTCGCTGTATAAAAGAGCTAAATCCTTTTTCTTATGCTTGATGCCGCAATGAATTCCTGCAGCTTTAAATCCTTTCGGAGATACGATATTCTTGCTGGATAATTTCATTTCTACGATTGACGACATTATAATTCCTCCATTTCTCCCATTACCGGCTAATTAATATTAAATAAATAATGGCACCACATCTAATCCTGTAGTTTGCGGTAAACCAAATTGAACGTTCATATTTTGAATTGCTTGGCCGGCCGCTCCTTTTACTAAATTATCAATTACACTTACTATTGTAGCTCGATTTGTCCGTTCATCTACTTTTGCGAACACATCGCAGTAATTGGAACCTTTTACCCGGCTTGTGCCGATTGTATTGGCATCCGAAATAATGCGGACGAACTGATGATGTTTATAGGTTTCTTGCAAACAATCTGTTAAATCTTTTGTTGTTACTCCATCCTTCACAGGAGCATAAGAGGTTGCCAAGATGCCTCTTGTCATTGGCACAAGATGGGTATTAAAAGTGATGGATGTTTTAACATTGGCAAACATTTCAATGGCTTGCTCAATTTCAGGAATGTGTTGATGCTCATTGATTTTATAAATTGAGAAGTTTTCGTTTGTTTCACTGAAATGCGTCATTTTCGTCGGCTTATTCCCTGCACCAGACACGCCGCTTTTGGCATCTACGACTAAAAAAGAAGGATCGATTAAATCTTCTTTAATAAGTGGAAGGATAGATAAGAGCACCGCTGTCGGGTAACAGCCTGGATTGGCAATGAGTTCTGCCTCTTTTATATTTTTTTCATTCCACTCGGTTAAACCATAAACACTTTTATCTACAATTTCTTGTGGAGCAGGCTCTTTTTTATACCATTTCTCATAATCTTGTAAATTCTTTAAACGGTAATCTCCCGATAAGTCGATAATTCTCGGCCCTTTTCCTACGAGCGGCGGCAATAGTTTACTTGTGACTCCGCTTGGCGTACTCGTAAAAACGACATCATAGTTCATCAATGTCTCGTAATCTATTTTTTGAAGGGGTACATCATGTATATTCAATAAATGACCGAATTTTGATGAAAAAATAACGCCCTCTTCAGAAGATGTAAATAAATCCATTTGTTCCACTTCAGGATGGTTATGTAAAAATCGGATTAACTCTAATCCGCCATATCCTGTGGCTCCAACGATTCCAATTTTCAACCTAGTCACCTCTTCCGTAAGATATTGTTAGTATAAACTTGTATAATTATAAAGTCAAATGTATGTTTATATATTTTTTAAACTTTCAATAAATAAAAAATGAAGGATATTCATTTGTGAAAAATGAAATATCCTTCGGTGGATGCATAATTATAATCTTGCTCAACAAATCACATGGTGGAGGTTAAAAATTAATCATCTTCCATTGTAGATAAATCGCCTGTTGGAAGATTTAATTCCCATGCTTTTAACACGCGGCGCATAATTTTACCGCTTCGTGTTTTCGGAAGTTTATCTTTGAATTCAATTTCTCTAGGCGCTGCATGGGCAGCTAATCCTGTTTTTACAAATTGTCGAATGTTTTCTTTTAATTCTTCAGTTGGTTCAACGCCAGGCCGTAGTACTACAAAGGCTTTAATGATTTCTCCGCGTACCGGATCCGGTTTTCCGATTACCCCCGCTTCAACTACATCCGGGTGTTCAATGAGTTTGCTTTCTACCTCAAATGGGCCTACCCGCTCACCGGCTGTCATAATCACATCATCGACACGACCTTGGAACCAGAAATAGCCATCTTCATCTTTATACGCGGAATCTCCGGAAACATACCATTCACCTTTTAAGAAATACTTTTCGTAGCGCTCCGGATTTTTCCAAATCGCTCTCATCATGGATGGCCAACCTTTTCGAATTGCTAAGTTACCCATCGTATATGGCGGCAATTCATTTCCTTCATCATCAACAATCGCCGCATAAACACCTGGAACTGGTTTACCCATAGAACCTGGCTTAATTTCCATGCAAGGATAGTTGCAAATCATATGTCCACCAGTTTCTGTCATCCACCAAGTATCATGAATACGATGGCCTAATTCATTCATACCCCATCGAATTACTTCTGGGTTTAATGGTTCTCCTACTGAGAGTACATGCCGCAATGAAGACAAATCGTATTGTTGTAAAACAGCTGTACCAGCACCCATTAACATTCTGAATGCCGTTGGGGCACTGTACCATACAGTAACACCATATTCTTCAATTGCACCATACCAATTATCAGGACTAAAGCGTCCTCCAATAATAACATTCGTTACTCCATTCAACCATGGACCAAAAATACCGTAAGCAGTACCTGTCACCCATCCAGGGTCTGCTGTACACCAGTAAATATCGTCATCACGCAAGTCTAATACCCAACGAGCAGTTTGATAATGTTGAATCATTGCATTATGAACATGCAATACTCCTTTTGGAGCCCCCGTTGAGCCGGATGTATAATGTAAAAGCATTCCGTCTTCTCGATCAACCCAAACGATGTCGAAATCGCTGGAAGCTTCTTCTAATTTTTTATTAAAGTCAACAATTTTTTCATTTTCTTCTACTTGTTCCCCAACAAGAAAGACCGTTTCTAAGTGCGGCAATCGATCAAGCGGCACACGGTTCAACAATTCTTTTGTTGTAACGATTGCCTTTGCTTCGCTATTGGACAATCTGTCATATACCGCTCCTTCCATAAATGCTTCAAAGAGCGGACCTACAATTACACCGCATTTCAATGCTCCCAATAATGCAAAATATAATTCCGGAGATCTTGGCATAAAGATAAATAAGCGATCCCCTTTTTCCAAAGTGGAATATTGCTTGAATACATTTGCCGCCTTGTTCGTCATGCGTTTCATATCAGCGAAAGTGTAAGCTTCTTTACGATCCCCGTTACTAAAATAAAGAGCCACTTTGTCGCTTCGATCTGATTCAGCATGACGATCGATAGCTTCATACGCAGCATTTACTTTCCCCGTCTTATACCAAGTAAATGCTTTCTCGACTTCTTTCCAATCGAAATTAGCGTAAGTTTCTTCATAATTTTTTAAATTATAATCCCCTTGAACGACGGCTAATTTCTCAGTCGTTTTCATCCCCATTAAATATCCCCTTTCTTTCTATGATATTTTACATTTTACAATGAATTATTATAATTAGCAAAATATTTTTAAGATTTCATGAATTTCTTTTTTTTTCTTAAAATTTCTGCTTTTTGTGTGTATTTTATCATATAATGTAATTAATAGATGACGGGGGTGAAGTAATTGAAGCATATTAAAACCTATCATTGCATGCAAATGGAGACACGGCATGGCACTGTGGTGGTGGAGGGTCCTATTCTACCTGAAAATTTAGAAAAGTTTGATTTTCATGAAGGCTTAACTTCCTTTCGACAGCCAGATCAGCAAAAAAAAGCATTGGTTGAAATTGCCGGACTAGAAGAAGGAAGAATTATTATTGCCCGCAATAACAATACAATTATCGGCTATGTAACATATCTCTATCCTGATCCCCTAGAAAGATGGTCTGAAGATAAAATTGAAAATGTTCTAGAACTTGGAGCCATAGAAGTAGTACAATCATATCGAGGGACGGGAGTAGGAAAAAAGCTATTAGAAGTGTCATTTATGGCAGATGAAATGGAAGATTATTTAATTTTTACAACAGAATATTATTGGCATTGGGATTTAAAAGGCACTGGATTGAATGTTTGGGACTATCGAAAAATGATGGAGAATCTAATGAAATCGGTCGGCTTTGAATATTGTGCAACAGATGATCCTGAAATTACATCACATCCTGCCAACTGTTTAATGGTGCGCATCGGCAAACGGGTTAACGAGGAAACGATTACACGTTTTGACAGACTGCGCTTTAGATACAGGTATATGTATTGACAAAGGGGGAAAAACATGATAGTCGAACAAATTATGCAGACAAAAGTGTATACGCTTACACCGAAGGACACTTTAAATGATGCTTTAAATTTGATGCGAGAAAAAAATGTCCGACACATTCCCATTGTTGATGAGGCAAAAAATGTAGTTGGCCTCATTACTTCCCATGATGTGAAAAATGCGCTGCCTTCCTGCCTGAAAGAAGAAAATAATAAAGCCATTTACGATACACCAATTGAAAAATTTATGGTAAAAGATATTATTTTTGGCCATCCCCTTGATTTTGTAGAGGATGTGGCTATGACCTTTTACGAATCCAAAATCAGCTGCTTGCCCATTGTGTCAGGAGGAAAGCTTGTCGGAATCGTTACAACATCAGATTTGCTTACTGCCTATATAGAGCTGACAGGCGCACATCAACCTTCCTCCAAAATTGATATTCGGTTGAAAGATCAAGTAGGCACCCTAGCGGATGTATTAGCCATTGTTAAAAAACATCATGCCAATGTATTAAGCATTCTAGTTTTTCCTGACACAGAAAATGAAAATAGCCGCATCATCACAATCCGGATTCGAATGATGAATCCATTGCCAATCATTAAAGATTTGCGAAATCATGGCTATGAAGTACTATGGCCTAATTTGCCAGGGGTGAATTTATGAAAAATGCCGTATTTATCTATTCGAAAGAACAGCTGAGCTACAAATTTTCCGACACTCATCCCTTCAATCATAAGCGGCTAATATTAACGATGGAGTTATTAAAAAATATTGGTGCCCTATCGGATGAAGATATTATTCCTGCTAGAATGGCGACGGAAGAAGAAATTAGGCTAGTCCATGATCCAAGTTATATTGAAATTGTAAAAAAAGCTGGACAAGGCCTTTTAACCCCTGAACAGGCAGAACCTTATGGGATTGGAACAGAAGACACACCGATTTTTCCAAATATGCATGAAGCTAGTTGTTTGCTTGTAGGAGGCACCTTGCAGGCGGTTGATTATGTCATGGAGGGAAAATCTAGACATGCCCTCAATCTCGGTGGAGGCTTGCATCATGGATTCCGCGGAAGAGCAAGCGGATTCTGCATCTATAATGACAGCTCCATCGCAATTCGTTACATACAGGAAAAATATCAAGCCCGCGTTTTATATGTGGATACCGATGCCCATCATGGAGATGGCGTGCAATGGACATTTTATGATGATCCAAATGTTTGCACTTTTTCCATACATGAAACCGGAAAATACCTCTTCCCAGGTACAGGAAACGTCAGTGAAAGAGGAAATGGACAAGGGTATGGTACATCCTTTAATTTTCCCCTTGAAGCCTTTACGGAGGATGAAAGCTTCTTGATGGTATATGAACAAGCCTTAAGGGAAGTAATCGAATATTTTAAGCCGGATGTGCTTTTTACCCAAAATGGAGCCGATGCCCATTATTTTGACCCATTAACTCACTTAAATGCTTCTATGAAAATTTACCGGGAAATACCAAAACTTGCCCATGAATTAGCCCATGAATATTGCGAAGGACGTTGGATTGCCGTTGGGGGCGGTGGATATGATATGTGGCGGGTTGTACCGAGAGCATGGTCTATGATTTGGCTTGAAATGACCGATCAGCCCATCCCAACAGGGAATCTCCCTGATGAGTGGTTAAACAAATGGCAAAAAGAATCGCCTGTTCCGCTCATTCCAACTTGGGAAGATCCAAATCCTTTGTTTGAGCCGATTCCACGAAAAGCAGAAATTGAAGAAAAAAATGCACAAATGCTCACAAAAGCATTAAGTATTATCCGCTCTGAAAAAAATAGCGGCCTATAATGAAAAAGTGTAGACAAAATCACAAAAGACTTTGTCTACACTTTTTTATTTATCTTTTGCTTTTACTGAATCTCGTTTTTCTATGCGATAAGGCAAAATTACATTTTGATCTTTTACTTCTTCTTTGTTTAAGAATTTTGTTAGAAGCCTCATAGCTACTGCACCGATTTCATATAACGGCAGCACAACACTTGTTAATTGCGGCCGAACCATGCGGGCTAGTTTAGAGTTTTCAAAACTGATCACTTCGATTTCTTCAGGGACTTTAATGCCATGATCCTGCGCCGCATGAATGACACCAATTGCCAGCTCATCGCTTCCAGCAAAATAAGCAGTTGGTGGATGTTCGAGGTCATTTAATTCTTTCCATGCTTCCATGCCGCCATCATAAGAATCATCTTCTGCTACAATCAATGCTTCATCCACTTTTAATCCGGCATCTTGCAAAGCTTTTTTATACGCTTCAAGCTTATATTTGGCATTGATAGTATAACTTAATGGTCCGCTGATGAAAGCAATGCGTTTATGGCCATTATCAATTAACATTTTTACCGCTTCATAAGTAGCTTGGAAATAATCAATATTCACTGAAGGCAATTTTTGTGTTTCATCGATGGAACCGGCAAGTACGATTGGTACAGGAGAACTTTCCATTGTTTGGAGTAGTTTTGGAGTAACAGCGTCGCTCATCATTACGATGCCATCCACTTGTTTTCCTAACATCGTATCGAGCAAGGATAATTCTTTTTCTTCCTTTTGGTCAGAATTGGCCAAAATAATGTTGTATCGATACATTGTTGCAATATCTTCTATGCCTCGAGCTGCTTCTGCATAAATATTATTTGAAATATCAGGAATAATGACCCCTACCGTTGTCGTTTTTTTGCTCGCCAGCCCTCTTGCCACCGCATTTGGACGATATTCGAGGCGCTCAATGACCTCAAGCACTTTTTTGCGGGTAGAAGGTTTTACATTTTGACTTCCGTTCACCACCCGGGAAACTGTAGCCATAGAAACATTGGCCTCTCGGGCAACATCATAAATTGTAACTGTCAAAGATCTCCCTCCCTTTTTAATTATTATTTTCTTCATAATACGATATTTTGCTTTAATTTTTCAATACATAGGAAAAGTTCAAAAAAATATAATATTTATCGAACATGATTAGGATTTTCTCACTATCTTTTCAAAAGAAAAACTACCCAATCAAGAAGATTGGATAGTTTCTCCATTATGCTTTATACTCATATTGCTTCATAAATTTTTGAAGTTCTTCAAAGAATTCATCGAATTGTTTTAAATCCATTTGCTGTTGGGAATCGGATAATGCAACCGATGGATCTGGATGCACTTCCGCCATCACACCATCTGCCCCGATGGCAATAGCTGCTTTAGCGCAAGGCAATAATAAGTCTCGGCGTCCAGTTGAATGAGTTACGTCAACAAATACAGGCAAATGTGTTTCTTGTTTTAAAATTGGAACCGCTGAAATGTCTAGTGTGTTGCGTGTTGCTTTTTCGTAAGTGCGGATTCCGCGTTCGCAAAGCATGATTTTATCATTGCCTTTTGACATAATGTATTCAGCTGCATGAATGAATTCATCGATTGTTGCTGCCAAGCCGCGTTTTAACAATACCGGTTTATTCGTTTCACCAACTGCTTTTAACAATTCGAAGTTTTGCATATTTCGTGCACCGATTTGGATGACATCTACATAATCTAACGCTTCTTCAATATGACCAGGTGTTACAATTTCAGTTACAACCGCTAAACCATATTCTTCTGAAATGCGTTTTAAGATTTTTAATCCTTCCAGGCCAAGACCTTGGAAATCGTAAGGTGATGTACGTGGTTTGTAAGCACCGCCGCGGATGAATTTTAACCCTTTTGCTTTGATGGAAGCAGCAACTGCCGCTGTTTGTTCGTAAGATTCTACAGAACATGGACCAAATACGAATGTTGGCTCGCCGGCACCAATTTTTTCGCCATTGATTTCGATGATTGTATCTTCAGGTTTTTTCTTACGGGATACAAGCAATTCCTTCTTTGTATCTGCTTCCAATTGTTTCAAAGCGGTTTTAAAAATAGTTTTAAAGATATAATCAACCGTCATTTGATTTAACGGACCTTTATTGTGCTTTCTCAACAAATCTAACATATGACGTTCGCGCAATGGATCGTATCGGTTAACACCTTGTTTTTCTTTAATTTTTCCAATTTCGTTTACAATTTCGGCACGTTCGTTAATCAATCGAAGAATCTCTAAGTTTAGTTCATCAATTTGTTGACGAAGCGCTTCTAATCTTTTTTGCTCACTCATGAATACGACTCCTCCCTACTTAAATACAACACTTTCAGAAGACTGAAATGTATGTTACATTTTAAGATAATATCCATATTATAATCAAGAAAATTCAGAATGTCACGTCTTTTTAATTTAGCGCTTCAACTCGTGAAAGTATATAAAAAGATGATAGAAAGGAAGTGTTACTATTGAGTTCCAAAATTTTTGCCTTAGACATCGGAACTCGGTCGGTCGTAGGAATCATTTTAGAAGAAGAAAACGACCATTATCATGTTGCGGATATGCTCATAAGAGAACATAAAGAGCGGGCTATGCTCGACGGCCAGATACATAACGTATTATTTGTAGCTGAGTTAATTAAAGAAATAAAAGTTGAATTAGAAAAAAAACATGGCCCTTTAACAAAAGTCAGTGTAGCTGCTGCCGGCCGCGCACTTAAAACCGAACAAGCCCGCGTATCAATTGACATTTCCAACCGTCCAATTTTTACTCAAGAAGATATCAACCGATTGGAATTACAAGCAGTGCATCAAGCGCAAGCACAGCTCGTTGAAAAACAATCCCATGATTCAAGCCATTATTACTGTGTGGGCTATTCCGTCCTCCACTATCTATTAGATGGACAAGAAATTGGAAGCCTTTTAGATCAACGGGGCCAAGAAGCATCCGTTGAAGTTATTGCTACCTTCCTGCCGCGCACTGTCATTGAATCATTGCTGGCCGCATTAAAAAGAGCAGATTTGGAAATGGAAGCACTCACACTGGAGCCAATTGCTGCCATCAATGTCCTAATTCCTCCGACTATGCGTCGATTGAACGTTGCATTAGTCGATATAGGTGCTGGCACATCCGATATTGCAATGACAAATAACAATACCGTCATCGCTTATGGAATGGTGCCAACCGCCGGGGATGAAATTACAGAAAGTTTATGCGACCAATACTTGTTGGACTTCCCGGTTGCCGAAGCCATTAAACGAAAATTAAATACAGAGCAAACCGTTGCCATACAAGATATTTTAGGATTTGAACAAGAAATCCCGACAGAAGAAGTAATTCAAACGATCGAACCTGCCATCAAGCAATTGGCAGCAGCGATTGGAAATGAAATTTTACGGTTAAATAATCAAGTGCCTCCTAAAGCGGTCATGCTCATCGGCGGAGGAAGTTTAACCCCTAGATTGCCTGAAGAGCTTTGCGAAATTCTTCAACTTCCGAAAAATCGGGTAGCTGTCCGGGACATTAGCGCCATTCCAAATTTAACGAAAGAAGAATCCATTGAAGCAAGACCGGATCTTGTAACGCCGATTGGCATTGCCATTGCCGCCAAAAAATATCCGATCCATTATATTTCTGTTACAGTAAACAACCAAGTTGTGCGGCTATTTGAAGCAAAAGAAATGACCGTCAGCGATGCCTTTTTAGCCGCAAATATCAGCGCAAAACATTTATATGGAAAACCCGGACAAGGATTTTCCATCACCATTAATGGGCAAGATATTTTCGTTCCTGGAGAGCATGGAAAGCCTGCGACCATTTTAGTCAATGGACAAGAGGCGACATCTAAAACGCCGATTCAACATGGGGATGAAATTACGATTATCCCTGGGGAAAATGGTGGAGATGCTCAAGCAACTATTCGGGATCTCATCGACCAAGCTGCAAAAAAAGTTCAGTTAAACGATCAAATCTACTATGTAGAACCGATTGTAAAATTAAACGGTGAAACCGCTTCCCTTGATGCGCCACTAAAAGACCGGGATGAAATCACATTTGAACCAATTGAAACGATTAAAGACTTTTTAGAGCATATACAGCGGCAAGATATTATTGAAACGCAAACATTCATTGTGAAAGTGGATGGACAGCCTGTATTTTTGCATGATTACACATCAAAGCTGATGTTAAATGAGAAACCGGCAAAGTTAACTTATCCAATTGAAGATGGTGATGTGTTAACCATCCAAACATCAACGACAATGCCAACCGTTCAGGCAGTATTAGACCACTTAAACATTCCATTAGAGGATTCCATTTCGGTAACGTTCCAAAACCAGCCGCTGCAGCTGAAAAAGATAAGATATGAAGTGCTTATGAATGGAGTCGTGGTGCAGCCTACCTCTACCGTATATAATGGGGCAAATCTACAATTGATTGAAAAAGATGCAAGCCCGTGGATTTTTCAAGATGTCTTTAAATTCTCCAACTGGAAAATTCCTCAAGACTTCAAAGGACAATTTGCCATCTTGCGAAACGGCCAGCCGATCTCCTTTGACACTCCAATTTTTGGCGGAGATATTTTGGAAATTCAATTGATTGACAATCCGATATTCCGTTCATAGACGCTATCATAAAAAGAGCAATGGGGTTTGGACAAATCCAAAAAAAACATCATTTTCTCCAAGGAGAAAATGATGTTTTTTTGATATGTTAATAAAAATTGATTTCCGTTCCGGGGACGCTTTCCGCGGGCCCGGCTCGAGCCTCCTCGTCGCAATTTATCTGCGGCGAAAGAATAGGAACGCCGTAAAGGGGGTGCGTCTTAAAATGACTTTTCAGACGCCCCCCTTTGCTCTTTTTAATCTATCAGATTGAGGATGGACGAGCTACTTCCGAAATATCTTCCCCTTCATAAGCATCCTCATAAGAAACGGTACCATCGTCGATAACTTGAGGAGATTTTTCTTTCTTGCTTTTCACTTTTTCTACTAAATTGGATGACTGCTCTTTAATTTGGCTTGAAAGCTGAACTGTTTTTTCTTTTGCCGTAGATGTTAGAACAAGCCCTTTTTGTCGGATTTGGCTAGCTTGATATACAACATCGCTTCTTAAATCTTTTCCCGTCTTTGGAGCAAGCAACAAACCGACTGCAGCGCCGACGATTCCTCCGACCAGTGCACCAATCACAAAATCTTTCATATTAATTGTTTCCTCCCCGCTCATTTCGTGAACAACAGCTTCTTGTGTCAATGTTTCTTTCACTTCATTGAAATTTGTTTTTTCTCCCGTCATTTTGCTTCCCCCTCATTACTTTTTCTTGCGCTCATCCACCGCTTCAATGACATCTTGCTGCGCTTTTCGTTGTTTCCAGCGTTCTGCGATGTCCATCACCACATTGCTCCATTGAACAACTTGGGCAATTTTTTCTTCGTTTTTA
This sequence comes from Ureibacillus thermophilus, assembly GCF_004331915.1. NCBI lineage: Bacteria > Bacillati > Bacillota > Bacilli > Caryophanales > Caryophanaceae > Ureibacillus > Ureibacillus thermophilus. Next base: position 2,466,018 of record NZ_CP036528.1, read on the forward strand.
TCAACTTCTTTCGAAATGGAATCTGTAATTTTATTAATGGAATTGTTTAAATTGTTGATGGAAACACCTATATTTTTAACCGCATCCACTACAGTGTTGAGTTTCTCGGATTTTTCTGCAATATCAGCAGCTAAAGTATTAGTTTTTTCCAATAGATGAGTTGTTTCACGAGTGATTCCTTCCATTTGCTTTTCTATTCCTGCAGCTGTTCCTGCAATGCTTTTTAAGATGCCTTTTAAAGAAAATAATGTGGCACCGATGCTAATGCAAAGCACTAGAAAAGCGATTGCTGCAACGAGCGCTGAAATATATAATATCACTTCCATGTAGAAGACCTCCTAGTATGTTAGGTTGTGTAATAGTATTCGACAAAATTTTTAAAATTCCTTCTTGTGTTAAAAAAAGGAGCCGTTGTTCGCTCCTTTTTTATCCATATTGAAATATTTTGACACATTTCAAACAGGTTATGCACCCATTTTCAACACGGTTTCAAATGCTTTTTGGAATTTATTCACATCTCCTGCCCCCATAAATAGAAAAACAGCATCATGATGTTTCTTCAATTTTTCCACCGTATCTGTATGAAGGATTTCGCTTCCATCAATCAATGCTCTTAAATCTTCAATTGTCAGCTTGCCATTTTTTTCGCGGGCGGAACTGAAAATTTCACATAAATAAACCGCATCAGCCAATTTCAAACTGTCTGCAAACTGCTCTAAAAAAGCTTCTGTTCTGCTGAATGTGTGAGGCTGGAAGATTGCCACGATTTCACGGTCAGGATATTTTTGTCTTGCAGATTGAATCGTTGCAATAATTTCGGTTGGATGATGGGCATAATCATCAACAAGAACATTATTGCCAATTTTCGTTTCTGTAAAACGTCTTTTTACACCATGAAACGTTTTCAACCGTTCTTTCATCATCTCTACAGGAACACCTTCATAGTGGCATAAGGCAATCACAGCTAACGAATTCAAAATCGCATGATCTCCAAAAAGCGGTATGAAAAACCGATCGAAATATTCATTGCGGATATATACTTCAAAACTGGATCCTTCTGTTGTTTTTTCAATATTTTTTGCAATAAAATCGTTGCGTTCGCCAAATCCGTAATAAATCACTGGTACAGTGGCTTTGATTTTTTGCAGATTTTCATCGTCGCCGCATGCGATGACGGCCTTTTTCACTTGCATCGCCAAGTCTTGGAATGCTGAAAATACATCTTCAATATCTGCAAAATAATCTGGGTGATCAAAATCGATATTCGTCATGATTGCATAATCTGGATGATAGGCAAGGAAGTGTCTTCGATATTCACAAGCCTCCAAAACGAAATACGCTGCACCTTTTTTTCCTAATCCGGTACCGTCGCCAATTAAGTAAGAAGTCGGCTTATAACCTCCAATTGTATGGCTCATTATGCCGGTTGTCGTTGTTTTTCCGTGAGCGCCCGTAATGGCAATCGAAGTAAATTTCTTTATATATTCCCCTAAAAATTTATGATAACGAATGACTTCAACGCCTAGTTCCTTTGCTCGAACAATTTCCGGATGAGTATCAGGAAACGCATTCCCTGCGATGACCGTCATTCCTGGCTGGATATTGTCAGGATCAAATTTTAAAATTTTAATATTTCTTTCTCTTAAAGGCTGTTCGGTAAAGTAATATGTCTCCACATCTGAACCTTGCACTGTTTCACCGGAGTCAAATAATATTTGAGCAAGGGAACTCATTCCCGAACCTTTAATGCCTGTAAAATGATAAATTGTCATATTCAAAAACCTCCCAGGGTTAAACCCTAATGAATAAATATTAACTTTATGTCTAGTTTATACATTTTTAGTAAATCAAAAACCTATACCATTATAGCACGGTTTTTTTTATTCGTTCGAAAAAAATGAGGGGGCTAGCCCCTCTAAATTTCAGTAATAACAATCAATCGAATAGTTCCGCCAAGTCCGATTCGGTGATGTATACTTCCCTCGGTTTGCTGCCTTTTTGCTCTGATACAAAACCATAGCTCTCGAGCATTTCGATTAATCGTGCAGCCCGATTGTAGCCGATATGGTACTTTCTTTGAATTAAAGAAGTGGATGCAGCGCCTTGCTCGTACACAAAGCGGCAAACATCTTCAAACAATTCATCCTGCTCTTCCACCATTTCCACTTTTTTTAAGAGTTCCTCTTGCTCAAAGAAATAATCAGGCTCTCCCTGCTTTTTGACGTGTTCAATGATTTCCTCAATCTCTTCATCCGTTACATAAGTGCCTTGCAAGCGGATGGGGTCGCTCATTCCGTTTCCTAAATAAAGCATATCGCCTCTGCCAAGCAATCGTTCTGCCCCTTGGCTATCCAAGATGGTACGGGAATCAATCTGAGAAGATACAGAAAAGGCAATGCGCGTCGGAATATTTGATTTAATTAAACCGGTAATGACGTCAACGGATGGGCGCTGTGTAGCTAAGATTAAATGAATGCCGCAAGCCCTCGCCTTTTGGGCAATCCGGCAAATGGATTCTTCCACGTCATGTGGAGCCATCATCATTAAATCAGCCAATTCATCAATAACGATTAATATATAAGGCAGTTTTAAACGTTCATTTCCATTTTGTTCTGCCAGTTTATTATACCGCGGCAAATCTCTGACACCGGCATTCGCAAACAATTGATATCTCCGCTCCATTTCATCCACCGCCCACTTCAAAGCAGCAGTAGCCGCTTTTACATCGGTAATCACCGGGCTGACAAGGTGCGGAATATGATTATACGGCGCCAGTTCCACCACTTTTGGGTCAATGAGCATCAATCGCAATTCACTAGGCTCAGCCTTTAACAGAAGACTCACTAAAATGGAGTTAATGCACACCGATTTTCCGGATCCGGTAGCCCCTGCAATCAATCCATGGGGCATTTTGCGCAAATCAATTGTAATCGGCGTCCCTGTTAAATCTAATCCTAAGGCTGCCTCTAATGGCGAATCAGAATTTAAAAACGGTTCGCTATTGACTACTTCCGATAATCGAACTGGCCGGGAAATGCGATTAGGAATCTCAATCCCAATCGTGTTTTTCCCCGGAATCGGCGCCTGAATGCGAATATCTTTTGCAGCCAAAGCCAGCTTCAAGTCATCAGCCAGGTTGCGAATTTTACTTACTTTCGTTCCATGGCCCACAGTAATTTCAAACTGTGTGACAGCAGGGCCTTGCATGATAGACTCTACATTTGCACTAACTTGAAAATAGGATAAAGTTTCTACCAGTTTTTCCGCCTGGCTCTCCATCCATTCCCGATCTTCCGTTGATGTTTCCGGCGGCATTAAAATGCTTAATGGCGGTTTCGTGTATGAAGATTTAGTCTTTTTCTCCGATTGGAAAAGCGTTACATCGTCGGCTGCTTCATTCTCCTTTTTTTCATTGGTCAAAGATGAATTTTCCATAGGTTTTTGTTGATGTTCCTCATTTATCGGCTGGCTTTGTTGTTCGTTTTTTTCTTTTTCAGCCATTTGGGACTGCAATCGTTTTGCCAGCTTTTCTTTATCCGACTTTAACATAATCACGTTAAATGGAATTGGCTTTTTCTTCTTTTCTTTGATTGGCTGCGCTTCGTTGGATGAAGCTCCCTCATCGGATAATCCAGCAGTCTGTTCATTCGCTTCAATATTTTCTGTTGAAAAGCTGCCCAATTGTTCCTCTAAAATGCTTTCTTCAAAAGACTCGCCGTTCTCTTTTTCATTTTCTAATTCCGTCATCTGCTCGTTGGCTTGAGCATCTATACTTTCTTCTTTCAACGGATTTTCTGCTGTGCTAACAAAAAATTCCTTTTCTTCTACGGGTTCATTTTGAAGAAGGGTTCTTTGCTCTTCCTGAATGTCCTTTGCTTCAAGGCTATGCGCTTCTTCCTGCGCTATTTGCAACAAATCATCCACATTAGTTGACTCACTGGCGTTGTTGTGGGTTTCAATACTTTCCTGAAGATCAGCCTTTTTGGTTGAATCAAAATTTGCAATTTCAGAAACTGCTTCTTTTGTGTTTGGATCTGACGCTTCATCAAGCGGTTCCGCCAAAATCGGAACCCTTTCTAAATTTTCTTTAGCAGCTTCTTCTACAGGAGAAGATGATCTAGCTGCACTTTGTTGTTCTTCTATCGTAATAGACAGGCTTTCTTTCGTATGGTGAAGGATTTGTTCCACTTCTTCCTTCACTTTCTCAATTTGTTTATCCAGTTCTTCTACTACACGTGTACTTGGACCTTTTTCAATGGTTGCTGAAATTTCTTCTGTCTGAGTTGATAAAGACTCATTTTCATTCTCAACTTTCTGTTCAGTTGTCTTTTCTTTTGTCTGAAACACTCCATTAATTGGTTGTCTTTTTTGAAAACCATAGACCGGTGAAGGTACATCGGACGGAATAAATCTTCTTCGGTTTGTCGGCAGCTGCACTTTTTCTTTTTCAATTGGCTTTTCTTTCTGTATTCGTATCGGTTCACCCGTTATTTCTTTTTCCACTAATCGTTTACTGTGCTTTGGAATCGATTTAGTATGGACTACTTTTGTTGTTTTTTTCTTGTTCTGTATGCGCATTTCTAATAGTTCATGAATTCGGGAAACTTCCACATCATAAACTAGCGAATTTTTTAATTGTTGGGAATCCGGCAGTAAGTTTAAATGATGATTTGTCCCTGGTGATAGATTTGTTTGTTCTTTATTTGTCGGTTGCAATTCTTCATCGGGAATAAGCGGAAATCGAAATTTTGGCTGTTGCTCCTTTATATAAATCTGTTCCGGAATCGGTTCTTTTTCCGGCATTGTTTCTTCTAATACAACATCTTCATAATCTTCTTCCACATCATCTAGAAAAAACCATTTGTTCAATGTTTTCTTGAGCCATTTCATTGGTCATCACTCTTTCTAACATTTACCTCTCTATTATTATATGACAATGTCCTATGCTGAAACTACAATGATTATAGATTTACGTCTTTCATATATGTATTCTTGTGCAAAATCATGCATTGGATTTCATATGTTCTAAAAGAATAACATAAATGGTATTGCAAAATCTTTACAAACCACTAACAATACATTAAAAAAGGCTAGGACGTCTATGTCCTAACCATTTTTAATTATAATTCGGAAGGAATTTGGAAAGGAGATCCAACTTCAGCATCATCATCTAATACTAAAATTCCTTTTTCTTGAGGGGCATTTGGAATAGCCAACTCTCTTGCTGAACAAATCATGCCGTAAGAATCCACGCCTCTAAGTTGAGAAGGTTTAATCACCATTCCAGATGGCATCACTGCTCCAATTTTCGCAACAACTACTTTTTGGCCCGCATCGACATTTGGCGCACCGCAGACGATTTGCAGCACTTCATCGCCCACATTTACTTTACATACGCTTAATTTGTCTGCATTCGGATGTTTTTCCTTTTCTTCGACGTAACCGACAACAAATTTCGGCGAAAAATCCACATCAAGGGATAATTCGACGCCATTTTCTTTTAATGCCCCTTGGATTTTTTCAACAAGCTCTTCAGTTACTTCTACGTTGCCGCTCACATCTATTGCTACATATTTGCTTGCATGAAATAAATTAAATCCTTTTACTTCACCAGTCGTTTTTTCTTTAATTAAAGCAACATCTCTCACTCGTTCCACTTCAACGGCCATCACATCTTCAGTCGTTAATTGAACGAGTAGTACATCTCCAACATGTTCTTTATTGTATGCTACTATCATGAATTCGTCTCCCTTTCATCGATTTTTTGCTAATATAAAGATCGGCGTTAGTTCCCCATTTTCATAGATAAAGGATAAAGATGTAATCGGCACACGCCCAATGGAAAAGAAGTGCATCGTCATTTTAGCCAACACATCATAGCCGGTTTCATTTCGAATGTCTCCGATAATAAGAACATCTTGATGGGGAACGGAAATCGCCATATCTCCTTTAATTTTTTCTTTCATTTCTTTTAAAAATCCATCATTCAATATGCGGCTTGCATCATAGCCATCGTTTTCATTGACAAAATAATAAATATTTCCTGCCACTTCATCTTTTTTCACGTTTGTTGACAACTGTTTAACGGAAAATCGGGCAACTTCCCGTATTTGTTCGGCTGTGGCATTCAGTTTTGGAAGCATGGATTCATCAATCAACCGATAAGTAGCGCCTAAATCCAGTGCATAAAAAATGCGGGTTTCTGCCGTATGATCTGTCGTTATAAAAGCATGGCCATCTTTGGATTTCAATGGGAAAGAGGTAGAACGAATTACCGGAAAGATTTTTTCCAAGCTGTAAATTGCTTCTGTTTGTTCTTTCTCCATTGCGTTGAAGGTTTGTTCAATTGTATATACAACCTCTTCTATTGCCTGCTCTTTTCTTTCATTGTATTTTGCTAGAACTCCTGGAAGTTGGATTTCCATGCCTTTTTGAAGAGTTTTATGGTCTAAACGCAATGTATCATCTTTGCGGTTATAGGAGAAATCAAATTTATCCGTACCTAATCGTTTTTTTAATTCTTCCACAAGCTGTTCTGGTTTCACTTTCATCACTTCCTTATACACACAAATAAACGGCTCACCACCGTGAACCGTTATATTCCTTTGTTTTCATTGTATCAGAAGTGATGTCCATTCGTCGAAGAAATGAACCGTTTAATGGATTACTTCGACAGATCGGGCAATCCGCATCATTTCTTCCAATTTATTATCTATCTTTCGGTCGTTTGAGATCGTAGAAACTTTGACACCACCGCTGCTTGCGACCAATTCAAATTGATTTTCCCCATGTTCCAGCACCATTGTAAATCCAAAAATGCCATCCAATTCCAACGGTTGTTCTTTTACAATTGCCTTTGACATATTTTTTTTCAATAATTCATAGTGAAGCTTGCTATCTTCTTTTTCATTCACATTGACGAATAAAATATACTTGTCTTTTCCTTTTGTTAAAACGTAGTTATTTACATCATCGGTATCTTGAATTTTATAACCGGATGGCAAATAAAGCTCAATTTGCCCCATTTTTTTATTTGCTTCTTTTGGCGATTCTTCAAATACGGTTTGACTACTAGCTACACCCATATTGATTTGCTCTTCCACAGATTTCCCGCAGCCGGATAATCCAAAAAGCAAAAGGGCGCTAATGGTTAAGAACAACCATTTTTTCATTTATAGTTCACTTCCTTTACCAAACTTTATTTTAGTCTTAGTTCAAACAGCGTGCAATCTAAAAATTTAGTGGAAAGGAAGCAAAACCGATTATCATTTCTGATTTTGCGCAAAGCGGAGCAAGTTCAAGGAAGTAAATTCAAAGCTTTCCTGCAACGAGCCCTCTCAAGAGACCACGAGGAGCAAAGGAATGACTCCGAGGAAAGCGTCCCCGAAACGGAAATTAATTTTAATAACATATCAAAAAACATCATTTTCTCTTTGGAGAAAGTGATGTTTTTTTTGATTTGTCCCAGCCTTATTTTCACCCATTTCCATTCAATTATGGATTTTGGAGAATTGTATCTACCGTTGTACGATCGAATTTGCGGACTAACGCAACAAGCAATTCTTTTGCGGCAAGATAATCATCTACATGCATAATGGAGGCTGATGTATGAATATAACGAGAACAAATGCCAATGACCGCACTTGGAATGCCGCCATTCATCGTATGGACTCTTCCAGCATCGGTGCCGCCGTTAGAAACGAAATATTGATACGGAATATGGTTTGATTCTGCCGTATCTAAAATAAAATCTCTCAATGTCCGGTGGGTTACCATTGTCGGGTCGAAAATGCGGAGGAGCACCCCTTTACCCAATTGGCCAAATTCATTGCGGTCTCCTGTCATATCATTGGCAGCAGATGCATCCAATGCAAAAAATATATCCGGCTGAATCATATGGGCAGATACTTGAGCGCCGCGAAGTCCAACTTCTTCCATCACATTGGCCCCGGAATAAATGTGGCTTTTCACTTTTTCATCTTTTATTTCTTTTAATAGTTCAATAGCCAGTCCACATCCATAACGATTATCCCAAGCCTTTGCCATAATTTTTTTTGGATTTGCCATCACTGTAAATGGACAAACAGGGATAATCGACTGCCCAGGACGAATTCCCATTTGCATGGCATCTTCTTTGCTTTCTGCCCCAACATCAATCAGCATATCTTTTATATCCACCGGTTTTTTCCGCTGTTCTTCTGTCAATAAATGCGGAGGAGTGGATGCAATCACACCTGGAATTTCCCGCTCATTTGTATAAACCATCACCCGCTGCGCCGGCAAAACTTGCGGATTCCAGCCGCCTAACGTTTGAAAGCGAATCATGCCGTTATCTGTAATGCTTGTGACCATAAACGCCACTTCATCCATATGGCCTGCAACCAAAATTTTTGGCGCATTCTCCTCTTCTGACTTGCGCACTCCAAAAATGCCGCCTAAATTGTCTTGTACAATTTCATCCGCATATTTTTTCAGTTCTTTTCGCATAAATGCCCTTACCTGATGTTCATTGCCAGGCGCTCCTGGAAGTTCTGTCAATGTTTTAAATAATTGCAAAGTTTCTTCATTCACTATGGAACACTCCTTCATCTGCTACTTGCTTTATTTTAGCATAATTCAAAAATGTTGGTACTTCTTAAGAAGGACAAAAAGATTTAACTATTTTACGCTAGGAAATAAAAAGGAAAATCCAAGTATTTTATAGAAATGAGTATATAATCGGGAAAATATTTTATCCTGCTTTCAGAAGACTTTAAAAAGAAATTAATGGTACAATGGTTTTTGAGGAGGGAATTGGAAATGAATTTACGTGATTTTATGTTAGGAGTAACAACAGGATTAGCGGCAGCAGTTATTATAAAAGAAGCTTCAGAACGCATTCAGCCTTATATGAATCCAAATCAGATTTTGGAAAACATTAAAGAAGAATTCCGAAAAGAAAGCCCAATTGATGGTTCATGGATTTATATGAAACCAGAATCTTTCCATAACGGCATTACAACCGTTCCTGTTTATAGAGGCGGAATTTCAAGAGTCGTTGATGGTCAAGTGGAAAACTTCGAATTTGCTGCAGATGCCCGCTCCGGCGTGATCGTGGAATTACACAAAGTGTAAGAGGTTGGGACAAATCTAAAAAAAACATCATTTTCTCCAAAGAGAAAATGATGTTTTTTTAGATTTGTTATTAAAAATTGATTTCCGTTCCGGGGACGCTTTCCGCAGGCCCTCCTCGGAGTCATTCCTTCGTTCCTCGTGGTCTCTTGAGAGGGCTCGTCGCAGGAAAGTTTTGAATTTACTTCCTTTCTTTGCGACTAAACGTGCGAGACAGGAACTCGCCCCGTCACGCCAATCCATTTTTCGTTAGTTCAATTTTTTATCAAAACCCTTTCAGCTACCTCTATCATTTTTTGTTTATGTCCCAGCCTCTTTATTTTACCGGAATTGAAATTTTTGCTTCTTTTCCCCGCTTCAAGGAATCGATGATTTCTTTGCCGTTTTCATCCCACTGAACCATGCGGTAGTAGGCATCATGATAAAAGATAAATTTATAGCCGCCTGCATAGGCTTCTTTTAAAATTTTCTCTTTTGCAAAAATGCTTGTCATTGGATAGTCGTCATATGCCATTACCCATAAAGGATTTTGATGGGCATGGGTTGGCATTAGATCTGCCATGTGAATGAGAGTCTCGCCCTTTTGTTTTAATAGGATGATGGCATGTCCATCACTGTGGCCGCCTGTATGAATCATTTCAATACCTGGGACAATTTCAATAGAGTCTTTGAAAGTAACTACTTGGTCTTGAATCGGCTCCCAATTTTCCACCCAGTATGTAGCCTTTGAGCGAATATTTGGATTGCGCATTTCATCCCATTCAATTTGAGTCACATAAATATTAGCATTTGGAAAAGTGGAGACTAATTTGTCCCCCTCATATTTCGTTAATCCACTGGCATGATCAAAATGCATATGGGTCATTAATACCCCATCAATATCGCTTGTTGTTAATCCGAGTTTTTGCAAGCTTTCATCCAGATTAGAAAGCTCCGTTACCCCATAATTGCGAATTTGCTTTTCATTTAATTTATTGCCAATGCCGCTGTCAATCAAATAATTTCTTCCATTGTACTGAATCAAAATCGGTTCACAAGATAATTCGATTTGATTCTTTTCATTGGCTGGGTATTTCCGCGACCATAATGGTTTTGGTACAACTCCAAACATCGCACCCCCATCTAGACCAGTCACTCCGCCGTCTAGCCATGTTAATGTCATATCGTGAAATTGTAATTGATCCATTATTTCTCCCCCCTAAATATATATCTATATCAATTGAAACTTCTCCCTTCTGAAGGGAAGAGTTTCAATGAATAGCACCCTTATTTCTTTGGAAATTTTGCTTCTAAACGGTAAATTGGCTGTCCCATTGCTGAGAACTTTTCTTCATATTCTGTTCGGATATTATCTTCCGGTTCATTGGCATGCAAATCTAAAGAAACGTATTGGAGCACCATGCCATATTGGGACATGGAAACCAATGAATATTCAAAAAGCCCGCGATTATCCGTTTTAAAGTGGATTTCCCCTTCATCCACTAAAATCGATTCATAAATTTTTAAAAATCTCTCATGAGTAAGTCTCCGTTTGGCATGGCGCTTTTTCGGCCACGGATCGGAGAAATTTAAATAAATGCGTTGAACTTCGTTTTTTTTGAAAAACTTCTCTAATTCTTCTGCATTGATTTTTAATAATCTTAAGTTTGGAGGTGACCCCGCTTCCAACGCTTTTTCCAATGCTTTTACGATGACTTTATCATATAATTCGATTCCAATGTAATTAATTTCTGGATTTGCTTGAGCCATGCCAACAATAAACTGGCCTTTGCCCGATCCGACTTCGATATGAAGAGGATGATTATTTCCAAAAAGTTCATTCCATTTTCCTTTATAATTTTCTGGATTTTGGATGATTATTTCAGGATGTTGTTCAATAAATTCCTTAGCCCAAGGTTTATTTCTCATTCTCACGATAATACCCTACTTTCTATGTTGTTCATTTCTTTTAGTTTGTTTCAGTATGTAATGAATGATGATGAAAGGAAAATTTATTTCCCTATGTTTGTTTAATCTGCCTGATTTTCGTTTAATTGCTGCTGAATTTGCGCTTCCCAAAGCGAACGGCTAAAAGCAACCGTATCCACATTGCTAATAATGGCTTGTGCCGCTTCTAGTTGATTTTTTTTAATGGGCGAAGGCGCATACTTTAAATGCTTTAACCAATCAGAATATCTTCGCCGATCAATCAACTGAATGTTAAATAACGACATCGATTGCGGAAAAAAGCCATTGCGTGAAAGCAATATTTTTCGAATGGGGAATTCTACTTGATGATTTTTGAAAATCTGTGCGACAATCGCTTCCATCCGGTTCAATTGAATGATAGGATTTAAAATTTTCTCATTTCGCTTTCCGATTTTTTTTGTCCAAAATCGGTCGCCATCAGCCACATATACGGCATCTTCTTCCTGCTCCAAAAGAGTGATGCACAAACAGTCGGTTGGCGTTAAAATGATGACGTCCAATTCAATCGGAGCTTTTTTAATTTTGATAATCGGATAGTAAAATACTAAATAATTATCAGGCAACTGTTGTAGAACCGTTCTTAAAAAAGTGTCTCTATAGAAACGTGAATCAATATATGATTTTTCTAATAACGTAGAACTCGCCCATTTCAATTGAAAATGAAAAAATTGATCAAGAAACATTCGTTTCAATTCATCCAGACTTTCAGGATGATACACAATATTTGGCTCAAAGGATAAAATCGTTTCCGACTCAAATTGCCCATCCATTGCTTCATGGGACACATCAACGGATTCAATATCCTCTTCTTCTTCCGCAACACGTTTTTTATGCAGCCATTTTTTGAGGAAGTTGAAGCGTTTTGGTTCTTCTTCCTCCTCAATATGTTTCCAAACAATCGGTTCTTCCCCTGTCATCCATTGATGTTTCACTTTTTCCCATTGTGTTCTTTTCAAACGAACAAATTGGGTTGGGTATCTAGTTAAATCGATTTGATATCTTGAAATATAGTCTTGCAATTTTATTAGTTGAGCCATTAAAATCTCTCCTACTAACTCTCTTCCATCCATTTTACATGACGGAATAAAAAATTCATAGTAACCCCTTCTGATGAAGCATTAAAATTTCCCACTAAAAAAGTACCCTCTAATAAAGAGGATACTTCATTCATAAAGATTCACTCTATCCAGCAATAATCAAATATGAAGGGCTTTCGGAATTTTTGTTTCAAATTGTTGCTGTAATTTTCGTGTCCATTCTCCTACTTTTCCATCGTTGATAAACTTGCCATCGATTTCAATGACAGGGGTAATTTCTGATGTTGTACTTGTGACAAATAATTCATCCATTTTCAATGCCTCATAAGTTGTAAATGGAATTTCTTTTACCGGCATATTAATTTCTTCTGCGCAAGCAATCACCACATCCCGAGTAATACCTTTTAAAATTAAGTTGTTTGCAGGATGCGTATATAAAATGCCGTCTTTAATGCCAAAAACATTTGTTGAAGCCCCTTCTGTCACTGTGTTATGGCGATGGAGAATCGCTTCATAGCAGCCTTTTTCATGGGCTTCTTGTTTTGCAAGAACTGCTCCAAGCAAATTCAAAGTTTTAATGTCGCAGCGCAGCCAGCGAATATCTTCCACAAAAGTTGCTTTTACGCCCTTTTCAAGATTCTCCATTGGTCGTGGATTTTCCCGCGTATATCCAATTAAAACCGGCTTCACATCGCCTTCAGGAAATTGATGGGCTCTTGGAGCAACGCCGCGAGAAACTTGAAAATAGATAATCCCTGTGCCTAATCCGTTCTTTTCCACTAACTCTTTTAGCAGTTGATGAAGTTTTTCTTTTGAATACGGAATAGACATGCGGATTTTTTCTGCCGAAGCATACAAACGATCTATATGTTCGTTAATCGTGAACATTTCACCGTTATAGACTTTCACAACTTCATAGATTCCATCGCCAAACTGATAGCCTCTGTCTTCTTTATCAATAATTACTTCATCATCTTTTACAATTTTGTCATTCCATAACGTAAATCCCATTTTCCCACTTCCTTTATTTTTTGCCTGCTAATTCAACAATTGCTTCTGCATAAATCGCAGCAGCTTTCACCAAATTGTCAATCACCACATACTCATCTTTTTGATGAGCTACGTCAGGTTCCCCAGGAAATAAACTGCCGAATGCCACCCCTTTTTTCAACGTTCTAGCATAAGTTCCTCCACCGGTTGATAGAGGTTTTCGATCATCGCCAGTATAACGTCGATAAACTTTTAGCAATGTTTGAATGAATTCATCATCTTCCGGAATGTAATGGGGGCTCGAATTCGATACGACGTGTAATGAAAAAGAAGAATTTTTCAAAAGTTCTTTAGCCATTTGAATTTTCTCTTCATATGGATAGGTCACAGAATATCGCATGCTGACGAGAATGTTTCCCCCCTTTTCAGCATCGAAAGAAACCACCCCAGCATTTAATGTCGTCTGCCCTGACATTTCATCTGCATAATCCAGACCGAGAGCTTTCCCATATACATCGCTAAAAGCATCCTCAACAAAAGAGACAAAAGCTTTGCTTGATTCCGTTGTTAAATGAAGATTTAAAAATTTGGCAAGCATCACTGCCGCATTTTTTCCCTTTTCAGGTTCCATTGCATGGGCAGATATTCCTGTTACCGATATTATAACTCTATCTTCCTCCCGAGCAAAAGCTACTTCTTCACCAAACTGTTTAAAATATTCATAGAATTTCTCCTCAAAATCGGAGGAAACATTTTTCACTACGGCTTTCGCTAAATCCGGTACCATATTGTGGCGATTTCCTGCCTGAAAAGAGACAAGTTGCTCTTCTTCGCTTAAAGTGCTTTGTTGAGTAAATTCCAATAGCGCTATTCCTTTTTCAGCGTTGATGAGAGGAAAATCCGCATCCGGTGCAAAACCGATGTCAGGCATCGCTTCTTTTTGAAAATAATGCTCCATGCAGCGGAAACCGGATTCTTCATCAGTGCCAATAATCATGCGAATTCGTTTAGAAAGCGGGATTTGTGCATCCCTTACCATTTTCATTGCAAGGTAAGCTGCCATTGTCGGTCCTTTATCATCGATGGCGCCGCGTCCATATAATTTTCCATCTTTGATAACTCCTTCAAAAGGAGGATATGTCCAATTTCCTCCTGCTGGCACTACATCTACATGGCAAAGAATGCCGAGAATTTCTTCTCCTTCGCCCATTTCAATATGTCCTGCATAATGGTCTACATTTTTTGTTTTAAATCCTTCCTTCGATGCTTTTTCTAGCATCCACTCCAACGCTTTTTTAGGCCCTTCTCCAAAAGGGGCGTCTTTCCTTTTGCTTCCTTCATCCAAAACACTTTCAATTTGAATTAACTGTTTTATATCTTGAACCAACTCTTCTTTTCTCTCTTTTGCCAATTGTAAAAAATCCATATTTTTCACCTCGAAAGTAGTATAATAATAGTTGATAATATACTTGTATATTTGACATAATAGAAACGTATCTTATATAATAAGCAGAAATTTTTATCATTTCGAATTATAGAAAAATTAATAGTTTATTGCTATAATAAGCATGTCAAAAAAATTTTTTAACAAAAAATTCTGATAAAGGGGATGTCTAGGACAGAAATTTAGACCTCTCATTCAAAAGTTTAGTCGTCCGCTAGTCTTTGCCATGTGAATAAAGATGAAGGAGTGGTTCATTTAAATGAAACCCGCGACAGACAGAATGCTTACACGCATTAAAGACGTGTACTTGTTCATTCGGGAGAATGGAACTGTAACGACACAGGATTTAGTTGAAGAATTCAACATCACTCCTCGCACCATTCAAAGAGATTTGAATGTGTTAGCCTTTAACAACTTGGTGGAAAGCCCAAGTAGAGGCAAATGGACAACGACGAACAAGAAAGTGAAGTTATCATCATAGAGACAGATAGAAGAACAATTGCCTACGTTAATATAGAATGAACGAGTGACCTAGAAAAAGGTCACTCTTTTTTATGCACATATTCTTTTAACGCCTTCAATTCTTCATCTGTCAACTCACGATATTCGCCGTATTGTAATGTTGGGTCTAAGTTCAAATTCCCCATCGACAATCGTTTTAAAAAAACGACCTTTTTGCCGACTGCTTCGAACATCCTCTTTACTTGATGAAATTTTCCTTCATAAATCGTTAGTTCTATTTCCGATATATCCCCGGATGTTATAATCTTCAATTCCCCCGGTTTTGTGATGGTGCCGTCATCCAAGACAACCCCTTCTTTAAAGGCCTTTACGTCTCTTTCTGTAACTTCCCCTGCAATTTTTGCATAATACGTTTTTGGCACATGCTTTTTCGGAGACAACAATTGATGGGCCAAGTCGCCATCATTTGTTAAAAGCAATAGTCCTACGGTATCTTTATCCAATCGTCCAACAGGAAAGGGCTGATAATGCCTCAAGATAGGGGAGAGTAAATCCACCACTGTCTTTTCCCGCAAATCTTCCGTTGCTGAAATGACTCCTTTTGGCTTATTTAGCATTACATAAATAAATTCTTTATAATCCAATTTTTCTCCGAATACATAGATTTCCTGCCGCTCCGGGTCTACGTGCATCGCCGGGTCTTTTGCCACTTTCCCGTCGACCGTGACCTGTTCTTTTTTCAACAATTGTTTAACCTCTTTCCGAGAGCCGTATCCAGAATTGGCGAGCAGCTTATCTAAACGCACTAACAACACCTACTTTAATCCGAATTTCCCAGAAATCCGAGAAATTCGTTCACCTAATAATTTTTGGGCAAGACCCACTTTAAAGCTTAAAAAGGCATATACATATACCCCAACGGCAACACAAATGAGCGCCACCATTAAACTAGAAAATCTGCTTTCGACCGCACCAAACAATAAAATAAGACCTTTATGGGCTAAGAACACGCAAATAGACATCACAGCAGTTAAAATTACAATCAACAAAATGCGTCTTACTACCATTTTGGATTTGTAATTTAACACTTTCTTTAAAACCATGATGTTAATTACAATCGAAACGGTATATCCAATCGCTGTCGAAAGAATCGCCCCATCAGTTTGCAGCCATTCAATGAGCGGCGTATTCAACATTAACTTCACAAGAATACCGGTAAGCAAACTAAAAACAATCCATTTTTGATAATCAATTCCTTGAAGAAGCGCCGCCGTTACTTGGAATAACGCGAATAAAATAGCCACCGGCGCATAATGGGCGAGCACTGTTGCCCCCATTTCACTCTCTTCATATAAAAGGAAATAAATTTCATAGGATAATAAGGAAATTCCAATGGCTGCCGGCAATGTAATGAAAAACAAAATTTGGTAGGACTTATCCATTGCCCCTTTCAATGATTGAAACTCTCCATTGTTATAATATTTCGTAATGGTCGGAACAAGGGCCAAAGATAAGCTCGTTGCAAGCATAACCGGAATGATCACAACTTTATGCGTTGTAAAATTAACCATGCTCAAATATAAGTCTGATACTTCTGACATGCCAATATTCTTCATGGCATTATTAAAGGTCAACATATCTACAAGTTGGAACAAAGGATTGGCGATGCCGACGAAAATCATCGGGATGGAATATTGAATTACTTCCCAATAGATTTCCTTTAATTGAATATTGGAGTTTCCTTTGCTTTGGCTTCGAAGGGCATTAAATTCTGAAAGATGTTTTTTCCA
Source organism: Ureibacillus thermophilus (assembly GCF_004331915.1). NCBI lineage: Bacteria > Bacillati > Bacillota > Bacilli > Caryophanales > Caryophanaceae > Ureibacillus > Ureibacillus thermophilus. The sequence continues at coordinate 2,482,820 of NZ_CP036528.1, forward strand.
AAAATAGAATAATACGAACAACCCGCCAAGGGCTCCAATAAAGGCAGCAAATACGGACAATGCAATAGCTGTTTCAGCTTTCCCTTTTAAAAGCACCATCACTGTGAAGGATGCGCAAAGCAAGAAAACAATCCGCACAATTTGTTCAATAAGCTGGGAGTAAGCGGTAGGCTCCATAATTCCGTATCCTTGGAAAAAACCGCGCCATAAGCTCATAAAAGGAACAACGATTAATGCGAAGCTCACCCATCGAATGACGGAAGAGACTTGTTCCACTGTGAAGGCTTGATCTTTGCTTCGGATGACGATTTCTGCAATTGGCGTCGCAAGAAGGTTTAATAGCAGAAAAGTCAAAAATCCTGTCACCATCATCGTCAAAAGTCCAGATTTTAGCAATCTTCGCCCCGCATCATAGTCGCCCAAGGAATTATATTTTGAAACAAACTTCGACACCGCCACCGGAGCACCGGAAATCGCTATGGACAACATAATCGTGTACGGGATATATGCATATTGATAAAGAACGACATTTTCACTACCAACAATTGCATAAAAAGGGAAAATATAAATTAACCCGAGAACTTTGGATAAAAACATTCCAATTGTTAAAATCGCTGTACCTTTCATTAAAGAGGACATTCAATTCATCCATTCTTTTAAGAATTTCAAATATGTATTGATTTTTGTATTTTTAACAGTTCAATGGATAAATAGGTTCTAAAAAATAGTAAGCAACAAAAATAAGCACTACCTCCAAATGAGATAGTCCTTTAAAAAGACTTCGTACATGAAAGAAATCGCACCGGTTTTCAAAAAAATGAAAACCGGTACTACTTGTTCATTTATTTCACATCAATAAAGAAACGTTTATACCATACGAGGAATACATAGACTGTCCAAATATATCTCGCGTAGTTGGCTTTTTGTTGATAATGGTCATCTAAATATTTCATTAATTGATCTGTATCGAAAAATTCCTTCGCGTATTCGGATTGGAAAGCTTCTTTTACTAAATTATAATACTTTTCTTCTCGGAACCAATGGCGGATTGGTACAGGGAAACCAAGTTTTTTCCGCTTTGCCCATTCTTCTGGAAGCTCTTTTAGGGCAGCTTGTCGCAATGCATATTTTGTATCTTCCTCATTGACGCGATACGGCGTTGGAATGTTTTTAGCCAACTCCATCACTTTTTTATCTAAAAACGGTACGCGCAATTCAAGGGAATGGGCCATGCTCATTTTATCTGCTTTTAATAAGATATCTCCAGGCAGCCAAAGATTTAAATCTAAATATTGCATTTTCGTTACATCATCTTCATAAGGCACTTCTGCGTAAATCGGCTTCGTGATGGAATGGACGCTTGGACCGCTGCGATAAGGAGGTTTTAACACATTCAGAGCATCTTCTTCATCCCATACAACGGCCTCGCCGATAAAACGCTCTTCAATCGTTTGTCCGCCTTTGACAAGGAAATTCGTATATTTATTTTTCGGCAATTTTTTCGCGATGTTTGAAATGATTCTTCTTAGGCCAAATGGAATTTTTTCATAGGCTTCCATACGTTTGGATGGCTGATACCATTCATATCCGCCGAAAATTTCATCGGCCCCTTCACCGGATAATACAACCGTCACGTCTTTGCTTGCCAATTCGCAAAGGAAATAAAGCGGTACGGATGATGGATTGGATTGAGGTTCATCCATATGCCATTGAATGGTTGGCAATTTTTCAAACACGTCGTCGGCGGAAACAAAAGTCCGCTTGTTTTCAATATTTAATAACTCCGATAATTCCTTTGCATGATCGGTTTCATTAAACATTTTTTCATAATTTTTAAATCCGACAGAGAAGGAAGTATTTGGACGTAAAAGGGCTGTAACATAGCTTGAGTCAATTCCTCCAGATAAAAAAGAACCGACTTTTACATCACTGATTTTGTGAGCTTCAACGGATTCTTTCACCGTTTTGCGGATTTCTTCCACATAGTATTCAAGGGTATTGTCTTTCGCATGATATTTTTTATCCCAATACTTCTCCATTTTTACAATTTTTCCCTCTTTTACAATCATGTAATGGGCAGGGCGCAATTTATAAACGCCTTTAAAGAAGGTTTCATCCATAGCTGAGTATTGGAAGGTTAAATATGGACGCAACGCATCTTTATTCATTTCTTTAATAAAGGATGGATGTGGTAAGAAGGATTTAATTTCTGATCCGAAAATGAATGTATTATCTTTTGTATGATTTGAATAATATAGAGGTTTTATTCCAAAACCGTCCCGGGCAAGCATCATTTGATTGCGATTCTTGTCCCAAATACAAAAGGCAAACATGCCGCGCAGCTGTTTTACGAACTCTTCCCCATACTCCATGTAGCTGTAAATTAGCACTTCACTGTCGGATTTCGTTTTAAAATGATATCCTTTTTCAATCAATTCTTCCCGCAATTCTTGGAAGTTATATATTTCCCCATTAAAAACCAGCACGATGCTTCCATCTTCATTATAAAGCGGCTGGTTGGCTGCATTTGATAAATCGATAATGCTCAAGCGGCGAAAGCCAAGTGATACTTTTTCATCCACATGCTTGCCTCCGCTGTCAGGTCCTCGATGAATAATTGTATCCATCATTCGTTCAATTGTTTTGTGATGATCGATCTCATCCGTTCCATGTATATATCCAATAAATCCACACATATTTTCTCGCCTCTACTTTCTGCATAACAAAATTATTTTATCAGAAATTTTTCCGCAATCATACTAAATAATGATTTTAAAACGATTCCTTTTAAGATTCAATGAATCTTTCCTATTGTACTATTCTAAACAGAACTGGACAATTTGACTAAAAATTTGACTAGCTATGAGAAAGACATTTTTTATTTCTTTTCTCTTCTGTGTATAATATGGAAAGAAAAATTAAAAGGAAAGAGAGATTCAATTTATGTACGACTGCATTGTCATCGGTGGAGGGCCGGCCGGTTTAATGGCCGCTATAGCAGCTGGAGAGCAAAAGAAAAAAGTGCTGCTTCTTGAAAAAGGAAATAAACTCGGAAGAAAGCTTGCTATTTCCGGCGGAGGTCGCTGCAATGTGACAAATCGTTTGCCGATAGATGATATCATCAAACATATCCCTGGCAATGGCCGATTCCTATACAGCGCCTTTTCCATTTTTAATAACGAAGATATCATTAAATTTTTTGAGAAATTGGGTGTTCCTCTTAAAGAAGAAGACCATGGGCGCATGTTTCCAGTTTCCAATCGGGCGCAAGATGTGGTGGATGCCTTAACAAAGGAATTGAAGCGGTTGAATGTAGAAGTTCGGTTGCAAACAGCGGTGAGCAAGTTATTGATGGATGATGAGAAAATATTGGGAGTGCGGCTTCAAGATGGTTCTGAAATTCGTTCCAACACCATCATCGTGGCTGTCGGGGGAAAAGCGGTGCCTCAAACTGGCTCCACCGGGGATGGCTACGCATGGGCCGAGCGGGCAGGCCATACGGTAACGGAATTGTATCCAACAGAAGTTCCAATTGTATCAAAAGAATCTTTTATTCAATCACGGGAATTGCAAGGTTTAGCTTTAAGAGATGCGGCCGTTTCTGTATTAAATCAAAAAGGAAAACCGATTGTCACCCATCAAATGGACATGCTCTTTACCCATTTTGGTTTAAGCGGACCGGCTATACTCAGATGCAGCCAATTTGTCGTGAAAGAATTAAAGAAAAACGGCGGCGCTCCTGTTCAAATCCGCATTCAAACATTAACAGATTTCAATGAAGAATCTTGTTTCCAATATTTAAATCAGCTCGTAAAAAAGGAAACGAAAAAATCTATCAAAAACGTATTGAAACCTATAGCTCCTGAAAGATGGCTGTTGTTTTTAATGGAAAAGTCAGGAATTTCCCCATCCAAAACCTGTGCAGAAATTTCCCAAGAACACATCCGCAAATTAGCCCATGAGCTGGTTTCCTTCACCATGGATGTACATGGAACACTTCCTTTAGAGAAAGCTTTTGTTACAGGGGGAGGCGTATCGATCAAGGAAATCGATCCAAAAACGATGGCTTCAAAGAAAAAGAAAGGATTATATTTTTGCGGTGAAATTTTAGATATCCACGGCTATACAGGAGGATTCAACATAACAAGCGCCCTTGTAACCGGCCGGATTGCCGGAATGAGCGCTGGAAAAGAGAGTTAATAAAAAAGGCTTCTGCCATGTCATTTAAGGGTTAAATTAATATTGGCGAATACATGAATTGACGCAAAAAAGAAGTTAAACAAAATCCCTTGATAGACATGACAGAAGCCTATTTTTTAATTATTTATGGAACTCTCTTCCATCTGTAACCGCATCTATATAGCCAGCTCGAATTACAAAATCTCCAAAATGTTCCCCTTCAAGCCGCTCTTTTGCATAGTGCTCAAAAATCGGTCTTAACGTTGCTAATATTTCTTCTTCTCCAATGTTTTCTTTATATATTTTGCTAAGGCGAGTACCTTGGAAGCTGCCGCCTAAATGCAAATTGTATTTTCCAGGCCCTTTCCCAATAAATCCAATTTCCGCCATTGCTGCTCTTGAACAGCCATTTGGGCATCCTGACATACGAATCACAATATCTTCGTCATATAAGCCAAATTCTTTCAACATTGGCTCAATTTTTTGGATGAGGGTTGGCAAATAGCGTTCCGCTTCTGCCATTGCCAAACCGCAAGTTGGCAAAGCGACACACGCAATGGAATTTCGTCGAAGAGCTGAATAGTTTTCACTTTCAGTTAATTGATATTTATCAAGAATTTGCTGTATGCTTTTTTTCGCTCTTGGACTGACATTGGCAATAATTAAATTTTGATTTCCCGTAAAGCGGAATTCGCCTTTATGAATCTCGGCAATTTCCCGCAATGCTGTTTTTAATGGATAGCCTTCAAAATCCCGAACACGGCCGCTTTGAATAAATAGGGTGAAATGATATTTTCCATCTTCTCCTTTCACCCAGCCATAACGGTCGCCGGTATGTTCAAAATGGAAGTCGCGCACCTCTTCAAATTCATAGCCTAGCCGGTTTTCAATTTCCTTCTTTACATTCTCTAAGCCTAGGCGGTCAATTGTATACTTGAAGCGGGCTTGCTTTCGGTCGGAACGGTTGCCATAGTCCCGCTGTACCGTCATAATTTTTTCGCAGACGTCGACGATTTTATCTTTTGATACATAACCTATTACTCTTGCTAATTGAGGATAAGTCCGCGTATCGCCGTGGGTCATACCCATTCCGCCGCCAATGGCCACATTAAAGCCGACTAATTCATCCTTCTCTACGATGGCAATTAAGCCGATATCTTGCGAGAACACATCCACGTCGTTGGCTGGCGGAACAGCGATGCCGATTTTAAATTTACGCGGCAAGTAAAGAGCGCCGTAAATTGGCTCTTGTTCTTCTTGAGTGTCCACTACTTTCTCATGGTCCAGCCAAATTTCATAATAGGCATTTGTTCTTGGCAATAAATGTTCGCTGATTTTTGTGGCATATTCAGATACTTCTTTATGCAATTTGGATTGATATGGATTGGCATTGCACATGACATTGCGGTTGACGTCCCCGCAGGCAGCGATTGTATCAATTAAAATTTTATTTAACTCTTGCATATGTTTTTTCATATTCCATTTTAAAATGCCATGGAATTGTATCGTTTGGCGAGTTGTAATTCTTAATGAACCTTCGCCATATTTATCCGCCAATTCATCCAATTTTAGCCACTGTTCAGGTTTGGCAACACCTGCTGGCAAACGCAAACGCACCATAAATTGATAGGCAGGCTCCAATTTTTTTCTGTCTCTCTCTACCCTTTCATCACGATTGTCCTGCAAATAGCTGCCGTGAAATTTTAATAGTTTATTATCCCAATCAGGAATGCCGGCTGAAAGTTCATCCTGCATTGTTTCAGCCAACGTTCCACGCAAATAGTTGCTAGCTTTCTTTACTTCCTCCACATCGCTTGGTTTTCCTTCTTGTGGTGGTAACACAATTTTTTTAGTCACGTATGTTTCCTCCTTAATAAACATCCCGCTGATAACGTTTTTGTTTTCTCAATTCTTCTAAATATGCTTCTGCTTCTTCCCGGGATTTGTTTCCTTGTTCCTGAATGATTTGGATGATTGTTTCCTGCACATCCTTTGCCATTCCTTTATCGCCGCAAATATATACGGCAGCTCCCTTTTCTAGCCATTCATAAAACTCTTTGGCTTTTTTCAGCATTTTATGTTGTACATACACTTTTTCCTCTTGATCTCGGGAGAATGCAACATCCAATTTAGTCAGCACTCCGTTTTTCAGCCAATTGAGCCATTCCTTTTGATAAAGGAAATCGGTCATAAAATGTTGTTCTCCAAAGAACAGCCAGTTTTCTCCGCTGGCGCCTCGCTCTTCCCGCTCTTGAATAAAGGCGCGGAAAGGTGCAACACCCGTACCAGGCCCGATCATAATGATAGGTGTTTCATCATCCGGAAGTTTGAAGTTCGGATTTTTTTGTACATATACTTGCACACAATCGCCGACTTCCAGCTGGTCTGCGATATAAGTTGAACATACGCCAAGTCTTTCTCTGCCATCCACTTCATAGCGGACAACGCCAATCGTTACATGGGCTTCGTCCGGATAGGCTAACTGGCTGCTTGAGATCGAATATAGGCGCGCAGGGATTTTTCTTAAACAATTGACGAAGCCTTGCGCATCCCATTGGAACGGCCCGAATTGTTCCACTACATCCAACAGGTCGCGGCCTTCGATATATTGTTTTAAAGCCTCTGAATCTACCATTAGGGCATGGAATTTTTCGTTATTTGTAAATTCTGCAAGCTTTTTCATCAATGGTTTGGTAAGCAGCGTGATTTCTAAAGTGTTTAATAACGCTTCTTTCAATGAAAGAGTTGCACCATCTACATCAACAGTTTCATTAGGTTCAAATCCTAATGCGGAAATTAAAGAATCTACAAGGTTTTGATTATTAACTGGGATAATGGCTAAACAATCTCCCGGTTCAAAAATAATCCCTGAATCCTCAAGGGAAAGTTCCAAATGGATGGTTTCTTTATTAGAACCTGTTGCATTCAAATTTATTTTTTCAATAATTTCTGCATGGAAAGGATTTTTGCGGGAATATTCCTTTCCTTCTTGTGCTTTAGAAACTGCTGCTTCTTGATTGCTGGCAGGAGTTGTTAAGGTTTCTTCAAGAAGTTTCTCTTTCACTGCTGCAAACCATTTTTCTGCCGGTTCTTGATAATCCAGATCGCAATCCACTCGTTCCACTAGACGCTCAGCACCTAGTTTTTCAAGCTGCAGATCGAACTCTTTCCCTGTTTGGCAGAAAAATTCATAGCTGGAATCCCCTAACGCCAGCACTGCAAATTTGACATGGTCTAATTTTGGCGCCCGCTTTCCATGTAAAAAGCTGTGGAAAGCGATGGCATTATCCGGCGGCTCCCCTTCGCCATGGGTACTTGCAACGATGAGTAAATATTGAGCTTTTTTCAATGCATTCGTTTTATAATCGCTCATGGATGAAACCGAAACATTCAAACCAGATTGCTGCAGCTGGTTGCCGAATTGTTCAGCTAACTTTTGGGCGTTTCCTGTTTGACTGGCGTAAAGAATCGTTACATGTTTTTCTTTAGGCGATGGTGACTGGACTACGGATGGAGCTGCTGCATTTTTTGGAGCATCAACAACAGCAATGTTTGCAGTTGCAGTTAAATATCCGGTAAGCCAAATTTTTTGTTGGGGCGTTAAAGTGGCCAACAATTCATTTAACTGCTGGACTTGTTTTTCATTAAAAGGACTATTGATGACTTCTAACACACTATACACCTCGATAAATAAATATTTTTCTTACTTTAAACGAATCTTTTCGTTTTTTTCGATTTGAATAATTAAATTATCTTGAACCACTAAAGTGATGGAGCCATAACTCATTGTACTAAGCATTTTTTTCAAACTTTCGACTGCCTTCTCGAAATTTTGTTGTCGTTTATCCATTTCAATCACTCCTCACATTTGAAGATAACGACTCTTTGATTCTCTCAATTAATACTTGACGCACGTTTTCGTCATACCCTAAACAGCCGCACAGCACAACTTGTTCGGAAAAACCTTGTTGTGCAACCTTTTTCTGAATGCTCAATTTCAATAACCCTGTAAACAGCAAATACGGAATGATTAATACTCGATTTTTGCTATTGCATATGGTCATTAATTTTTCATCAAAGGATGGACCGTTCCCATATAAAAAACAAGTATCAACTTTCGCATAATCATATGTTTGTTGCAGGAGTTCGGCAATTTGACCTAAATCCCTTTGTACGCTTTGGTCGCTGCTTCCCCTGCCAACTAACAAAATATCTGTTTTTCTCGGAGTAACAGGCCCTTGTTCCAATGCTCGCCGGTGCAAACTTTGAATCAACTTTTCATGAACGCCTAGAGGTTCTCCAATGGTAAAGGTGACGGAGGGGTAACTCATCTTTGCTTTTTCGATTTCAGAAGGAATATCGACTTTTCGATGATTGGCAGAAAGCAATAAAATGGGAATGACTACAATGCTTTTCGCACCTTTTGAAATACATTGTTCAATCCCTTTTATGATCGATGGCTCTGCCAGTTCCAAAAAGCAATGTTCCTGTATCTCCACATCAAAATACGGTTTTACCGATTCAATAAACCGAATCGCTTCTTCATTTCCTTCTTTCACCCGGCTGCCATGGGCCACATACAACAATGCCTGCAATTTTATCCCTCCGTTTACACGGTCTCCTGCAACGCTTGTTGATATTGTTCAAACCAAGCAATTTTGTCGCGCATTTTCACCACTTCTCCCACAATAATCATGGCGGGATTTTGAATGCTTTCTTTTTCCACAATATCTACAATCGTCTCCAATGTACCTGTTACAACTCGTTGATGTTCGGTTGTTCCCCACTCTATTAAAGCGACAGGAGTAGTTGGTTTTCGATTATATTTAAGCAGTTGTTCTGTAATATATGGCAAATTCCCTACACCCATATAAATTGCTAACGTATCAACAGATTCCGCCAAACCTTTCCAATTGATGCCTTCATCTTTTCCATCTTTCAAATGTCCGGTGATAATGGCAAAACTTGAACCTAATTCTCTATGAGTAACAGGAATCCCAGCATAGGCAGGCGCCGCAATGCCGGATGTGACGCCCGGCACAATTTCAAAAGGAATGCCGGCTTCTCTCAACACTTCCGCTTCCTCTGCTCCCCTGCCAAAAACGAATGGATCCCCGCCTTTCAATCTCGTCACAATTTTTCCTTTTCTTGCATGCTGTATAAGGAGCTTGTTGATACGCTCTTGAATCACATGATGCAATTTTGGCAATTTTCCAACAAAAATGAGTTCTGCATTTGGTTTGGCATAGGAAAGCAATTCTTTTGAAACAAGCCGATCGTATAAAATAACGTCTGCTTGTTGAATACATTTCAATCCCTTTACTGTGATTAAATCAACACTTCCAGGACCAGCTCCAACAATATATACTTTTCCCATTTTATTCCCTCACATTTTAAGACATTTAAATTCATGAATTCTTATTAATCAACTTAGTATTGTTATTTTTATATATTAAGCAATATGGCGCCTCCTTTTCAATACTTTTTTAAAAAAGATAATTAATGAAACTTTCGAAGTTCATTAATTCAAAAAGCGAAACATTTGCGTAAATTTTTATGTATTAAGCAAAAAAGGCCTCAATATTCCCATTTAGAAAGTGGCTGGTGAATTGAGAATATTACGGGCCTCTAGTTTGTCTAGTCAGCGCTATTAATTCTTAGTATTTTGATACAAATAATAAAATTATTCATGTTATAAGTCAATGATTTTTTTATAATTCTATTAATTTAGTAAGAATTAACGAAAAATAAAACGTGACTCAAAAGGAATTTCCTTCTGAGCCACGCTATATACATTTTATTTCACCACCATATTAACTAGTTTTCCTGGAATGACAATAACTTTGACAATGTCTTTTCCTTCAATATGTTCTTTTACTCTTTCGTCTTCTTTTGCGATTTGTTCCAATTGTTCCTTCGTTGCATCTTTTGCCACTTTCACTTTGGAGCGGACTTTGCCGTTTACTTGAACAACGACTTCCACTTCATCATCCACAAGTTTTGATTCATCATATGTTGGCCAAGGTTCATATGTAATCGTACCCTCATGGCCTAAAATGGACCAAAGCTCTTCGCCGATATGCGGTGTAATTGGATAAAGCATTTTTACAAAGCCTTCTGCATATTGTTTTGGCACCACTTCGACTTTATAGCATTCGTTAATGAATACCATCAATTGAGAGATGGCTGTGTTGAAATGCAATTGATTGAAGTCTTCTGTTACTTTCTTCACAGTTTGATGGTACACTTTTTCCAATGTTTGATTGTCGGATTCTTGAATTTTATTGGAAAGTTTTCCGTCTTCTGCAACAAATAATCTCCATACGCGGTCCAAGAAGCGTCTTGCTCCATCAAGCCCTTTTGTGGACCATGCAACAGAAGCATCAAGAGGACCCATGAACATTTCATAAAGCCGCAATGTATCAGCACCATGGCTTCGTACAATATCGTCTGGATTTACAACATTTCCTCTTGATTTAGACATTTTTTCGTTATTTTCACCTAAGATCATTCCTTGATTGAACAATTTTTGGAATGGTTCTTTTGTAGGCACTACACCAAGGTCATATAAGAATTTATGCCAGAAGCGGGCATATAGCAAGTGAAGAACGGCATGTTCTGCCCCGCCGATGTAAATATCCACTGGCAGCCAACGTTTTAACAACTCTTCATCCGCGATTTTTTCTTTGTTGTGCGGATCGATATATCTTAAGAAATACCAGCTGGATCCTGCCCATTGAGGCATTGTGTTTGTCTCGCGGCGGCCGCGTTTTCCTGTTTTCGGATCAACTACATTCACCCATTCTTCTATGTTTGCAAGAGGAGATTCCCCAGTACCGCTTGGGCGAATGTCTTTTGCTTTTGGCAATCGTAATGGCAATTCTTCCTCTGGTACCGTCGTCATTGTGCCATCTTCCCAATGGATGATTGGAATTGGTTCTCCCCAGTAACGTTGACGGCTGAATAACCAGTCGCGGAGACGGTAAGTCACTTTTCTTTCGCCAACGCCTTTTTCTTCCAACCATTCGATGGCTTTTTTGATGGCGTCTTCTTTTCCTAAGCCGTTTAAGAAATCTGAATTGATATGTGGTCCATCACCAGTAAAGGCTTCTTGTTCAATGTTTCCGCCCTCAAGAACTGGGATGATTGGCAAGTTGAATTTTTTCGCAAATTCATAGTCTCGTTGGTCATGGGCAGGAACCGCCATAATGGCACCTGTTCCATATGATGCAAGCACATAGTCGGCAATCCAAATTGGAATGGCTTTACCGTTTACTGGGTTAATGGCATAAGCGCCGGTGAACACGCCAGTTTTTTCTTTCGCTAAATCTGTACGTTCCAAATCGGATTTTGTTTGCACTTGTTCAAGATAAGCTTCCACTTGTTCTCTTTGTTCAGGCGTTGTAATTTCTTTGACTAAATCATGCTCAGGCGCAAGAACGCAGTATGTCGCACCGAAAAGCGTATCCGGACGAGTTGTGAACACGCGGAATTTTTTATCTGTACCTTGCACAGTAAATGTAACTTCTGCACCTTCTGATCGGCCAATCCAATTCCGCTGCATTTCTTTGATGCTTTCAGGCCAATCAAGTTCGTCCAAATCTTTAAGCAATCGGTCAGCGTATGCAGTAATTTTTAACATCCATTGTTTCATAGGTTTACGGATGACCGGATGTCCGCCGCGTTCGGATTTACCGTCAATGACCTCTTCGTTTGCAAGCACTGTACCAAGAGCTGGACACCAGTTGACAGGCACTTCATCAATATATGCTAAGCCGTTTTTATATAATTGAATAAAAATCCATTGAGTCCATTTGTAATATTCCGGATCTGTTGTATTAATTTCCCGATCCCAGTCGTAAGAAAAGCCGAGTTCTTGTATCTGTCTTTTAAATGTAGCAATATTTTTTGCCGTGAATTCAGCTGGGTCGTTTCCTGTATCTAAGGCATATTGTTCAGCAGGAAGGCCGAATGCATCCCATCCCATCGGATGAAGCACGTCATAGCCTTGCATGCGTTTAAAGCGGGATAATATATCCGTTGCCGTATAACCTTCGGGATGTCCTACGTGAAGACCTGCTCCAGATGGATAAGGGAACATATCCAATGCATAAAATTTTGGCTTTGAATCATCATTTAATGTTTTAAAGGTTTTATTTTTCGCCCAATATTCTTGCCATTTTTTCTCAATCTCTCGATGATTGTAATTCATGGGTACTTACTTCCTCCTTGATTTAATGATTGCAACATTTTTTGATATGAGTAATTCTTTATTACCAGATTATCCTAAAGGTGCCAGAATTAACGGAATATTTTTATCAATAAAAAAACTCGCCCCAACCGAAAGAGAAGGGACGAGAGTGTTGTACTCCCGCGGTACCACCCAAATTAGTGACACATGCACTCAGCTCAAACCCTTAACGCGGAGAACGGTTTTAGCTACTATATTCTTTCGCTAAAACAGACTCAAAGGCGAGTTCGATTCTTCCACTTGCTAGCTTGCACCAACCGCTAGCTCTCTGTAAAGCTTCAGAATCTACTATTCCTTCTCCTAGTCGTACGTATATTCAATATACATATTTTAAAGGAAATACAAAAAATATACAAGGCTCATTGTTTATAACAAAATTTACTAATAAATATTCTAGACCAATTTTTTCTTTATGGCTAGTTTTGTACTTGTTAATTTGAAAATTTTATGCACTTTCTTTTCTTGTAGATGAATCAGATTACATCAAGTATTTTCAATGATATAATGTGTAATGGTATTTCACGCAAGAACTTTCCACATTTAGAACGTGAATACCAGTAAGGAGTGAAATCATTGACAGAACAGCAATTTCCATTTCCATCAGATGGAAAACGTTATTATACATGGAATCGTTATTTGCGGGACCTATTTGGAGAAAAGGTATATAAAGTTGCGTTAGATGCAGGATTTGATTGTCCAAATCGGGACGGCACTGTAGCCTTTGGGGGATGCACTTTTTGCAGCGCAGCCGGCAGCGGAGATTTCGCCGGCAATCGGGTTGACCCGATTCCTGTCCAATTCGAAAAAATCAAAGCGAAAATGCAAAACAAATGGAAAGACGGCAAAACGATTGCGTATTTCCAAGCCTTTACCAACACTCATGCCCCCCTTCCTGTCATTAAAGAAAAATTTGAAGCTGCCTTAAATTGTGAAGGGGTCATCGGCCTTAGCATCGCAACACGGCCCGATTGCCTGCCTGATGATGTGGTCGAATATTTGGCAGAATTAAATGAACGAACTTTTTTATGGGTAGAGCTTGGCCTGCAAACGGTTCATGAAAGAACAGCCAACTTAATCAACAGAGCCCATGACTATCAAACATATGTAGAAGGAGTTGAGAAGCTCCGCAAACATAACATCCGCGTTTGCACGCATATCATTAACGGATTGCCGCTTGAAGATTACGATATGATGATGGAAACAGCTAGAGAAGTAGCAAAATTGGATGTGCAAGGCATTAAAATCCATCTATTGCATTTATTAAAAGGGACGCCGATGGTTAAGCAATATGAAAAAGGTATGCTGCGCTTCCTTGAGCAGGATGAATATATTCAACTGGTGGCGGACCAATTAGAGATTCTTCCGCCGAATATGGTAGTTCATCGCATTACCGGGGACGGCCCAATTGAATTGATGATCGGTCCGATGTGGAGCGTCAACAAATGGGAAGTGCTGAACGGCATTGATGCGGAATTGGAGAGAAGAAATTCTTGGCAAGGAAAATATTATAAAGCGGAAGTGAATCAATAATGCTTGAACGAGTGCTTCCTTATGCGAAAACATTGTTGTCCTCTTGCATTCAGGAAGGGGATGTTGCCGTTGATGCCACCGCAGGCAATGGCCATGACACTTTATTTCTCGCTCAACTTGTGGGAGAATCTGGCTTCGTTTATGCCTTTGACATCCAACAGCAAGCGGTCGATGCAACTATTGAACGTTTAAAAGAGCATGGGCTGGAAAACAGGGCCCGCGTCATTTTAGATGGCCATGAACATCTTTCTAAATATGTAGAAGATGAAGTGGCGGGAGCAGTTTTTAATTTAGGCTACTTACCTGGAGGAGACCACAGCATTATCACAAAAGGAGAAACAACGATTTCTGCCATCAAACAGCTGCTTTCAAAATTAAAAATTGGCGGAATCATCGTTTTAGTCATTTACCCTGGGCATGAAGGAGGAAAAGAGGAAAGGGATGCAGTTATTGAGTTTGTGAGCAAGCTTCCTCAAAAATGTGTCCACGTCCTCCGCTATGAATTTATTAATCAACAAAACAACCCGCCCTTTCTTATTGCTTTGGAGAAAATGAAAAAACTGCCGGACTAAAAATGCCGGCAGTTTTTTATTATTGATGATTTTGTTTATTGCGTTCCACCCAGAAATCTGCATTTTTTATTCCTAATTTAATAGGGTCAAATACCGGATCTTTCCCTGCTCTTCTTTGTTCCTCATAGTCTTTTAAGGCAATGAATGCTGGTTTGGCTAATATGATGATTCCAATAACATTCGTCCATACCATCAAGCCAAGTCCAATATCCCCTAAGAGCCATGCCAAATCGGATGTTCTGACAGCACCGTAGAAAGCTGACGCAAGCAGGGCAAATTTTAAAATCCAAGTGACAATGCCTTCTGTTTTTCCTGAGAAAAGATAAGCAACATTTGTCTCTGCAATATAATAGTAGGCCATTAATGTTGTAAAGGCAAAGAAGAACAAAGCAAGGGCAACAAAAGTTGAACCGAAATTATTTAAACCTGGGAATGCATTCGTTACTGCAAGCTGCGTAAATTCTGTATAATTGTGGCCAGGCACATGCTCAACAATCAATTCGCCATCTGCATTATTCACATTTGTATTATAAGTTCCCATAAACAAAATCATGAGAGCCGTTGCGGAACATACAAGCAATGTGTCAATATAGATTGAAGCCGCTTGAACTAACCCTTGTTTTGTTGGATGGGAAACTTCCGCCGCCGCTGCTGCATGCGGTCCTGTTCCTTGCCCAGCTTCGTTGGAATAAATGCCTCGTTTTACTCCCCAGCTAATAGCGGCACCAAGCATACCGCCAAATGTTGCGTCCAGATTAAATGCGCTTCGGAAAATTAATCCGAACACAGCAGGAACTTCTGTAATATTGATGATAATCACGATCAACGCTACCAACAAATATGCAAGCGCCATAAATGGAACAATAATTTGAGCCGCATTGGCGATTCGTTTTACCCCACCGATAATAATGAAGGCAAGCAAAATAATTGTAATTAAACCAGTAATCCAAGGTTGAATATTAAAGGCATTATCCATCGCACTAGCAATGGCATTGGATTGAACCCCTGGCATCAAAATAGCCATCGCTAAAATTGCCGCAATCGCAAAGACGATACCGAACCAGCGCTGCCCAGTCCCCTTTTCGATATAATACGCCGGTCCACCACGGTAAATTCCAGCTTTCTTTGTTTTATAAATTTGAGCTAAAGTAGATTCCACATAAGCTGTAGATGCTCCAATAAAAGCAATTAACCACATCCAAAACACAGCACCTGGACCACCGAAGGCAATAGCGCTTGCTGTACCGATAATATTCCCGGTACCGACGCGTCCTGAAAGTGCCACTGTTAATGCCTGGAAGGAAGAAATTCCGGCTTCTGATTTTTGCCCTTTGAACATTAAAATGAACATTTCTTTAATTTTTCGAATTTGCACAAATCGGGTCATAATGGAAAATACAAGTCCGACAAGCAAAATCCCGTAAATCATAATTGGACCCCAAAGGATATCATAAATCCAGTTTAGAACATTCTCGAACATACCCACACCCCTTTTTCATTGAATAATTATTTTAATATTATTTGAAATAATATATCAATATTACAAAAATTAATAATATCAATCAATATTTCTGATATCTTTTTTGAAATATTTTATAAGAATTAAGAAAAATCCAATAGTTCAAACAATATAACCAATTGATCGAAGCACATTATTGATAAAATCTCTCATATACAAAAAAACTTCTTCCCGCTCTACATCGTGGAAAATATTATGATAGCTATATGGCCAATCTTTATATTGAAATTCATTTGTTTTTTGCAATAGCAACCATTTTCTCGCCGCATCCGAATCTGCTATTTTATCTTGATTGGAAGTAATGAGCAAAATCGGCAATGTCAATGTCCTGTCCTGCTGGATGCTTAAATTTTTCATGAGTTGATGAATATCACGATACCAACGAACCGTAACATTGGAATGATAAGGCACATCATCCTCCATCTCTTTAAGCCCTTCTGGACTCCGAGACAGCATTCGTAGATTAAAATCTAATGATATTCTTTTATTGGATGCCAAATTCATACTGGCTAAAGCGCTTGCAAGCAAATTGGAATGTTTCTGCAATTGAAACCAAGGGGATGTTAATATGAGCCCCGCACATTCTAATTTTGTTTTTCGCAAAAATTGTATTGCCAAAGTTCCCCCTAAACCATGTCCAATCACAAATACTGGCAAATGGTACTGAAGAGCGCTTAGCATTAATTGTTTGATGAAAAGCAAATATTCTTCAATTAGTTCATCATGTACTCTTGTATATCTCGAGCCTTTTTCATGGCCTGGCAAATCCCCCATGACCACATGAAAGCCTTCTATTCTTAATTTTTCTATTAACCATGCATACCAACGATGATGTTCAAAAGCGCTATGGACGATGACTACAACAGCTTTTGGCTGTTCATCGGTTTCCCACTTCCACATAGTGTTCCTCCTATATCTAGCAAAACTTCTATAGATGCTGTAGTGTATTTTCAAAGATTTTCTGATTTGTTAGGATAAATATACATAAATAATACATTAGAAATGGGGAGCTTTGCGATGATTTATCCTTACCACGATAAAGAACCAAACATTCATCCATCTGTATTTATTGCAGACCATGTAACCATAACTGGAGATGTGACAATCGGCGAAGATACGACCGTCTGGTTTGGCACGGTCATCCGTGGAGACGTTGCACCAACAATCATTGGAAAACGCTGCAGCATTCAAGATTTAAGCTGCCTGCATCAAAGTCCAAATAACCCTCTCATTATTGAAGATGAAGTTATTGTTGGTCATCAAGTGACTTTACATAGCTGCATTATTCGCAAACGGGCTTTAATCGGTATGGGTGCGATTATTTTAGATGGTGCAGAAATTGGGGAAGGAGCCCTTGTTGCCGCTGGAAGCTTAGTCCCTCCCGGCAAAAAAATTCCGCCTCATTCCGTAGCAATGGGAAATCCTGCAAAAGTCGTCCGGAATGTGACGGAAGCGGAACGGAAAGATATGGACCGCATTATCAACGAATATGTTCAAAAAGGAAAATACTATCAATCTTTGAAAAAATAATAAAAGAGGCTGGGACATAACGAATAAAGTGAATGAACTGCAAAAAGATTTTTTGTAAAAAATTGATTGGAGTGGCGGGGCGAATTCCTGTCTCGCACGCTTAGTCGCAAAGGGGAGCAAGTTCAAGGAAGTAATTTCAAAGCTTTCCTGCGACGAGCCCTCTCGAGACCCTGAAGGAGCGAAGGAATGACTCAGAGGAGAGTCTAGCCGGGCATGCGGAAAGCGTCCCCGGAACGGAAATCAATTTTCTTCAATTATCAAAAAAACACCATTTTCTCCCGTGAGAAAATGGTGTTTTTTATCTTTTGTCCTAGCCTCTTCTTATTTATTTTATAGCCCCGCTTTTTGACGCAATTTTTCTGCCACGTCCGTTCTTTCCCATGGCAAATCGATGTCTGTGCGGCCAAAATGACCATAAGCAGCTGTTTGTTTATAAATTGGTCTACGCAAATCAAGCATTTTGATGATTCCGGCAGGACGCAAATCAAATAGCTCTTCCACCCATTCAACAAGCTGGCTTTCGCTCACTTTGCCTGTTCCAAAAGTGTCGATGGAAATAGACACTGGACGGGCAACGCCAATGGCATAAGCAATTTGAACTTCCACACGGTCAGCAAGCCCTGAAGCAACGATATTTTTCGCTACATAACGAGCGGCATAGGCAGCAGAGCGGTCCACTTTTGTTGGGTCTTTTCCAGAAAATGCTCCTCCTCCGTGGCGGGCATAGCCTCCGTAAGTATCAACAATAATTTTGCGGCCTGTTAATCCTGCATCTCCTTTTGGTCCACCGATGACGAAGCGGCCAGTTGGATTGATGAAGTATTTTGTATCTCCATCTAATAATTCAGAAGGAATAATGGCTTTAATAACTTTTTCCATAATATCTTCTTTAATTTGTTCTTGACTGACGCCTTCATCATGTTGTGTAGAGATGACAATCGTATCAATGCGGCGAGGAACGTTGTTTTCATCATATTCAACCGTTACTTGCGTTTTTCCGTCTGGACGCAAATAAGGAATTTCTTTTGATTTGCGGACTTCCGTTAATCTTCTAGCCAATTGATGGGCCAAACTAATAGGCAGCGGCATGAGTTCAGGCGTTTCATTGCACGCAAATCCAAAGATTAGCCCTTGGTCCCCAGCGCCAATTGCCTCTATTTCCTCATCTGTCATCAATCCTTCTCGGGCTTCTAATGCTCGGTCCACCCCTTCCGCAATATCAGGGGATTGTTCACCAATCGCTGTGAGCACCGCCAAGTTTTCCGCATCGAAGCCATATTTGCCTCGCGTATAGCCAATTTCTGCGACAGTATCACGAACGATGGTTTGGATATCTACATATGTTGTTGTTGTAATTTCTCCCGTTACAAGAACCAATCCTGTCGTCGCAATCGCTTCGCAAGCAACCCTTGCATTTGGATCTTCTGCGAGTATGGCATCTAATATGGCATCTGAAATTTGGTCGCAAACTTTATCCGGATGCCCTTCTGTTACGCTTTCTGATGTAAATAGTCGACGATTTGACATTCATTTTCCTCCTAAATTGTTGAGACAAAACTCTTATGATACGGTACTCATTATCCATGATCCTTTTTTGACTTTCGCCCGTAAGGAACATTACGAGGATAATGAAAGGTAAACTTGCTAATCTATTTTAGCTTGAATCATTTCATTTTAAAATTCGAATAAAAAAAGTTCCTATCCACATCTGTCATGAGGAAAGGAACTAAAATCTCTACCTTTCACTCTTATCGTTCAAGGTAATCCCTTGCATCAGGTTAGCACCACGCATTATTATATAGATAATGCAGGTTGCCGGGTTTCATAGGGCCTTAACCCTCCACCAGCTCTGGATAAGAGTATCCGTTCATCCAACATGTTACGTAATCTATACTATTATGTCAAATATTTTTTCTTTATTCACTTATAGTGCATATTTCTTCCATTTTCTTGCAATAATAGGCAAGAGATGTCAAAAAATTTCATAAATAAATTTTCGAATTAGTATAGATTATTCCATCTAATGTGTTATACTAATTTTTGTATTATATATAAATTAAAGCTAATTTCCCTAAAAATAAAAAAAGGATGGTATTTAATCGATGAATTCAGTAGAAGTTGCAAATGAACTGAAGGAATTATTAAAAGGTAAGAACATAAGCAACCAATTGTCTGTGCCTCAATTAATTGAAAAAGCAGTGATTCGCGGTGAAGCAAGACTCACTGTAGACGGCGCAATTGTTGCTGAGACTGGGAAATATACAGGCCGTTCCCCAAAAGATAAATTTATTGTGGAAGAAGAAAGCATAAAAGATAAAATCGATTGGGGTAATGTGAACCGCCCGATTTCTTCTGAAGTATTTGATAACTTGTATTTGAAAGTTTTGAATTACTTAAAAGAAAAAGATGAGCTATTCGTATTTAAAGGCTTTGCCGGAGCTGATAAAGAATCGCAATTGTCAATTCAGGTTGTCAATGAATACGCTTGGCATAATCTATTCTGCCATCAATTATTCATCCGTCCAACAAAAGAAGAATTAGCTTCTCATCAAGCTGAATTTACAATTGTATCTGCTCCTGGTTTTAAAGCTGACCCATCTGTTGATGGAACAAACTCAGAAGCATTTATCATCATTTCTTTTGAAAAGAAAATCATTCTAATCGGCGGTACAGAATATGCTGGCGAAATGAAAAAATCCATCTTCAGCATTATGAACTATCTATTGCCTGAAAAAGGAATTCTTTCTATGCACTGCTCTGCTAATGTTGGCGAAGATGGCGATGTAGCATTATTCTTCGGTTTATCCGGTACTGGTAAAACAACTCTTTCTGCAGACAGCGACCGTAAATTGATTGGTGATGATGAACACGGTTGGTCAGACAACGGTGTATTCAACATCGAAGGCGGATGCTATGCAAAAACTATTAATTTATCTGCTGAAAAAGAACCAGAAATTTACAATGCCATTCGATTTGGAACTGTATTGGAAAACGTTGTAATCAACCCAGATACGCGCGTTCCTGATTATGATGACAATACGTTAACTGAAAATACGCGAGCTGCTTATCCAATTCATTTTATTGATAATATTGCAATACCATCGATAGCTGGTCATCCAAAAACAATAATCTTCTTAACTGCAGATGCTTTTGGAGTGCTTCCTCCAATCAGCAAATTGACGAAAGAACAAGCAATGTACCATTTCTTAAGCGGATTTACTTCTAAATTAGCGGGTACAGAACGCGGTGTTACTTCACCAGAACCTGTATTCTCAACGTGCTTTGGTTCGCCTTTCCTTCCGCTTCCAGCAACAAGATATGCTGAAATGCTAGGCGAGAAAATCGACAAGCATGATGTGCAAGTATTCTTGGTGAACACTGGTTGGACTGGCGGCGAATACGGTGTTGGAAGCCGTATGAAACTTTCTTACACTCGTGCAATGGTACGCGCTGCTATTGAAGGCAAATTAAACGATGTGGAAACAAAACAAGATGCATTTTTCGGATTACACATCCCAACAAAAATTGACGGAGTGCCTAGTGAAGTGCTAGATCCACGCGATGCTTGGGAAGATAAAGAAGCATACGATGAAAAAGCCCGTTATTTGGCAAATCTTTTCAAAGAAAACTTCAAAAAGTTCGATAATGTTTCAGAAGAAATTTTGAAAAAAGGTGGACCATTGGTTTAATCTTTAATAAAAAAGGGGGCGTCTGAAAAGTGGACACCCCCTTTTTTTATCTCTTAAAAAGATTGAAAAGAGCTTCTGAAAGTCAAAAACTTTTTTCACTTCCCTTATCTTTCATCCACTTGCAAATAGATTGCACCGTTTCTCGATTAAGATTTGGCGGAAAATGATGGGCAAGCCCCGACATATACCATGTTTCCACTTCTTTTCCCGCCTCTTTCAACGCCTTTTCTAATCTTTTGGATTGTTCTATGCTTACATTTTGGTCTTCCGTTCCATGAATAATAAGAACCGGCGCTTGAATGCGTTCCACTTCATATATAGGGGAACGCTCTTCATAAATTTCAGGATATTTATTAGGCGAGCCGCCAATAAGCCGCTTTAATGTCCTCCTTAAGTCGACCCTTTCATAATATAGTTCAGTGAGATTGGATACGCCCGACCAAGTGACAACGGAGCGAATACTTTTGCTTAAAATGGCCGTCCATAATGCCATCATGCCGCCTCGGGAAAATCCAAAAAGATGAACTTTATCCACTTTCGCAAAAGTTTTTACAATTTCAATTCCATAAAGGGCATCCAAGCGGTCATCTCCCCCAAATTCATCCCGGCCTTCTCCGCCGCGGTTCCCACGGTAATATGGGGCAAAAACAACGAAGCCATTTAAGGCAAATTGAGCAATCCGGGCAGGTCTTACCATACCGACCGACTGCAATCCTCCCCGCAAATATAAAAGCCCTTCATAATGCCCTTCTTTAATGGGCTTTGCAAGCAATCCTTTTACTCGCAAACCATTCGACCAATAGATAATTTCTAAAAGTTCCACTTGAGGATTAGGGGAAGGATATTTTCGAATTGATTCAATGCTGCCATTTTCTTTCAAATTTCTTCACTTCCTGCATCATTATTTTCATTCCTTCATCCTTCATATAAAAACTGGCGCAAGGATGATTCACTGCTTCGTCCATCGTTAAAAACAGACGTCCAGTTGTTTCATATTGCCCCAAAAACGAATCGATTTTCTCCACTTTTGCTAAATACACAACTTTGCAAAAAGGTTTACGTGCATATACCATATAGTGGGCAAACAATTTTAAATCCTTTATATGTACAAAGGTTTCTTCATATACTTCCCGTTTTGCTGCTTCCTCGAGCGTTTCCCCAGGTTCTACCTTGCCTCCTGGAAACTCCACCCCTCGCTTTTCATTGAGGGCACAAAGCCATTTTCCGTCCTTTTGAACAAGCACTAAAACATGCTTTGGCTCCATTGGAAAGGGAGGACCGCCAAAACTTAATTCCACTTTATTGTTGTTTAAATCGTAAAATGTAAACATCCCTTCAACTCCTATACATACCTATAGTGTAGCGAAGGGATGCGGATTATTCAATTGCGGAAGTAGGGCAATTGTTCTACGAATTCTTTCACTTTTTCATCGCCAAACTCATGGATTAAAGCATAAATTTTTTTCAACCGCGTATCAATTTCATCATTTTCATCGTCTAAATGATATTGCAGATAAGGCAAGTGAGCCCTCACAAAATTATCAAACTCCAATGAGTTCAGCTGGTTAAACAGCTTTTGAAAAATAAAAGCTTTTTCCGGCTCCAATTCAATTCTAAATTCGCAAGGCTCCCCCGTTGGAATATAGTTGTATGATTGGTTGAAAACACTCACATAAAGCGTTGTCTTTTCGATAGAAATCACCCTCCTTTTACTTTCATTATGGAGTAAAAAGCCGCTACTATACGATGAAATTAAAAAACCTCAAAAGTTCTACGAAAGAACTCTTGAGGATCGCCGTTCAAATTTATTTTCCTAAGAAGGCTGATAGCATCCATGTATGTTTTTCTAAACTTTGGAAAGTAGCATTTAACATATCTTCCGTGCGGTCGTCCCCTTGATTTGCTGCCTCTTCCATCGCTTCCTTAATCAACTTCATTGTGGCTTTGAAATCGTCGATAATTGTTTGAACCATTTCTTCAGCGCTTTCTGAACCTGCAGCTTCTTTAACGCGAGATAATTCCAAATGCTCTTTCATTGTGGCAACAGGTTTTCCGCCTTTTGTTAAAATCCGCTCTGCCACTTCATCTAAATTGGTTGTAATTTCATTGTATAATTCTTCAAATTTTTCATGCAAAGTAAAAAAGCTTGGACCCGTTACATACCAATGGTAGTTGTGAAGTTTTGTGTATAGCACTGAA
Organism: Ureibacillus thermophilus; assembly: GCF_004331915.1. Taxonomy (NCBI): domain Bacteria; kingdom Bacillati; phylum Bacillota; class Bacilli; order Caryophanales; family Caryophanaceae; genus Ureibacillus; species Ureibacillus thermophilus. Next base: position 2,506,289 of record NZ_CP036528.1, read on the forward strand.
TAAGTAGAAACAAGCTCATTTAACTGCTGAATAAGTTTATCGTTTTCCATATTGTCACCTCATTTACATATTTTTCATTGCTTATTTTTATTATACTGGTTGTGGCAGGCTGAAACCATAACAACTTCTTGAAATTTCAAAAAGCTCTCAACAAGTAGTATAGGTTTTTTCATTGGAATTATTCTAAATGTTCATTTATGATAGTGTTGTTAGAGGTGATTATGTTGGACAGTGGAATACTTGTCGTAGTGGGAATTATTTATCTCATCTTTATGATTGGAGCGATTGCTCTTTTTATTCATTTCAAAAGAAAAGGCGCTTTCAAACAAACCGTTGATACGAAACAAGAAAAAAACATGAATATAGGGAATGAGCAAGTAAAAAAATGAAACACCTGTTTATTTGGCTGATTCGATTTTATCGAAAATTTATTTCTCCTTTGACGCCGCCCACTTGCCGATTTTATCCAACTTGTTCTCAATATGGACTTCAAGCCTTTGAAAAACATGGCGCCATAAAAGGCTTGATTTTAACAACGATCCGCATTTTAAAATGCCATCCTTTTCATCCAGGCGGCATAGATCCTGTCCCTGACAAATGGCCTTCGAAAAAAAAATAAATTTCGAAGGTTTTTCTTATTGTCTTTTTACCCAAATTCATGGTAATATTATTTCCGTGAAATTTATAAATCGTAATCATTACTATTTATAAAAGGAGTATGAAAATGAAAAAATTTATTGTCTTTATGTTAGCAGCTGTGATGATGCTATTAGCAGCCTGCTCTAATGATGAGCCAACGAAAGAAGCAAATAACCAAATTAAAATTTATACAACAGTATATCCACTCGAATATTTTGCCAAACAAATCGGCGGAGAATTTGTCGATGTTTCATCTATATATCCGCCCGGCGCAAATGAACATACTTTTGAACCTACTCAAAAGGATATGATTGCTTTAGCCGATGCAGATTTATTTTTCTATATCGGTTTAGGGCTCGAAGGATTTGTGGATAATGCAAAAAAATCCCTTGAAAATGAACATGTAAAATTTGTGGCAGTGGCAGAACAAGTCGATGAAGAAAAATTGCACACTTCCACTGGACATTCCCATGAAGAAGCAGGAGAAGAGCAGGAGCATGAACATCATCATGGAGATGTCGACCCTCATCTTTGGCTTTCTCCAATGATTTCAAAAGATTTAGCATTCACAATAAAAAACGAGCTTGTAAAATTGCTGCCTGAACAAGAAGAAACTTTCAATCAAAACTACGAAGAGATAACTAAGCGGCTTGATGAATTAGACCAACAGTTCCAAGAGCTTGCTAACAATGCTTCAAAGAAAACATTCTTTGTATCCCATGCTTCCTTTGGCTATATTGCCGGCCATTATGGACTTACTCAAGTGCCAATTGCCGGGTTGAATTCCCAAAGCGAACCATCTCAAAAAGAGCTTGCAGAAATCGTCGACCTAGCGAAAAAATTTGATATCAAATACATCCTATTTGAACAAAATGTCTCTTCGAAATTAACGAGCGTGATTCAAAAAGAAATCGGCGCTGAATCTTTAATGCTCCACAACTTGAGCGTATTGACAGAGGAAGACATCCAAAATAAAGAAGATTACTTTACTTTAATGGAAAAAAATATTCAAACATTAGAAAAAGCGTTGAATTCATGAAAATAGAAATAAACTGGGACAAAACTAAAGAGGCTGGGACATAAACAAAAAATGAAAGGGGCCGTTGAAAGAGTTTTGATAAAAAATTGAACTAACGAAAAATTGATTGAAGTGACGGGGCAAATTTCTGTCTCGCACGCTTAGTCGCAAAGCGGAGCAAGCTCAAGGAAGTAAATTCAAAGCTTCCCTGCGACGAGCCCTCTCGAGACCACGAGGAGCGAAGGAATGACTCAGAGGAGAGTCTAGCCGTGCCCGCGGAAAGCGTCCCCGGAACGGAAATCAATTTTAATAACGTATCAAAAAAACATCATTTTCTCCTTGGAGAAAATGATGTTTTTTTTAGATTTGTCCCAACCTCTTTCTTACGATAGTAATTCTTTCAGTTTTCTTCGCATTAATTTATTGGAAGCATTTCTCGGCAATGCATCAACGACGTACACATTTTTTGGCACTTTATATTTCGCCAAATGCCCTTTGCAATATTCGAGGATTTCCTCTATTGCCGCATCTTTTTTCAACACTACAAAGGCAACCGGCACTTGTCCCCATGTGTCATCCTCCATTCCGCAAACTCCAGCTTCTTTAATGGCAGGATGGCCCATCAGCACATTTTCCACCTCTGCAGGATAAATATTCTCTCCACCAGAAATAATTAAATCAGAGCGGCGATCCACTACATATAAATAGCCTTCATCATCTAAATAGCCGATATCTCCCGTGTGCAGCCAGCCATCTTCCGTCGAAGGGTTATTTTCAAAACGTCCGATATATCCCGGTGTTACATGTGGGCCGCGGATGCAAATTTCCCCTTCTTCAAAAGGCTCTTTTGCCCCCAAAATTTTAATCTGATTGAAAAATAATGGCTTTCCAGCTGAACCGATTTTGCGGAAGGCATCTTCTGCAGGCAAAGTGGCGGTTTGAGAGGAAGTTTCCGTCATCCCGTACGTTTGCAATACCTTCATTCCCCGTTCTCCTGCCCGCTTTAAATAATCGATTGGAAAAGAGCCCCCTCCTGCAAGCACAAGTTTAAATGCTGGGGATGCCTTCGCTTCCCGTTCTTCAAGCACATGCAAAATTCGTTCAAGCATCACCGCCACAAGGGAAATATGAGTCACTCTGCCGGAAATAATATCTTGTGCAATTAGTTCGCTGTCAAATTTGCGGTAAAGCTTTACTTCATTTCCGTACAACAGCGAACGGACTAAAATGGAAAAGCCGCTAATGTGGAAAAGGGGAACGGCGCAAAGCCAAACATCCTTTTCTGACAGTCCAATATTCAACACGGAAGATAGGGCGTTTGATTGATGGTTCTCCACCGTCTGCCGCACCCCTTTTGGAAATCCCGTTGTACCGCTTGTATACATAATGGAAATGGTCTGCTCTGCTTGCCATTCTTTGCGAATTTCAATGGAATGCCAATCGCTGTTTTCAATTTCTGAAAACAGCCGGAAGTCCACATTTTCAGGAAGTAAAGGCATATCTTGATCATGAACTAAAACCGTTGTTACTTGCGCATCTTCAATTTGATAAGCCAATTCGCTTTTCGTCAATTTCCGGTTTAAAATTACCATCTCACATTGCAAATGCATGCAAGCATACATCACAAAAATAGTATCGGCATCATTCTCCCCTAAAATCGCCACTCTGCTTCCTCTATCTATACCTAAAGCAGCCAGCTGTCCGGCACGCTGTACTGATATTTCTTTTATTTCTTCAAAGGTCCATTGTTTCCCTTCAAAAGTGAGTCCGACTCGATTGGGTGTCAAATACGCCCGTTGTAAAATCCAATTAGGGTACATGAATACGCCTCCATTTCTCCCCTTCATTTTACTAAAATAATGGATTTAATGCCTATAAAAAAAATGAAATAGGCTGCCTTGAAAGCAAAAACTTTCATGACAGCCTATCATAAATAATGCAAACCGTTCTGCATCAAGGGAATCTTGGGAATTGGCCAAAGTTTGGTTTGCGTTTTTCTTTAAACGCATCTCGGCCTTCTTTCGCTTCATCTGTTGTATAGTATAAAAGCGTTGCGTCCCCAGCAAATTGTTGAAGACCAGCAAGACCATCTGAATCTGCATTAAATGCTGCTTTTAAGAAACGTATAGCTGTTGGAGATTTTTCAAGGATTTCTTCACACCATTTTACCGTTTCATCTTCAAGCTGCTCTAAAGGCACCACTTTATTGACTAATCCCATTTCCAAAGCTTCCTGTGCGTTGTATTGGCGGCATAAGTACCAGATTTCACGCGCTTTTTTATGTCCAACGATGCGCGCTAAATAACCGGCGCCATATCCACCATCAAAGGAACCAACTTTTGGACCTGTTTGTCCAAAAATCGCATTGTCTGCAGCAATTGTCAAGTCGCATACTACTTGCAGTACGTTGCCGCCGCCGATGGAGTAACCAGCTACCATTGCAATGACTGGTTTTGGAATGACGCGAATTAAACGTTGCAAATCCAACACGTTTAAGCGAGGGATATTGTCTTCTCCTACATAACCGCCATGGCCGCGCACTTTTTGGTCGCCACCAGAACAGAAAGCTTTATCTCCTTCACCTGTTAAAATAATGACACCGATTTTGGAATCATCGCGGGCGCGGGAGAACGCATCAATCATTTCTTCAACTGTTTTGGGACGAAACGCATTGCGCACTTCTGGACGATTGATTGTAATTTTTGCAATTCCATTGTAATATTCGTACTTAATATCTTCGTAAGTATGTAGAGTTTTCCACTCACGAGCCATTTGAGTAACCTCCCCGATTATTATAAAACTCCCTTAATTATTGTAGCAAATTGTTCTGGATTTTCCACATGAATTGAATGGCCGACATTCGGAACCGTAATATGTTGGGCATTCGGCAATTGAAGCATCATCTCCTCAGCAATGCGAACGAATTTTTCGTCAAGTTCTCCCGTAATCAAAACAACAGGCATATTGAGGCGAATCAACTTGCGCCATAGGGAAGCTTGAGCTCCTGTACCCATTCCTCTCAAACTGTTGGCAAGCCCCATTTCAGTTTGGGAAAGCCTTTCTTCACGGACGGCTTGCTGCACTTCTTTTGGCAGCCTTTTCTGTGAAGCAAAAAGCGGTATATTTTCCCACTTTTCTACAAACCAATGAATGCCCTTTTCTTCAATTTCATCGGCCAACCGTTCATCCGACTGTCTTCTTAGAGCTTGCTCTTCCTCCGTTTGAAGACCTGGTGATGAACTTTCCAATATTAAACGTTTAATCCGTTTTGGAAAGCGGACGGCGTAAGATAATGCCACACGCCCTCCCATAGAATACCCTAATAATGTGAAATCGTGCAAATCCAACTGTTGAAAAATCTCTTCCAAGTCTTTCACTTGTTCAATCATGGAATAGCGGGATGGATCTTTAGGTGATTCGGTTTTCCCGTGTCCTAATAAATCAATGGCCACGATTTTTACTGTATCAGACAGAAGTTCAATAATTCTTTGCCATGTTTTCGTTGAAGCGGTAAAGCCATGCAATAAAACAAGGGTTTCTTGTTTTTGCTCATGCCAAATTTCTACATTTACTTGAACTCCTCGAATCGTTAATGTAGCCATTCTTTCAACTCCAAATGAATTTGCTGCCATAGTCTACGATGAGCTTGAACATTTTCATCCCGGTTCGTTGTGATTTCAATCAGTCTTAATGGTTGTTCACTATTTTCAAATAGCTTTTCTCTTTCATCAAAATGTTTAATGTTGATATAATCCATCTCATACATATTGGCTGCCTCTTGGAAGTGCAATGCCGTTGGTGTTCCGAAAAGATCTTCGTAATATTCTTTCACGGTTGCTTGGGACAAGTAAGAGAAAATGCCTCCGCCGTCATTATTTAATACAATCACTGTCAGTTTGCATGGCTGATAGCGGGTTAATAGAAAAGCATTCAAATCATGCAATGCCGCCAAATCTCCAATCAACAAGTAAGTTTCCCGATTTTCTCTTCCTTTTGAGAAACCAAAAGCTGTTGACATCACCCCATCAATGCCATTTGCCCCACGATTTGCAAAAATTTGAATATCCTTTTTCGTAGGCAATAAAAAAGTATCAATATCTCGGATTGGCATGCTATTGCTTACAAATAAATCGCTTTTTTCAGGCAAATGTTCTAATAAATACTGCACAAATGCCCCTTCATCCTGCTCGCTATAAGTTTGAATATGCTTCATTGCAATTTGTTCTGCCCTTTGCCAAAGGTTCAAGTAGCCTTCATCCATTGCAGAGTGAACTTCCAACTCCTCCAACCATGGTCCAATTGAAGCATGGATGGAATGAGTGGAAACCGATGATGAATCTCTGAACAGTGGATCTTCATCAATGACAACATAGTTTTGAGGCTGCGTTTCTGTCAAGAAAATGGTTAAAAACTTAGATATCGGCTGCGCTCCAAAACGAATAACCGTATCACATGCCGCATACTGTTTAAACACATCACATTTTAAAAGCGCATCATAAGTTGCAATCACATATTCCATGCAATCTTCCGGGATACTAGCCCGCATATTCGATAAACTTTCCACAAGAACAGGCCATTTCAGTTTTCGAATCAATGACCATAAATATTCGTGTTTTGTTCCAAGGGCAAGTTCTCCAATAACCATAAACCCTTTTTTTGTTTCCCGAATGATCGATGATAGCGCATTCATTGCTTCCTTGCTTGGTATGATGGAGCTTGGGAAGCTTGAGATAAACGAGCTTTTTGGCAATTCATCCATAAAATCAATAAGGAGCGGTTCACGGAATGGAACATTGATATGTACCGGGCCAAAAGGATGAGTATTTGCCATACTCACAGCCCGCGCCACGTGCCGTTCGATAAACGGCAATGTTTGATGATATTCATCAGGTATTGGAAATTCAGCAAACCATTTTACATGCTTGCCATATAAATCAAGCTGATTGATCGCTTGAGGGGCACCGACTTCCCGCAATTCATGAGGCCGATCTGCAGTGATGACCACAAGCGGAACGCGGGCATATTTTGCTTCCACAATAGCAGGAAAATAGTTTGCTGCAGCCGTCCCTGATGTGCAGAGCAAAACGGCAGGTTTCCCTTTGGCCTTCGCTAACCCTAACGCAAAAAAAGCCGCTGAGCGTTCATCTACCTGGCGATAAATATTCAATTCTTTCGTTGAGGCAAAAGCATAGGCTAACGGCGTTGACCGTGAACCTGGGCTTATTACGACATCTTCCACCCCATTTTGCACGAGGGAAGCAACGATTTTGTAAACATAGTCCGTTAATATTTTACATTCACTCATTGAATTGTCCTCCTAAAGCCCTTAACATTGGACGAAACTTCACCAATGTTTCTTCATATTCCGTCATCGGATTGGAATCAGCGACAATTCCTCCGCCAGCATAGAGATAGGCTTTATCATCAATCAACGCAGCAGAACGGATGGCCACGACAAATTCTCCATTTCCATCGGCATCCATCCATCCAATAGGCCCTGCATATAAACCACGGTTCATTTTTTCATACTTGCGAATCATTTCAAGTGCCTTATTTCTTGGCACTCCACCAAGTGCCGGCGTTGGATGCAAATATTTAACTAACTGCAATATCGTTGCATCATTGTATAATTTTCCTTCCACCGGCGTATATAAATGTTGGATATCACGTATTTTCAATAATTTTGGCCGTTTTGGAACGCGGTATTCTTCACAAAGTTTCTTAAAAGTTTTTTCAATCATTTCAACAACATATTGATGTTCCTTTAAATTTTTGGAATCATTCAACAATTGTTCCCCTAGTCGTTTATCCTCTTCCGCCGTTTTCCCTCTTTTAATGGATCCAGCTACACACGCAGAATACGCATATTGTTTTTTCACTTTGACTAAGCGCTCTGGGGTTGCGCCAAAAAACAACAAATGATCCCGTTCAAGACCAAATAAAAAACTTTCCGGCTGTTCATTCATAATCTGATAAATCACTTGAGGGGAAGATGGCTGATTTTTAAAAGCAAGTTCCAACGAACGAGCAATGACAACTTTATCCGCCTCTTTTTGGCGAATTAAATTAGTCACCTTCTCAACTGCTTGAAAATAGTTGTCCTTATTTCGTTCATGGATAGAACAAATTTCCGGTTTCTCATATGTCTTCAATTCTTTCACTTGGGCAGCATGAATCAATCGATCCCTTTCATCCCTCAATTCATCAAATAGGGCCGCTGAATTTTGCTGCTCAGTGATCAAATGAATGCTGACATAGGTTTTCTCATGTTTTTTAATTAACTGGAAAGTCGCGACTGTAAAATAACTTTGAGGAAACTCGTCCCATTCTCCCAGTTCCCTATTGTCCGGATCAAAGGTAAAACCCCCAAATAAAATAGGCTGAGATTCCTGTTCCTCCATGACAATATTTCTTGTCAATTCTTTCCACTTCTGTTCGATTTCATCAAATCTCTGATGATTTCCTCTATTTTCAAAAACAATTGCTTGTCCAAGTCCGACAATCGTCAATGTTTTTTCTCGATTTTGCCAAAAAAACCGTTTTCCTTTGTAATCCTTCTCTCCCGCCGCAAAAAAAGCCAACGGAGACAACTGATTCACTTCAATCGTTTCGATATAAAATGATAATTTATTGGATGCCACTTCAACTTCAGTGGTTTTTAACCACTTTTGCTGCATGAACAAAACCTCCGTAAAAAGCGATTTCTGTTTCCATAAAAATAGCAGAATCTTTCTTCCTGCTTCTCTATTCCTTCATATGATTGCCTTTCCGAACAACGCAATATCTATTTTATCATATCATTTTTTTAGTACTAATAATAATACTTTTATCTTTCCTCCGAGAGCTTCTTTCATTCCATGCAAACAAAAAAATGCCAAAGAGAAACTCTTGGCAATGAATGAAGCAACATCGCATAAAAGCTTTATGCAAATTGCTTAACGTAATTTACAAATCCAGCTTCTGAAAACAGTTTTACTTCTTCTTTTGTAAATTCTTTTCTTAAACGGTCAATGATATTTGGAAATTCCGAAGCATTCGATAAATGATGAACGGACAAGGGATCCATCCCATCAAAATCAGATCCAAACCCGACATTTTCTGCCCCTACTAAATGGGATAAATATTTGATATGCTCCACTAATTTTTCAATCGTTGTTGTTTCCTTTTCCTTCTCAATGAGCGGAGGATAGAACACAACATGAATGCGTCCGCCCTTCTCAACGAGCATTTTCACCTGCTCATCCGTTAAATTTCTCGGATGGTCACAGAGAGTTCGAGAATTGCAATGACTGGCAATCACTTTTTTAGCAAGAGGTATTAAATCATAAAATCCTCTTTCATTTAAATGGGCAACATCAATGATAATATCCCGCTCGTTTAATAACTCAATCACTTTTTTTCCAAAAGGTTTAATCCCTTTTGTTGAATCTTCTGATGCACCATAACCCACTTTATTTTCATAATTCCACGTTAATCCGACAATTTTTACGCCTGCATCTAAAATGACTTTTAACTTTTCAATATCATCATCGATGGCATCACATCCTTCTAAACTCAATACAGCACCAATTTGTCCATCTTCCAGTTCATCAATTTGATTCCAATCTTTAATATGAACCATACCCGGCTCGCTTAAAACAAATTTATGGAAAGCCTGAATTTGGCGCAGGACTTCCTTAAACTTTTGCTCTTTTGGAATGCTTGGATGAATAAAAATTGCAAATACCTGGACTTTTACATTCCCGCCTTTTAGCCTTTCATAATTCGAATAAATTCTGGAATCATTGCGGAAATTGGCATTCTCAAATCGAGCTAATTTTGTTAATGCATCACAATGCAAGTCTATTACTTTCATTCATTTCTTCTACTCCCTAAATAGATATTGTCACTATAGTATATATCATTTTAAAAAAAAAGGGTTCTTTGTCAAATGGTGTTGGTGAATAAATTTTAGTGATATTATTTGGTAATATGTATTCGGATAGCTTAGGGGAAATTCGAGGTTCCCCTAAGCTGTTTTTATTTTCGCTAAGTTTTGGGTAATGAATATTCGGTTTCTAAAGTGATAGAAGGATCGATAACCGAAAGAAATGCGTTTAATCACTTTGATTTTGTTATTAATCCCCTCTAAAATGCCGTTGTTATAATCGTATTTCAACGTATTCTCCACGTAATTGATGTATTTGTTGATTGTCTTGATGGCGGTTTTCATATAGCTGGAAACAATATTTTGTTTATTCTCTAATGTTTTCTTTAGGAGCTCAAAGTCTTTGATTTTGATGCAATGTTGCACGTATTGATATAACTCATAGGACGCCTTTAATTCAGAATCTAAATCAATGAGATAGTGGAGAATCTCCACCTCACACATATGCTTTTTAAAGCAACGATGATATGTATAGATCTTATAATCAAGTTTTGTTTGATCTTTCAGAAGGAGCTTCCAGTATTTTTTCAATTTATTGTAATTCTTTTTATCCCGATTCATGACGTTGATGCGCGTTTTGTTTAAAGCTCTGCTAAATAGTTGGAGGATATGGAATTTGTCGAGTATGATTTCCGCTTTAGGGAAAACTTCTTGGAAATATAAGGGCTGTACATATCGATGACAATCGTTTTTACCGCATCTCTCGCCTTCTTGGAATACCGTAAGAAATACTCTTTGAGGACATGTAATCTCCGGTCCTCCACGATATCCACAATCTCCCCCGTTTCAGAGTCGCAGAAAATAAAGGACATCGCTCCAGCTGCGGATTTCACTGATTTAAACTCGTCAAAACACAGGTGCTTAGGAAGATAGTGAACATTCGGCTGATAGTAACTATAAAAGCTGTCAATGACTCTACTGACAGTGGCATGAGAAACATTATGTTTCATCGCAATATCTTTTTCGGATATTTTATCTTTGGCGTTTAAAGCAATCGCTACTTTAGTATTGTTGGAAATACAACAGTTTTTAGCCACGACGCTCGTTTTTAAAGTAAACGTGGAATGACAATGTTTACAGAAATAACGCTGTTTACGCAATTTTAAGTAGGTATGAAAACCTGAAACACTAGGCATTTTAATGAGAGACGTTTTAAAACCGTGTTTAATGATTTGATCATCGAAGACATGGCCACAAGCATAGCACGCTTTTGGTTGATACGTTAACGTCCCATGAAAGACTTTCGCTTTTACTTTTTTGATCGTTTCGGTAGAACAAAAATTTTCATCAAATGTGATATTTTTGTCTTTTATATTGAGTAGGTTTCGTATAGAATGATGGTGAGACATGTGACGCAACTCCTTTGGAAAATGTGTTTTGGCGATTACATTTTACCAGAGTTTTGTCACTGTCTCCTTTTTTTGTTCAAAAAAATTGGTGCTGGTTTTTACTCACCAACACCAAATATTATAGAGCCAAATTTATTCACCAACACCATTTGACAGTAAGCCCGAATTCAAACGACGCATATCAATCGATCGTACCTCCCTGTAAGATAGAGTTATCGATTACAGAGGAGGTGTTTTTGTTTGGCAGTTGAAAAATTAAATATCGTCCCTGTCAATTTGGAATCCGATTCTGATTCAACTTCACCCTCAACGAGTCGTGGTCCTCTCAAACCTGTATGCGTTATTCAAGCAACAAATTTTAAAATCTCCTTTTACCCCGGTGTAAAACCTCACATCATTCAAACGGTCATCAAGGAGTTGAATAGCAGTGATTCATGATTTTACTAAGTGTAAAAATATCTATATCATTTGTGGTCGTACGGATATGAGAAAAGGAATTGATGGTCTTGCCACCTTAATTCAGGATTCTTTCGAACTGGATCCATATAGCAACGCCATTTTCTTATTTTGTGGACGGAAGAAAGACCGGTATAAATGTTTATATTTTGATGGGGATGGCTTCGCCATGTTATACAAACGAATCGATAATGGCAAACTCCAATGGCCCAGAAACGAAAATGAGGTTCGAAATCTGACTCAACAGGAGCTTAGATGGTTACTGGAAGGGCTCTCGATTCAACAACCTAAAGCCATCCAAAAATCGAAAAAAGGTGTCTTCTAAATACCGATTCATGATATAATCAACTCTATATAGAATCAGTACGGAAAAGTGGTGGATGTTGTGAACAATGATTCATACGAAAAGTTAATTCAGTCATTAGAAGAGCAACTAGCTCATGCCAATCAAAAAAATGATGAATTGTTGAAACAAATTGAATTATTGTCACAACAAGTTCGTTATTTAACTAAACGGCTTTATGGCTCAAAATCTGAAAAATCAAAGTATCAAGCTCCAGATGGACAGTGTTCTTTGTTTGATGACGACCCTTTTTTTAATGAACCTGAGCACACAGGAGAAAAAAGCACGGACACTGTGACATACACAGTTGTTCGTAAACGACATAACAAGAAAAAACGAAATGATTCTTTTATGGATGGTTTAGAAATTGAAGAAATTCATCATCATCCAGAAAACTTACAATGCGAGTGTTGTCAATCACTTATGACAGAGATTGGTAGCACTATTGTGCGGGAAGAAGCAAAATTCATACCAGCTACCATGAAGCGTGTTCAGCATATTGAACACGCTTATGAGTGCAGGTCTTGTAAAAAAGATTCGAATAAAGACTCACAAATCAAACGTGGAAAAGCACCGCAACCTGCCATTCTGCGAAGTATCGCAGGACCAACGGTCTTAGCAAAACTCATCTATGATAAATTTATTCTTTATTTACCCTTATATAGGCAGGTAAAGGAATGGCATCGTTATGGTTTACTAACCAATGATAAGAACCTATCCAACTGGGTGATTCGCACGGCAGAAGATTGGCTTCTTCCATTATATAATCGAATGAAAGAAACCCTCATGAAAAAATCAATTCTTCATGTCGATGAAACCTATGCCCAAGTATTGAACCGCTCAGATGGAAAGCCAGCTCAATCTAAAGCTTACAACTGGGTGTTCCGTAGCGTAGGATCTCAAGGTCCAGCAATTGTTCTGTTCCATAGTGCTTTATCCCGAAGTCGGGAAATTTTGACTGACTTTATGAAAGGCTTTAAAGGGACGATTATCTGCGATGGATATTCTGCATACCATGATGTGCCAAATATTCATTTTGCCAACTGCTGGGCTCATGTTCGTCGATACTGGTTAAAAGCCGAAAGTAAAAATGGACGGATTGGTGTCGATTATTGTGATCGACTTTACCGCCTAGAACGGAAATTTAAGAAACTTCGGCCGAGCGAACGGAGAAAAGCTAGACAAAAAGAGTCCAAACCTATCGTTGAGGCATTTTTCAAATGGATTGACGAATCTCCTTTCTATGGGAAGAATGCCCTTGCCAAAGCTGCGGAATATACATTGAAGCACGCCGAAGGTTTAAAAGCTTTTCTGTATGATGGACGCATTGAAATGGACAACAACCCAGCTGAAAATGCGATTCGGCCGAATGTCATTGGACGAAAAAACTGGCTGTTTTCCGTGAGTGAATCGGGAGCCGATGCAAATGCCATCTGTTTAAGCTTGGCTGAAACGGCAAAAGCGAATGGAATTGATTTTTATCAATACTTAGTGAAAGTATTGTCGGAACTCCCAAGTTTACCAATCCATCAACAGCCAGAAATATTAGATCGCTATTTGCCATGGTCGAAAACAATTCGTGAATCATGTGCAATGGCAAAATAGCCCTCAATCCGAAAAAACTTGGGATTGAAGGGCTATTCATCGTGCGTACCAGAGGGTGCGCATTTTTTTATTTATCTCACATATTTCGGGCTTACTATGACCCCTACGGGATTCGAACCCGTGTTACCGCCGTGAAAGGGCGGTGTCTTAACCACTTGACCAAGGGGCCATTATACATAATGGCGGAGAAGGAGGGATTTGAACCCTCGCGCCGGGTTACCCCGACCTACACCCTTAGCAGGGGCGCCTCTTCAGCCTCTTGAGTACTTCTCCGTATGGCTCCGAAGGTAGGATTCGAACCTACGACCAATCGGTTAACAGCCGATTGCTCTACCACTGAGCTACTTCGGAATTTTATGGTGGGCCTAAATGGACTTGAACCATCGACCTCACGCTTATCAGGCGTGCGCTCTAACCAGCTGAGCTATAGGCCCATTCTGGAGCGGGTGATGGGAATCGAACCCACGACATCAGCTTGGAAGGCTGAGGTTTTACCATTAAACTACACCCGCAATTAATGGTGGTTCAGGACGGAATCGAACCGCCGACACAAGGATTTTCAGTCCTTTGCTCTACCGACTGAGCTACTGAACCACTTTATGGCGGTTCCGACGGGACTCGAACCCGCGATCTCCTGCGTGACAGGCAGGCATGTTAACCACTACACTACGGAACCGTTTGGTTGCGGGGGCAGGATTTGAACCTGCGACCTCCGGGTTATGAGCCCGACGAGCTACCAGACTGCTCTACCCCGCGATGATTTTAAATGGTGGAGGAAGAGGGATTCGAACCCCCGCGCGGTTTGACCCGCCTCTCGGTTTTCAAGACCGACCCCTTCAGCCAGACTTGGGTATTCCTCCATATTTCTATTCTTTTAACCTTTGGTGGACCTTGCAGGACTCGAACCTGCGACCGGACGGTTATGAGCCGTCTGCTCTAACCAACTGAGCTAAAGGTCCTTGGGATGGCGGTGGAGGGGATCGAACCCCCGACCTCACGGGTATGAACCGTACGCTCTAGCCAGCTGAGCTACACCGCCAAATCATTTTAAGTTATGGTGGAGCATAGCGGGATCGAACCGCTGACCTCCTGCGTGCAAAGCAGGCGCTCTCCCAGCTGAGCTAATGCCCCGTGTCTCTGGTCGGGAAGACAGGATTCGAACCTGCGACCCCTTGGTCCCAAACCAAGTGCTCTACCAAGCTGAGCTACTTCCCGGTCCTTTTTTTATGGCGCGCCAGGCAGGAGTCGAACCCACAACCTTCTGATCCGTAGTCAGACGCTCTATCCAATTGAGCTACTGGCGCTTTTACATTGTTTGGTGCCGAGGACCGGAGTCGAACCGGTACGGTAGTCACCTACCGCAGGATTTTAAGTCCTGTGCGTCTGCCAATTCCGCCACCCCGGCAGTTGGAGCGGAAGACGGGGTTCGAACCCGCGACCCCCACCTTGGCAAGGTGGTGTTCTACCACTGAACTACTTCCGCATGCCAATTCCGCCACCCCGGCAGTTGGAGCGGAAGACGGGGTTCGAACCCGCGACCCCCACCTTGGCAAGGTGGTGTTCTACCACTGAACTACTTCCGCATGATTAAATATGGTGCGGGTGAAGGGAGTCGAACCCCCACGCCGTAAGGCGCTAGATCCTAAGTCTAGTGCGTCTGCCAGTTCCGCCACACCCGCAAAATAAATGGTGAGCCATGAAGGACTCGAACCTTCGACCCTCTGATTAAAAGTCAGATGCTCTACCACTGAGCTAATGGCTCGTAATGGTGCCGGCGAAAGGAATCGAACCCTCAACCTACTGATTACAAGTCAGTTGCTCTACCAATTGAGCTACGCCGGCATATTTTTTATTAATGGAGGATGACGGGATCGAACCGCCGACCCTCTGCTTGTAAGGCAGATGCTCTCCCAGCTGAGCTAATCCTCCGATTAAGTCTAGCAACGTCCTACTCTCGCAGGGAGAAGACCCCAACTACCATCGGCGCTAAAGAGCTTAACTTCCGTGTTCGGTATGGGAACGGGTGTATCCTCTTTGCCATCATCACTAGACATTTTTTCAAAGACAAGAATTATTCTATCATATAAACTATTTTTTTCAATATATTTTTTATTCAATTTTAATTTTTTTATGACCCCTACGGGATTCGAACCCGTGTTACCGCCGTGAAAGGGCGGTGTCTTAACCACTTGACCAAGGGGCCATTATACATAATGGCGGAGAAGGAGGTGGTCCCAGGAGCTGTTCGACCTTCCTTCACTTCTACTATAAAAAAATAGTAGCACAAACCTTGGCCTAGGTCTGTACTACTAATGTTAGTATGTTTCTAGCCTCTTTCAATCCAATCTTGAAGTTTTTCTTTCAAAGTTTGAAAACCGTTTGCATCATGTTCATTTACGCGTTCCTGCAAAGATATCTTTGGATTCTTTTCTAGTTTCTTTTGCGGTGGGTCTTGCAGCGCACGGGTCGATAAACTGATTTTTTCGTTACGTTCATCTATATCAAGGATCTTTACCTGAACTTCGTCCCCTATTTTAAAATAATCTTCAATATTCCGAACGTAACCATAGGTAATTTCAGAAATGTGTACAAGCCCTTGCGTTTCTTCATCCAATGCCACAAAAGCTCCGTATGGTTGAATCCCGGTCACCTTTCCTGTTACAACGTCACCTACTTTATATTGTTTTATCATGTTTGTTCCTACTTTCTTTCACTGCATATATATCTCATGTTAAATTATAACATAATCAATATAGCCACAACAAAGAATCGCCATAATTTGAAAAAAACTTCCAACCTGAATAAATAACTTGCATACCTGCTTAACGTCCTTCATCTACTCGATAATCCAAAAAAATAGCAAAAAAATAAAAGTGTCTCTTACAACAAAAGACACTTTTTTATATAATACTTTTAGCTTCAAATTTAATAGCAATCAATCGATATGCCATTTCAACACAGTTTTCAAAAGGAATCCAAATTTGAAAGGATTGCTCGTACACTTTTTGAATCACCCGAGCTAGTTCCGTCGGGTCATCGATTTTCTGTAATGCTAAAACGACATCATTGGATTCAAGTTCATAAGCTTCTTCTCCCAGTTGAAAAGGATCCCATTGCATTAAAGCAATTTTTGCTTTTTTGTTCATTAATCCGTTCTCCACGATTTCACCTTACATTATTCTATATTTTCCTTCTTATGATATCATATAATCATTATATTTAAAGATAAAAAATTAAATAGAAAAGAGTGATAATTGTGACAATTTCTTTTGATGAAATATACGAAAGACGAAATACGAACAGTTTAAAATGGGACAAATTTAAAGAACGCTATCGCGCAAAATACGCTGTGGAAGATATCGACAATGTGCTGCCAATGTGGGTGGCAGATATGGACTTTGCCGTTCCTCAAGTGGCAATTGACGCCATTAAAGAACGTTTAAATCATCCAATTTTTGGATACTCCTACATAAGCGATGCGTGCAAAGAAGCTATTCAGAAATGGTTTAAACGCCGCCATAATTGGCATATCAATAAAGAAGCTTTGATTTTCCACAGCGGGGTTGTTCCAGCAATTGCAACTATCCTTGAAACTTTTACTGAACCTGGAGATAAAGTATGTATCTCGACACCTGTATATCCTCCGTTCTTCACTATTCCAAAAGGGCTGAAACTGGAAGTCGTGGAATGCGATTTAGTGGAAAGCGAAGAGCATATTTACGAATATGACTTTGAAAAATTAGAAGAAGCCTTTAAATCAGGAGTAAAAGCGTATGTGCTATGCAGCCCTCATAATCCAGGAGGAGTCGTTTGGTCAAAAGATACACTGGAAAAACTTGTTCAATTGTGCGTTCAATACGATGTGCTGCTCATTTCCGATGAAATCCATGCCGATATTGTCTTTGACGAATACAAGCATATCCCAACAATGACAGTAGAAGGCGCTGACAAAGCAAAAATCATTGCCTGCATCGCCCCAACAAAAACATTCAACTTGGCAGGTCTTCATGCAGCCATGATTGTGGCGGAAAACGTAAAATTGCGCAATGCGTTGCTTCGAAACAAAGCAGCCCATGGTTTAGACGATTGGAATGCCCTTGCCGCTGCGGGAGTTCAAGCGGTGTATGAAAAAGGCGACGAATGGCTTGATGAAATGATTCAATACGTTGCCAAAAACATTCAATACTTAGAACAAGAATTGAATCAATTGGATGGCATCCGGGTTATCCGACCGCAAGCTTCTTACCTCGTTTGGGTTGACTATCGGGGAACAGGGCTTTCTGAAGAAGAAATGATGGACCGTCTCTTAAATAAAGGAAAACTAGCACTGGAGCCTGGAACAAAATATAGCGAAGCAGGACGCGGCTTCCTCCGCATCAACTTGGCCTGTCCATTTGAAACCGTCAAAGATGGCGTTGAACGATTCAAAAAAGCTTTATCTTAATAATGTGTTTAGTATTAAAAACATCATTTTCACATCGGGGTTGCATCCGGAAGCACTCTTGTCGCTCCCGTCTATCATCATCTGGGGTGGAAAGGGTTCATCTTAATAACCGTTGCTGTAACTATTTCCTATGTAATATTTTTAAATTTTTCATTAATAAAATACCACCAAAAAAAGAGTTTGGAAAATTAAGGAGATTTTCTTGTTGTTGCATACCATTGGAATATTTCCTGAATATAGCGCAATTTTAAAAGGCTGTCCGGAAAAACAATTCCGGACAGCCTTTCAAATTACTTCAGTTCTGTATGTTTTTCCTTCTCTTTTTCCCTTTCCATTAAAATCCGCTCTTCCAACTCTTTCGTTTTCATCTCTTGTCTTTTTGAAAGTCTTTTTACGGCAAAAAAGACCGCCAAACACAAGAGAACTAGAAAAATCATTTCCACAATTGCAGGGATATAAGCGGATTTATCCTCCGGGAAATATAAAAAATAGCCATAAAGCAAAAGGTGATTCACCTTTATCACTTCTTTCCATGATATTATTCAAGCACTGTAATTGATAAAATTTTTACGTCTTCCACTGGTTTGTCGCGAAAATCTGTTTCCACATTCGCAATTTTGTCTACAATATCCATGCCTTCTACCACATGGCCAAATACCGTATGCTTATAATCCAACCAAGGCGTGCCGCCAATGCGTGCATATTCTTCAATAATTTCTTTCGGAAAACCTGCCTGCTCCATTTGCGCAACCATTTCTTCTGGCACATATGGCATTTGAACGATGAAAAATTGAGAGCCGTTTGTATTAGGTCCCGCATTAGCCATAGAAAGGGCTCCGCGCAAATTGAACAACTCTGGATGGAATTCATCTTCAAACGGGTGGCCCCAAATGGACTCCCCTCCCATTCCTGTTCCAGTTGGATCGCCGCCTTGAATCATAAAGTCTTTAATCACGCGATGGAAAATAATCCCTTCATAATAACCTGACTTGGCATGGCCCAAAAAGTTTTCCACAGTTTTAGGCGCTTGTTCCGGGAACAATTTGATTTTAATTGAACCCATTGTTGTTTTCATTTCAACTAAAATTTCTCCAGGGTTTAATTCCTTCGTTAATTGTGGGTACATTTCTTTCTTCTCCTTTATAAATAAAATCAAAGCAATGACTCAATTTCGACTTATTCTCGTTTCAGTTTACCACAAAACAATTCTTTTTTCTGCTAATTTCCCTTTATTCCTATAAGAAAATCCATTGAAAAATAGAACATCCAGCAAAAATTATGGTATTCTTTCTTGTAGATAGCCGAGGAGGAATAAATGTGAAACAATTCATAGGCTATGTGATGATTATTTGTTTTTTCCCTCTGATATATCTACTGGCTGAAAAAATTTGGGAAGAAGCGGCACAAGCACAAGCCCATCAACAACAATTGGAAGAAGAAATTCAGCTTCCAGAAATAAAGTCACAGCTTCCTGTAAAAATGTTTGATCGAAACGGAAATCTTTTCGATGAAGACTATGTGGAATGGAGGGAACCCCTCTCCCTCGATGAGATTCCTGAAATCGTGAAGCAAATTTTTATTTTGAGCGAAGACCGGGATTTTTATCAGCATATTGGTTTTGATATGAGCGCCATCATGAGAGCAGTTGTGGCCAATGCCGCAGTAAATTCCATTCAACAAGGCGGCAGCACCATTACCCAGCAGCTTGTTCGGATACTTTATTTATCTGAAGAGAAAACCTATGAACGAAAGCTGATGGAAATTTTTTATGCCCATGAACTGGAAAAACTTTATGAGAAAGATGAAATTTTAGAAATGTATTTAAATGAAATGTATTTTGCCAATCAGGTGTACGGAATTGGAGGGGCAGCTACATATTATTTTAATAAACCTCTGCAGGAATTATCCGTAGCACAAATGGCATTTATTGCAGCCATTCCAAATAATCCATCCCTATACGACCCTTTGAAAAATTTCGAGAATACGAAAGCGCGCCAAGAACGTTTGCTAGATTTACTTGCCAATGAACAAATCATAACAGCCGAGGAAGCCAATACATATAAAAATGAACCAATCAAGTTGAATATTAAACAAAAAACACAAAAATTTCCTGATTACAGCACTTACGTCTTGCATGAACTAAAACAGCTCATTGCAGAAAATGAAGGCTATACTGAAAAGATGGAACAAGCAACGCCGGAAGCCAAAAAACTAGTTCAAAAAGAATTAAATGAAAAAGTGAAAGAATTGCTTCATTCCGGCATCATCATTCACACAGCTTTAGATTCTGAAAAACAGAATCAGATCGAGAATTCAATCGATTCGCTGTTAACGATTCCCAACTTGCAGGCAAGCGCTGTCGTCATTGACAATAGCGCTCGGGAAATTGTCAGCATCTACGGGGGGAAAAACTATAAGAAATATGATTTTCACCGGGCTTATCAAGCGTATAGACAGCCAGGCTCCTCCTTTAAACCGCTGATTGTGTATGCACCCCTTTTTGAAACGACTAACTATACTCCGGCATCTACCGTTAACGGCGGAAAGTTTTGCATCGGCAATTTCTGTCCGCAAAACTATGGAGGGGCTGTGTATGGCAACGTTTCAATCAAAACAGCATTCAAATATAGTTTAAACACTGCTGCTTTGAGGCTATTCACCCAAGTCGGGGTTGACACAGCTTTCGAATATTTAAATCAATTCCATTTTGAATCCATTGTGGAAGCGGATCAAAACGATTCAGCTGCACTAGGTGGGCTCACCTATGGGGTTACTGTTGTAGAAATGGCAGATGCGTATACAAGCTTCATTGACGGAAGCTATATAAGAGCCCATGCCATCCGCAAAGTGACAGACCTTGAGGGAAATGTATTGTATGAATGGCCGACAGAACGGAAACAAATATGGTCTGAACAAACAGTCCAATACATGCGTTCTTTATTAAGCGAAGTTGTAAGAAGCGGAACTGGAAGAGGCCTTTACGCTAATTCATCCTATATCGGCGCCAAAACAGGAACAACAAACGACTATAAAGATTTTTGGCTCGCCGGATTGTCAAACGAATATACCGCAAGCGTCTGGATTGGCTACGATCAGCCGAAATCCATGCAGTCTCTTGAAAGAGCAAAAATTCATTTCAACATTTTTAACCGGATTATAAATGATTAACTTTCTTTTTCAACTCCATTCTCCAAATTAAAAAGAGCTGCCTTTTGCTAAAACATCTAGTTAGCAAAAGGCAAGCTCGCCAAAATTCCATTATAAAGTTTTAAGCATGCAAAAAAGACCGCTGCGAGAAACATTGCCCAAAAAAGTATTTCAAACACAATGAGCCCGACCATGCCTGCTAAAGAAGTATATTGGCTCATCTTATAAACTGTATAAACAAAGGAACAAAAGAGCGACAAAGCAAAAATAATCATCAATAAAAGAAAAGACTGAACTGCCAAAGTGCTGACGAGGCCCCCAAAAAAGAAAATCACATATCCCAATCGAGCCCCTTTCACAGCTTGTCCTTCTGAATCATTGGAAAACAATAGCATCGCAATTTCGTGAACCGTTTCCCCTACTAATTTCAATGCGGAAAACAACATAAAGAAACAAAGAAATATAATGAACAACAGTAGCATTCGGATTTCCATATCAGAAAAGAATTCCAGCATCCCGGCATACAAGCCTATAGAGCGGAACAGTTCAATTAATTTTCCGACTGTAAAAATGCCGAATGATAAGCTGAAAAGAAGAATTGAAAATAATGGTAAATAACTATATAAATATGGATTCTTCATATCACTTGCCTCATTTTTTCTATTTTCCTAACCTATCATAGCAAAATTTCTTCATCTATCAAGATAGAAAAAAGGAGTGCAAATTGCGCACCCCTTAATAGTTTCGATAAGGATTATATGGATATACCGGATAGTATGGATATGGCGGATAATAAGGATATCTTGGTGGATAATAGCTTTGAGGATAAATCACATTCCCTAATAATCCCCCTAAAAATCCGCCAATAAACGGATAACCAAAGTTGAAAAATCCATCCCGATGAGGAGGGCCTGGACGGTGATGATGGTAATGATGTCTCATCATAGTAAACCTCCTTTTCTTTAGTAACATATGTAAGAAAAGGAGGAACTCCTATGAGAATGGCCTAATCGATTTTAAATGTAAAATCGTTAATAAAGGTCGCAAGGGTTCTAACCATTACACCTGTGCCGCCCTTTGGACCTAAATCATGCGGTTTTGATGCATCGGAAGTGCCGGCGATATCCAAATGAATCCAAGGAGTATTTTCAACAAATTCTCCAACGAATCCGCCAGCAAAAATCATATGGCCATCGCTTCCTGGAGAATTGTTTAAATCTGCCAATTGCGACTCTCGGATGCGCTTTTTATCCCTTTCTGTTAAAGGCATGCCCCAAACAAATTCTCCCGTTTTGATGCTCGCTTCCATAAACCGGTCGAAAAATCCTTCGTGGTTCGTTAATGCACCTGTTTTATCGTAGCCTAATGCGGTAATCACCCCGCCAGTCAACGTAGCCACATCAATTAAATAATTTGCCCCATGTTGTTTGGCATATGTCACTGCATCCGCCAATACAAGCCGGCCTTCCGCATCAGCATTTTTAATTTCCACCGTTTTTCCGCTATACATAGTAATCACATCATCTGGCTTAAAGGAATCTCCTGAAATCATGTTATCGGTTGCACCAATTACCGCCACCACATTCTTTTTCGGTTTCGTTTCGCCAATGATTTTCATGGCGCCAAGAACAGCCGCAGCACCGCCCATATCGCCTTTCATGCCAACCATGCCGGTTTTAGATTTAATGGAGTAACCGCCAGTATCGTATGTAACCCCTTTTCCGACTAAACCGATGACGTCTTTCCATTCATCCATTCCTTTATATTTCAACGTAATCATTCTTGGTTCGTTGATAGAGCCTCGGTTGACCGCTAAAACGCCGCCCATTCCTAATTCTTCCAGTTGGGCTTTATTCAAAATTTCCACTTCAAAGCCATATTGGTTGGCTAAATTCACTGCATAATCCGCCAAATCGACCGCTCTTAAAATATTCGGAGGTAAATTCACCAACGTTCTTGCTTCATTCACCGCTTCTGCATAGATGGAACCTAATTTGTAGCTCTCGGCAATGTCCTCCATATCTTCTTCCATCACAAAATGCACTTCTTCCAAATAAACATCCGGAACATTGCAAGTTGTTTTATAATGAGGCACTTGATAAAATCCCATGCCGCTTCCTTCTGCAAATAAAAAAGCAATATCCTTTTCACTGATAGGAGCTGCCGTAAAAGATTCCAACCAAATGGTAAATTTACTTGCTCTCATTTCCCGCAGTTTTTTTCCAACAAGTCCAAAAACATCCCGCAATTCATTTCGCGTCAACGTTTTTGGATCGCCTAATCCGACAAACAATACCCTTTGTAAATGTTCGTTTGTTCCCATATACGGAATTCTCGTCAATTTTTGCCGTTCCGTATCAATATCGCCGGTGCGAATCCATTTTTCAACCTGCTCTCCATAAAAGCCAACGAAATTTTTCCATCCTTTGATGTGGTCGCAGTTTTTTTGAATGCCGACAATTAATAATTCCGTTGAAATTTGTTCAAATGTTTTTTTCTCTTTATGAATAATCATATTCAGACCTCCTAGTTAAAACCCTTTGCAAAACCATCATCATAAGTATACCTCAATTATTGAGAAAAAAAGGGAAAATCTATATTTCCTATTGATTCCCTTTTTATTCCAAAAAATTGATAAGAACTATTTTTCACATAACGGGATATGCTATACTGTTGGAAAAAAAGGAAAGAAAGGGGTTGTACAGTTGGCAATCTTTCAAAATGTCCCATTGATTTTAGCACTATTCTCCATACTATTTGCCCAGTTCATTAAAGTGCCCATCCACTTTTTATTGGAAAAGCAAATCAATTGGTCTCTGCTCACTTCCACCGGAGGCATGCCAAGCTCTCATTCTGCCGCTGTGACAAGCCTTGCCACAGCCGTTGGATTTGAGACAGGTTTTGATTCCCCTATTTTTGCGGTAGCTGCAATGTTTGCGATCATCGTCATGTATGATGCGAGCGGCGTCCGCTATCAAGCAGGCCAACATGCAGCCATACTCAATAAAATCCGCCAAGAATTATCTGCATTCTTTCGTGACATCAAGCATTGGACGGAAAAAAATGAATATGAAAAACATGAAGAATTGAAAACTTTATTAGGGCATAAACCGAATGAAGTCTTATCAGGCGCTCTTACCGGCATCTTAATTTCCGTTATTTTTTATACGTTCATCCAATAAAAAACCCATCCAAAAGTAACAATGCTTTTGGATGGATTTTTTTTAAAACATTCGATATCCATTTTTCCTTAAAATAATCATGACAATGCCGGCGACAATCGTTCCAGCAAATCCGCCAGATAAAATGGCGATATCCACAATTTGAAGAGATAAGATTTTATCCCATAATGCAGGCCATGCATAACTAGGTTTGAAAATATAATCAAAGAAACTCACTTCATCAATGATAAAAATCACAACGATTGGATAAATAACGGTCATTAACCATGTCATGCGAAGCAGCATATTTAATAAGAAACCGATTCCAAAAAACATGACAAAAAATAAAACGATTGAAATGACTAATTGTACGATCGATACTGAGCCACCCATATATGTATACCTCCATTTTCCTTTCATTAGTTTAACCTAATTGGGTTGTCCTTTCAAATGGAAAAATGGAAGCAACCATGTGAAAAGGGGCTGTCCAGAAAGAGTCGACTTTCTGAACAGCCTTACTTCTTATAGGAATATTCTCTTAAAAACTTTCCCTGCGGTGGTCACAAAACGCGCCTCCTCGCCGCAATTTATCTGCGGCAAAAACTCTAGCTACAGCCGCAAGGGGGCGTCTTGATATGACTTTTCAGACGCCCCCTTTGTTTATTATGCCGCCCCTCTTACCGCTTTTCCCTTCACAAATCTCGGGCTGTTCCATAATTTTACCCATGATTTTAAGGCTGTAACGACAATAACGAGACCCAATATCAACATGATGATCGACAATACGCCGTTCAATACGGAATAACCGGAAGCTGCCGGATTCCAGTACACATTTTTGATCATCCATATACCGGCAACATTTACGGTAATATACAGATATACTAATGGGATGATGCACGTCAACACATAAATGCGTTTTGCTGCAATTTTTAAAATGACTGTTGCACCAATGACCAAACCAATGGAAGCCATCAGCTGATTAGATACCCCGAAGAGCGCCCATATTGGACCAATTTCTCCGGTGTACAGTAAATATCCCCACATAAAACATGCAAGGGCGCTGGCAATAATTGTACCCGGCATCCAATCTGTCCGTTTTAACGGCTTAATCACATCTCCCAAGAAATCCTGGATCAAGTAGCGTGCTACACGAGTCCCGGCATCAATGGCAGTCAAGATGAATACCGCCTCAAACATGATGACAAATTGATAGAAATAACTGCTCATTTGACTAAACCACGGAACACCCGTGAAGATTTGCGTCATCCCAACTGCCAGGGATACGGCACCACCCGTTCTTCCTTCCAGGTCAATGCCGATTGCTTGTGATAATTGAGGCAAATTGACCACTTCCATGCCCAATGTGGCAAACACTGCCGGGGCTGCATTGATGGCAAAATAATCGGCCGGATGCAGGGAAGTCGCCGCAATAAGCGCCATGACCCCCACCAAACTTTCCACAAGCATGGCGCCAAATCCTACGACGCGAATATCTTCCCATTTATCCAGCATCTTTGGCGTCGTACCGGAACCGATAAATGCATGGAAACCAGAAATGGCGCCGCAAGCGATGGTAATGGAAACAAACGGCCATACAGGACCGGCAATGATTGGTCCTCCGCCATGTACAAATTCCGTCACCGCAGGAAATTGAATTACAGGGTTAACAAAAAATACGCCGACAATCAGTGCAATAAATACACCGATTTTCATAAAGCTGGATAAATAATCTCTTGGAGCAAGCAGAAACCATACAGGCAATGCCGCCGCGAAGAATGCATAAATCGGCAAGATCAGCGCAAGCGTTTGGCGGTCCAGCGTCAGCCATTGTCCCAACACCGTATCCTGGATATAAGGACCTGCAAAGACACCAATCAACAGCAAAATAAATCCAACGGCGGACGTCACGAGTAAATTTCCTGTTTTCTTATATGCGACTCCGACAAGCATGGCAATCGGAATCGTAATGGCAACCGCAAATGTACCCCACGGGTTTCTTTCCAGAGCTCCGAGAACAACCATCGAAAGCCCGGCCATTGTAATGGTAATAATGAATAACATGGCAAGTCCCGTACAAAATGCGGCCACCGGACCGAGTTCTTCCTTCATCACTTCTGAAAGCGATTTCCCTTTTCGGCGCATGGATGCAAACAATACTACGGCATCATGCACCGCTCCCCCGATCACCGCGCCAATCAAGAGCCAAAGCAGCCCCGGCAAATAGCCGAATTGGGCCGCAAGTACAGGACCAACCAAAGGGCCAGCCGCTGCAATCGCGGCAAAATGATGGCCGAAAGCGACCCATTTATTTGTCGGCACATAGTCTTTTCCGTCATTCAGTTCGTGTGCGGGCGTCGGTCTTTTGTCGTTAATCAGCAATACTTTTTTCGTGAAAAAATAGCCGTAGAACCGATAGCCGATGACAAGTATACAAATGGCCCCGATTACAATCGAAAGTCCGTTCATACATTTCCCCCATCCACTTTTTTCATAATTTAGAAGATTGCTTCAAACAAGAATCAACGGCCACTTCCGTTATTGCAATTTTCTGAAATCTCAGTCCAGAAGCGGAAAATCCCCCTTTCCTTTTCTATAAAATTATTATTTTTAATGTATGTCTGAAACAAAAAAAATATATTTATTTGTTAAAAAACACGCGGTAGGACGTGTATTGGAACCAGTCTCCCGGATTAATCCCGTCGTTTTTAGAGAGCTGGTGGCGGATCAATGAATCGCTGGCCATCTCCTGCAGCATGACGGAAGCTTCTCCGCAAGTTAATAATTCATTTACCGAAAGCCATTTCGCATCGTACAATTCCTTCTCCTGAATCCGTATCGGCTGATTTTCATTGATTGGTCTGCAAGCAAAAATGGCCATATTATCGCTTACTTCTCCCCGGATGACCCCGGTTCTGAAACCGACCATTCCAGTGACGATACAGTGAATTCCAGTTTCCTCCCTTACTTCCCGGAGAGCCGCTTCATCCGCCGTTTCCCCATATTGTACAAATCCGGCGGGAATGGACCATACCCCTTTTAAGCCGCTATATTTCTTTTTTACCACAAGCCATTTTCCATCTGAGTTGACCACAACGGCCCCTGCTCCCAACCAGACTTTACCACGCTCATTCTTCACACATACTCCCCCTCAGTCCTTACTCATCACTATTTTACATTTTTTAAAAGTTTTTGAACATATGGAGAATCAAATACAATCTAATAAAACTGTCATAGCTACATAATCCCTAAATCCTACATAATCAGTCAAACATGGTTGTTTAAACAGGTCTTTGATTTCGTCATCGGTAAAACAGTTCGTGAGGTCTATATCCTGTTTTAATAATTTGACATTGGTTAATGGGTTATGAGGAATCAAATCCTCACGCTCTAAATGATTAAATATCGCTTTATACACACGTAAACGGATATTGATTGTTGTATCAGATAATCCTACCTCATCTTGTGTTGGTATATACTTATGTCCTTCATATTTGACAGCGTCATATTTACAGTAGTTGATATAATCCCTAAAAATTTGCGGCGTTAATTCATCAACTGTTTTTAAATCAGGATAGTTTTTATTGAGCCATTTGATAAAATAACTCCAATCTTTTTTGTAATCCCTCAATGTCCTATCTCGTATCCCCTCGGCCATTTTAGCCGATATAACAATATTTAATGCGTCATCAAAAGTAAGGGAAGGATAATTTTTTTCCTCTGATATTTTAGTGACTCGTTTTTTACGCTTTTTTAAGGACATACAAAAAGACCTCCCTTGATTAGTATTTTTTTACATCACCAATCAAGGCAGGTCTGTTATCTACAATCCATAAATGCTGTTTTTAGGGTTGTGTTTAAACTTTTTCAGGATTGTGTATATGCTTATTTTTTATTGGTATTTATAACCCCGTGCTTTTATTTTTTAATTAGCAAGATTCCGGATTTCCTTGTATTTTCGCCGTTCTAAACGATGAACCACAGCCGCAAGATGCAATGGCGTTCGGATTGTCGATCGTGAAGCCGCCGCCCATCATGGATTGTTTATAATCGATTTTTGTTCCCATCAAAATCGGCGCATCTTCTTTGGAAACCAGAATTTTAATGCCATGCTGCTCATCGGTATAATCGTCTTCATTGATATTCTGATCAAAATTCATGCCGTACGTAAGTCCGCTGCATCCACCGCCGTGAACAGCCACACGCAAGCAGGAGCCTTCCTCTTCGTTATGTTTTGCCATTTCCTTTATGCGATAAGCGGCAGCTTCTGTCAGCTCAATGACTCTCTTTTCTGTAGTCAACCGTATCACCTTCCTTAAACAATATAATAGCAGTGAAAACCTATTTTTGACAACGAAACTGCTCTTTCAACATCCGTCACGGTATTAATATATTTAAACAATACTTTTCGTATACTTGTTCATATGAATCACTAAGTGTATTCAAATGGTAAACTTAAGATTACCCTAAATTGTATGAAGTCATCGGAAATTGAGCAGAATGGAGTTAATAAATATGAACTGGGTCTGTCATAAGTCAAAACGGTGTACTCACCATTCTCATTTAGAGTACACCGTTTTCAATCAAACATGCCTTGTTAAATCAAAATACTTGCTCTACTTCGACAATGCCAGGCACTTCTTCCAACAATGCGCGCTCGATGCCTGCTTTAAGCGTAATCGTGGAGCTTGGGCATGAACCGCAAGCGCCCAATAAACGCAATTTTACTACGCCGTCTTCCACATCGATCAATTCGCAGTCTCCTCCATCGCGAAGTAAGAACGGACGCAATTTATCTAAAACTTCTTTTACTTGTTCAAATTGTTCGGCATTTGTCATATTCCTCGACTCCTTTCATTAAAATCATTATAATGTGAACAAGAGAAAAAATCCATTATAAATCGCTGGGAAAGGGGTTATAAAATGAATAAAGAAATGCCCATAATAGAAGTTTATGGTGCTGATCAAATTTGCGCCAGCTGCGTCAACGCCCCTTCTTCTAAAGATACCTATGAATGGCTGGACGCTGCGATTCGCCGCAAATTCCCAAATCAGCCCTTTCACATCCGCTACATTGATATCGATCAGCCGCTAACGGATCCTCGAGACCAAGAATACGCTGAGCGGATTCAGAACGATGAATTTTTTTATCCCCTTGTCCTCATTAATGATGAAGTCGTCGGGGAAGGATTCATCCAAATCCAGCCCGTTTTTAAAGCATTAGAAAAATTAGGGTTTGTTCCTGCCGAATAACCTGGCTAAAAATCGAGTAGGAGGGAGCGATTAACTCCCGTCCTCTCACACCACCGTACGTACGGTTCCGTATACGGCGGTTCAATTAAGATAATTGACGCAAGTTTTGCGTCACCACGGACACCCTTGCTCTTGGCTAACCTCTACTTCTGTCTTCGGGGTTCGGGACTTACACCCTATAGTTCATGTACATGCCGGGCGCACGATAAAAATTCGCAAGTACCGCCATGATACTTGCGAATTTTTGCAATTAATTTTCATTTTGTCGTTTATACATCCAAAGCAAGCCTGATTTCATAAGGCGGGCAATTCGGCCGGTTACCGTTTTATCAGCAATATAGACAAATCCTTGTTTTTTGCCAAGTGAGCCCATAAAGCCTTTTAATTTAATTTCCGGCATTTTTTCAGGCAGAGGTTGTCCTTTCCAGCGAAGTTTCAACACTTGCGCCACCCGGTCTGCTTGTTCTTCTGCAAGCTGTGCACTGGCAGGCAAATCTGATGATGCACAGTCTCCAATGACAAAGACATGCTCATCATCTACTAATTGGAAATATTGATTGACAAGCGGACGGCCTTTTTTGTCTTTTTCCGCATCCATTTCCCGGACAATTTTTACAGGGCGCACACCAGCTGTCCAAACAATTGCATCCACTTCGATTACTTCATCATGGTTATAAAGCTTCCCAGGTTCTACTTTTGTAATATTGGATTCTGAAATGATTTCAACATTATTGCTTTCAAACCATTCTTTTACATATTTGCTGAGCTTTTCAGGGAAGGCGCGCAAAATGCGTTTGGAACGGTCAAATAATTTAATTTGTAAATCAGCGCGGCTTTCCCTTAATTCGCTTGCAATTTCAATGCCACTTAAGCCGGCGCCTACAATGGCTACCGTTGAACCTGGAGGAAGCCCACACAATGTTTCAAAAGTTTTGCGAGAGTTTGCAATCGTTTGGATGCTTAATGTGTGTTCTTCTGCACCAGGAACACCGTGATAATCATCCTCGCATCCAAGTCCAATCACTAAATCATCATATGAAATCTCACGGCCATCATTAAAATAAATCTTTTTCTCTTTTCGATCGATTTTTGTAACCTCACCATACACTTTTTCCAAACGTTCATGCTCCGGGAAATTCACCCGTACTTTTTTATCTGTTGTTGTTCCTGCTGCCAATGCATAAAATTCCGTTTTCAAGCTATGGAACGGGTTT
Source organism: Ureibacillus thermophilus (assembly GCF_004331915.1). Classification (NCBI taxonomy): domain Bacteria; kingdom Bacillati; phylum Bacillota; class Bacilli; order Caryophanales; family Caryophanaceae; genus Ureibacillus; species Ureibacillus thermophilus. The sequence continues at coordinate 2,536,842 of NZ_CP036528.1, forward strand.
CGATCCACTAATGTTATAATAGTATCCTCTGGGAATTGATTAGGCAATAAACGCAACAACATACGCATATTCCCATAACCGCCGCCAAGTAATACAAGTCTCTTCATAGTAAACTCCCCTAATTTAGTTTATCCAAAAAGTTCACAATTTCTACACAATCATAAGTATATAATATTGTGAGGACTTTCACAATATTTTTTGTGAATAAATTCACAAAATCAGATTTTATTGACGAATAAGAAAATTCAGAGTAGGATTTCTTTTGAGTGAGGTGAATTGGAGTGAATCCGCTAGTTGAATTTTGCATTTCCAACTTAGCCATGGGAGCGCAAGAAACTTATGACATTCTAGAAAATGACCCAAATATTGATGTACTGGAATATGGATGTTTGAACTTTTGCACGCTATGTTCCGAGAAGTTGTATGCACTCGTAAACGGGGAGGTTGTTGAGGCTGATACACCTGAAGAATTAACGAAAAAAATCTATGCATATATAGAGGAAAATCCTCTTTTTTAATAAATAAGGGCTGCGAAAGGACAGCCCTTATTTTGTTAAATATGAAACTCGCTTAAATCTTCTACATAATAAGTCGGCTGAAGTTCTTTTTCCTTTACTGCCTCTGCTTTCACAACTCCTGTATTAACGTGGACGGTATCACATCCAAAGCGGATGCCGCATAAAATATCCGTATCGTAATTATCGCCAATCATAAGCATCTCTTCTTTTCCATACCCGTATTCTTGCTGAATCATCTCCAGCATCACCGGCGACGGTTTTCCCATAAAAATCGGCTCCACATTGCACACTTGGCTTACAAGCTTTACAAATGAACCGTTTCCTGGATGGAACCCTTCTTCCGTTGGGAATCGGATATCCTCATTCGTTCCAATTAATGCGGCTCCATTTTGAACTGCAAGACAAGCCTTCGTCAATTTTTCATAGGTAATCATCCGGTCAATGCCCATCACAACTACATCCGGCTTTTCTTCCACCATCCCAATATTTTGCTCTTGGAAGGCACGGCGGATGCCGTCTTGTCCAATGACGTAAACTTTCGCTTGTCCAAAACGTTCTTTTACATATTTGGCAGTGACTAAAGCGCTGGAATAAATTTGTTTTTCACTGGCGTCAATCCCAAACTGTTTTAGCGTCTCTCTTATTTGGGAAGGGGTTTTCGATGAATTATTCGTCACGAAAAAAACGTCTAATTTCTTTTCTTGCAATTGATGGATAAACTTAACCGCTGTTGGAATGGCCTCCTTGCCCCGATAGACGGTGCCATCTAAATCAAAACAAAATGCTCGATACTGTTTCATTCATGATCCTCCGGCAAAAATGCAGACACTGGCCCTAATTCATTTTCCAAATACTGTGTGACTTCTGCGGAAAATGTTTTTAAGAATGGCACAGTATTTTTTAACACGTCATATACTTTTTCAATATCCACTTGGATAAATTCACGAACGATATTTTTGCGCAAGCTGATCAATTCTTTAAAAGGCTTTTCTTTTTCGCCGGCGATTACTTTCTCATCGATTAAAATATCAATAATGTCATCATAGCTGCCTGGGTCTCTCATAATGAATCCGTCAATCATCAAGTTGCCGACATCAATGACTGATTCAATGGCATTATGGGCGATGCGTTCCAATGCGAGTTTTGTTATATCGTCTTTTAACCAATCTTCTTTTTGTTCAAAAATGGCTATCATTTCATCTAAATATTTTAATGTGTTTGTAATTTTATTTCGGTCTACGAAATACATGACTAATGCCCCCAATTCTAAAGTTGATTGTTGCCTCGCTTCTATAGTACCATATGATGTAGTATGGGAAGGAGAACAAAAAACAATGGAACGTTTTTTCTTATATGATGAAGTAGAAGATACAAAAACACGATTTGTCAGCTTTACTGGCAAAAGTTTGCGCTATGATTTAGCCATTGTTCAATCCAACAAATTTTATGGAAAAGTGCTCGTTTTGGATATGCAATCTAGCCGCTTTGCCATCATCGGGCCCGACGATTTGGAAGAGCCCGGCTATTTAGAATATGTTTTTAACAAAACAGAAGAAGAAGCGGCAGATTTAAGAGAATATTTAACGGAATTATTATCGTAAAATGAAGCCATCTCCTGCATGGGAGATGGCCTATTTTTATCCTTTATCGCTAGAATGTCCATTCGGAGCTGATACATATCTTTCCTGCGGCATGCGGCCAATTTTCTTTAAAATAAAGTAAGCACAGCCAAAATTGCAATATTCAAATAAATAGTCTTGAACAGTGCTGATTTTATTATCATAAGTAGATTTTTGATTGCGGTCATCGAAAAATCCCTTTAATCTTAATTGGCCATATCCCCAATCTCCGACGATATAATCGTATTTTGCAAGGACATCCGTATATCGGTTTACGAAGGCTTCCCCTTGAAAGCCATCGCGGTAATTCTCAACTAATTCATACATAATCCCATCCACTACGATCATTGAAACACCTCCAACATTACATTTCAGCTTGGAGTTGTCGAGCTTTTGTTGCTTCGTTCACTTGCTCATCTGCATGGTAGCTGCTTCGAACTAAAGGACCTGCTTCACAATGCTTGAAGCCTTTCTCCATGGCAATTTTGCGCAATTTTCCAAACTCTAAAGGAGAATAATATTTCTTTACAGGCAAATGTTTTTTTGTTGGCTGCAAATATTGGCCGATTGTCATAATATCCACATTGTTGGCCCGCAAATCGTCCATTACTTCCAAAATTTCTTCCCATGTTTCGCCAAGGCCAATCATTAAAGAAGATTTTGTAGGGATATCCGGCTGCATTTCTTTCGCTCTGCGCAAAAATTCCAACGAACGGTCATAAGTGGCGCGGGCGCGAACCCGTGGCGTAAGTCTCCTTACTGTTTCAATATTATGGTTTAAAATATCCGGTCTTGCATCCATAAGAATCCGTAAATTTTCCTCCACTCCACCTAAATCGGAGGGAAGCACTTCTATGGATGTTTGCGGAGATTTGCGGCGGATTGCACGGATTGTTTCAGCCATGATGCCCGCTCCGCCATCTTTTAAGTCATCCCGCGCAACCATTGTGATGACCACGTGTTTTAAATTCATGATTTTCACTGAATCTGCCACACGTTCCGGCTCTTCCAAATCCAGTTCTGTAGGAAGCCCCGTCTTCACCGCACAGAATCGGCAGGCACGCGTACAAACAGAGCCCAAAATCATCATCGTTGCCGTTCTTCTTTGGCCCCAGCATTCATGTATATTCGGGCATCGGGCTTCTTCGCAAACGGTATGCAAGTTTTTCTCCCGCATCAATTTTTTTAAATCTCTATATTCTTCATTCGTATTAAATTTTATCTTTAACCATTCGGGTTTTCTCAAAATTTCTTTCTCGCTCATTCGTATCAGCCCCTATCGATTCAGAAAAAAGTTACATCTACTTGTCAATATAACATGATAACGCTTTTGCAACAACTGACAATATCGCAAGTCCGAGAAAAAATTCTTATTATTCATATGGAACCGGCACTTCTACAGAAGGCTGTGCTCCATCTCCACCGTTTGTATAAATATTCGGCACTTGGCTTCTTGTCAGCCCAATAGCTACTGGGATGGTTTGCTCCACCGTTGTCGTTTTGCTGGCAAAAGGAACAATAATTTGAACATTCACTTTAAAATTAATGCTGATTTCTACAAGGGCATTATTAATTCCAAACTCTGTAATCTTAGTGGAAACATCGCTTGTCACATTTCCAATGATGTGGAAGCGAATCGGCACTTTTGGCCCTAAGTTTCCGAGCAAAGGAAGATTTAAGGCTTCAGCAAGGGGAACAAGAAAAACGATGCCATCCCCTTTTTGAATTTCCGACACATCATACTCTATATTATCTAAATCCGGAAGCTGAGATAAATCTCCCTTTTCAGCCATTTCCAGATGTTCCTTCACAAGGGCGGTTGTTTCTGCCCGAACTTGGTTAATAATTTCCGTATTAAATTTCGTCGTCAACATATAATCGGATTCTGTAGGCAAATCTTCAATGATTTCATTAATGTCTAAGACGCTGGAGGTTCTGGCATTCACCGCTTTGCTGACGACGCTCGACGCAATTTTACGGGTTTGCACTTCCGCATAATCTAAGTAAATAGGCATTAATCGAGAATTTAAAAAATATAAAAATAATACCACTGCCACCACGAAACTCATGAGAAATAAAGCAAATCGGTTCGCGCCTTTTCTTCTTTTTTTCGGCGCCCTGACCATCATTCTTTGAGGTTTTCGGTAAAACAAAAAATCTCCTCCTAGCAAATTTTATGACTAGGAGGAGATGACTATTCTAAGCATGAATTCTAGAAATGGCGTTTGCAATATTCAATGAACACATCCCTCAGAAAATATGGCAAATAATATTTCTTTTTGGCATATTTGAAGTTTGGAAAAAAATAGCCAAAGGTAAAGAGATCGAGGGTTACTAATTGATAAGTTTTATTTAAATCGCAGACTTCCCCCCGCACAACCAATTCGCGGTTTTTATTGACGGAAAAATCATAGGTTAAAATCTTTCCAAAAATTAATCCTCTAAATCCCAGCCCCTTCAATTCCAGCTGGGACCACTCTTCGTTTTTTGCTTGCAAATACACTTCTTTCAGCTGGCGACCTGTCAACTCCACTACACATAAATTGATAGGGTGGGGCAAAATCCGATGAATATCATATCGGGTGATATTCCCCTTTTTCAAACCGTCCAAAAAGATGCCAGCATTGAACATCGCACAATCAGCGCCGGTATGTTCCAATATGGCTTTTGCAAAGAGCCTTGAAATCTGGGAATGATGGAACCATTCTTTATTGTAGCTTTTTGTCGTTTGAAAGAGCGTTTCCCCCATTAGCTCTTTGCCTGTTTTGGACAGTTGTTCAAGAAATTCCACTTCCCCCTCGATTTCCGGCAGCAGTGCATTATCAATCACAAATTCTTCTTTGCAGACAATTTCCCGATTTTTATGATCAAACTGAATTTTCAAATGCCCTGTATAAGCTCCGAATTTGCCGCAGCCTGTAAGAAGCACCCCGTTCACCATTTTCCCTTCTTCTAAAAAATGATGGGTGTGGGCGCCAAAAATCACATCCAATTCCGGGCATTCCTGCGCCAATAATTCATCCTCTGTAATGCCCAAATGGGAAAGGCACAGCAAAATATCCACTTCTTTTCTCAATTTTTTCGCAAGGGATAAAATCTCTTTTCTCGGTTCGGTAATATCCCAATGAAGCTCTTTATAAAACAGTTCATAAAAGGCGGTTGCACCAATCACGCCAATTTTTGTGCCATGTTTTGTCCTTAAAATCGTATAAGGCTTTAGCCATTTCGGATTCTCGCCGCTCTCAGCCTTCAAATTGGCAACAACCACTTCAAAATTTGCTTCATCATATAAATGAAAAAGCTCTTCGAAGGCAAGGGTGATGCCTTCATTATTGCCGATGGTCACCACATCGTACCCCGCTTCATTCAACAGCCTCACATTTCCTAAACCGAGCGTTGCTTCCGTATAAATGTTAGAACGGTCCAAATGGTCGCCCAAATCGAATAAAAAACTAGGCTCCCCCTTTTTGGCAAAACTTAGCCGCTCATTTCGAATAAAATATTGCGAACGCAGCCAATATTCGAAATGGCTATGTATGTCATTGGTATGATAAAAATGAATTGTTTCAAGCAAACTGCTCACCATCTCTCAACATTAAACTAGCCCTTCTATTATAGAACGGATCCCGATCAACACCATAACGATTTGCAATACGAGAACAACCGTTTTGGATTTCATCCGTTTGTTTAAAGCCGCTCCCAATTTCGCTCCCATATAAGCCCCCACAATCACCGGAACGGTATAATGCCAAGGAACATTTCCTAAATAGATGTGGCTCATGGAATTAATGATGGATGTTAAAAACACCAAAAACATCGATGTGGCAACGGCAACATGGGGCGGAAAACGGAATAAAAGCACCATGGCCGGAACGATTAAAGAACCGCCTCCAATGCCAAACAACCCTGAAAGCATGCCGACAAAAAAAGTAAAGCATACCGCAAACCAGATTGGATAGCCATATTCAAAAGTCTGGCCTTGGCGGTCGGTAAAACTTCGCTTAATGCCATGTTCAAGGAACCAATGAATCGGCTTTAATCGATCCCGAACAAATAATAATGCGGACAAGACGATTAATAAAATACCGAAATATAAATTAAATGAATCGATATTTAGCCCTTTATTGAGCCAAGCCCCTAAAATTGCACCAGGCGCACTGCCGATAAAAAAAATCCAGCCGCTAAAAAAATCCACTTGCTTTGATTTCATATAGGAAATAGTGGATGAAAGGCCGGTAAAAATCATCATCACAACAGATAGACCGACCACTCGCTGAGGCGTGATGTCAGGGAATAAGCCTAACGTAACCCCAAAATACAGCGTTGCCGGAATTAATATTACTCCTCCCCCTAAACCAACGAGAGAGCCAAGGATTCCAGCACAAAGCGCAATGATTGCAAGAAGCACATTTTCCATTAAAATTCCCCTTCAAAAAGATTTAATTGCTTCGGTGCAAGCCCTTCATATTGAATATTTAATATTTCTTGAAGCATTTTTGCATTCTTGGCGGCATGATGTCCCGAATTATTGTTAAAAAGGACATACACTTCTTCCGCATCCGCTTCTAATTCTTTTAGGTGCCTTGCCAATTCTTCCAACTCTTTTCGATTGTAATCATATAAAAAGCGCACTTCCCGCCAATTAGGAGCCCCGTTATTTCGCCATCCATACACATTTCTCCCATGAAGGCGCACAAGCACTTTTTTATCCGTTGCTTTCGGAACAAAAGGCACCGAACCAACGCCAGCTTGCGGTTCATCACAAACGGTATGAATGAGGCCCTGATCTTTTAAAAATTGAATTGTCGCCTCATCTCTTCCTTGCTGATACCATGTTTGGTTGCGAAATTCCACGGCGATTGGCAACCCTTCCAATTGCTGCTTCACATACAAAATATATATGACGTTTTGAGAAGTACAATCAAACCATGGCGGAAATTGCACTAGCACCATAGCTAATTTATTGAATTTGTTAAAAGCATCGGCACACTTCCGAAAGGCATTAAACATCTCCTGTTTTGTTTCGTATGGAAGCTCATCCCTTTGATGGCCTGTGATTCCTTGGTAGGCTTTCACAATAAATTGAAAAGTGTCCGGTGTTTCTTCCGCCCATTTTTCAATATTCTTCAGCGTTGGAATGGCGTAAAAGGATGTATCTACTTCCACAATTGGAAAATGAGCGCTGTAATCAAAAAGTTTATCCTTCTTCGCAGCATTTTCCCTATATAGCGAAGGATGGTCCCCCCATCCAGTTAGGCCAATTTTGATCATGTTTTCCTCTCCATTTTATCGCATTTTTCTCTATAAAAGTATAAACGATTATACAAAAAAGTTCGATTCCGCAATAGGGGAATCGAACTTTTCGGGGGAAAATCTATATAAACAATAAGGGAAGCAATTTAGCATCATTTAGATGGAGAAATCTTCAGGAATAAACACTTTTAATTGCTTAGGACGCACATAAACAATGTCGTCTTTTTTGATATTTAAAGCTTTATATTGTTCTTTTGGCAATTCCGCCTCTAAATATTCGCCGGTATCTTCCCTTTGCAATTCAATTCTTGCAGTCGGGCCGACGATATGGACGAAGGTGATTTTTGCAGCCACCGTTTCATGATTCACTTGCTCCTTCTCAATTTGGATGTCATGTGGGCGGACGTATCCAACTGCTTCATCATGGGAATCTAAATAATGAGGGGCGTTAATTTCAAATTGCCCTTGCTGCAGCTTGCCATTATGCAAGCGACCTCTAAAGATGTTCACATTTCCCAAGAAATCATATACGAAAGGTGTTCTTGGATTTTCATACACTTCATCCGGCGTGCCGATTTGTTCAATTTTCCCGTTGTTCATTACAATGATGCGGTCTGCCACATCAAGGGCTTCCTCTTGGTCGTGGGTTACAAAAATGCTCGTCACATGAAACTCATTATGCAGCTGTCGAAGCCATCTTCTCAGCTCTTTCCGAACTTTCGCATCCAATGCGCCAAAAGGTTCATCTAAAAGAAGCACTTTTGGCTCCACCGCAAGGGCTCTAGCCAATGCAACACGCTGGCGCTGGCCCCCAGAAAGCTGGGATGGATAGCGGTCTTGGAAATTTTCCAGTTTCACCAGCTTCAATAAATCGTTTACTTTTTTCTCAATTTCTTGTTTCGATGGCCGTGTTTTTCTTGGACGAACTTTCAACCCATAGGCCACATTTTCAAATACCGTCATATGCCGGAATAAAGCATAATGTTGGAACACAAAACCGACTTTTCGCTCTTTTGGGCTGACATTGGTGATATTTTCACCGTCAAATAAAATCGCTCCTTCATCAAGCCCCTCAAGCCCTGCAAGAATGCGGAGAAGCGTCGTTTTGCCAGATCCGGAAGGACCTAAAAGTGCAATCAACTCGCCGGATTTTATATCAACGGAAATATCTTTCAATGCTTGAAATGAACCAAAGGACTTAGATACATTTTGAATTTGAATCCCCATAATAATCCCCCTAAACTTCTTTTGCTTTCCAAGTAATTATGTGTTTTACGATAATGGTAATAATGGCCAATATGGACATTAATGAGGCAACGGCAAAAGCCGCAGTAAATTGATATTCGTTATACAAAATTTCAATATGTAGCGGCATTGTGTTCGTCTGCCCGCGGATATGCCCCGAAACAACAGATACAGCGCCAAATTCGCCGATTGCACGGGTATTGCACAAAATCAAGCCGTACAATAATCCCCATTTAATATTTGGCAGCGTCACATAGAAAAAGGTTTTCCATCCGCCTGCACCCAATGAGATGGACGCTTCTTCTTCCGTAATCCCTTGGGTCTGCATTAAAGGAATTAATTCCCGTGCAACAAAAGGGAAAGTGACGAATAATGTGGCAAGGATAATTCCGGGCAAGGCAAAGACGATTTTTATATCATGTTCAAAGAGCCAATCGCCGAATAAACCTTGTGCGCCAAAAAGCAAAATAAAAATCAACCCTGCAATAACGGGGGAAACGGCAAAGGGCAAGTCGATCAAAGTAATGAAAAGATTTTTTCCCCTAAAGGAAAATTTCGTAATCGCCCAAGCTGCAGCAATCCCAAAAATCGCATTAAGCGGCACTACAATCAGTGCAACGGTAATGGTCAGTTTAATGGCGGCAAGGGCATGCGGGTCTACAATGGACGCCACATACGTATTCCACCCCTTTTCGAAGGCCGTCACAAAAATTGAAATCAGAGGAAGAATTAAAAAAAGGCTAATATAAAGCAATGCAACCGTAATAAGCGACCATTTCACAATCGCCGATTCCTTCAAAGGATAAGGATTCACCGCTTTCTTCACAACAGGCACTGCTCGCTCCACATCCAACGGTTTCGTCATTCAATGGCCCTCCTTCCTAATAATTAAATTTTCGATTTATTCTCCATTGAATAAAATTAATAATCAACAAGGCCACAAAGGAACCGACAAGCATGACAACAGCAATGGCTGTAGCCCCGACGTAATCGTATTGTTCAAGCTTTGTCATTATAATGAGCGGAGTAATTTCCGTTTTCATCGGCATATTCCCTGCAATAAACACAACCGAACCATATTCTCCGAGCGCCCGAGAAAAGGCTAATGAAAATCCGGTAATCATCGCCGGATACAACTCAGGCAAAATGACTTTTACTAAAGTTTGGAATCGATTCGCCCCAAGGCTTGCGGAAGCTTCCTCAACTTCCCTGCTCAAATTTTGCAAGATCGGCTGCACCGTCCGAACAACAAAGGGCAGCCCAATAAAAGTCAGGGCAATCACGATTCCAAGAGGTGTATAGGAAATTTTAAAATCAAAAAATTGCCCAATCCAGCCGTTTGGGGCATAAAGAGTGGTAAGGGCAATCCCTGCTACCGCGGTTGGCAATGCAAAGGGCAAATCCACAAGTCCATCGATTATTTTTTTTCCCGGAAAATCGTAGCGGATTAGCACCCACGCAATAATCGTTCCAAAAAGCACGTTAATAAGCCCTGCAATAAAGGCGCTACCGAAACTCAATTTATATGAAGCTACTGCACGAGGATGCGTAATGATTCCGATAAATTCACTCCAGCTAAGGGAGAGGGTATTCACAACAATCATCGCTAAAGGCAATAGTACAATGATGCTTAAATAAAGCATCGCATAGCCGAGGGTAAGGGAAAATCCAGGAATGATGGTATTCTTTTTCTTTCTTTTTAATGTGAATTCCACTAAAAATCACTCCATTTAATATGAAGATCCAGCATAAAGGAAATAAAATGTTCCTTTATGCTGATGGTCTCAAGCTTTCAATTATTGATAAATTTCATCAAATGTACCGCCATCTGCAAAATGCGTTTTTTGCGCTTCTTGCCAGCCGCCAAACTCTTCTACTGTCACTAACTCTAAATCTTTGAATTGGTCTTTATATTTTTCTAGCACTTTTTCATTGCGTGGACGGTAGAAGTTTTTCGCTGCAATTTCTTGCCCTTCATCGCTGTATAAATATTTCAAGTATGCTTCTGCCACTTCTCGAGTTCCTTTTTTATCAACGATTTTATCTACAATAGCCACTGGAGGCTCTGCTAGTATACTTAAAGAAGGCGTCACGATTTCAAATTCATCTTCGCCAAATTCTTTGAGGGATAGAAACGCTTCATTTTCCCAAGCAATCAACACATCGCCAATGCCACGTTCCACAAATGTTGTTGTAGAACCGCGGGCTCCTGAATCCAACACTTCTACATTGCTATATAAATCTTTCATAAATTGTTTAATTTTTGCTTCATCGCCGTTATATTTTCTGCTTGCGAACGCCCATGCCGCTAAGTAATTCCAACGGGCACCGCCACTTGTTTTTGGGTTTGGCGTAATCACTGAAATACCTTTTTTCGTTAAGTCATCCCAGTCTTTAATATTTTTAGGATTGCCTTTGCGCACTAAGAAAACAATTGTAGAAGTATATGGAGAAGAATTGTATTCAAATTCTTTTTGCCAATCTTCATTTAATAATTGGCGCGTTAATGCAATTTCATCGATGTCATAGGCTAAAGCAAGAGTTACAACGTCCGCCTCAATACCATCGATAACGGATCTCGCTTGTTTGCCAGATCCTCCATGGGATTGCTGGATTGTCACTTCTTGGCCAGTTTTTTCTTTCCAATGAGCTGCGAAAGCTTTGTTGAATTCTTCATATAATTCCCGTGTTGGGTCATAAGAAACATTTAATAATTCTACTGTTTTTTTTGCTTCTGAAGTTTCTGTCGTTTTGTTTTCACCCGCGTTGTTTGATGATTCATTGCTGCTTGACTCTTCTTTTCCGCAAGCTGTCAAAAGCAATAAAAGTGAAATAATTCCAAAAAATAATAGTAGTCTTTTTTTCTTTTTCATTCCCATCTCTCCTTTATTCTTTTAAATAAAATAGAAGGTTGCCCACCATTTCCCCATTCCAAGGGTCCATGCAGGCAACCTTCAGTTTGTCTGATTGGTTACACTTAAAAAGTGTTATTCTTTGTTTCATACAATAATCCAATTTTTCCGATAAGTCAACAAGGTTTTTAAAAAATTTATAAAATCGGATTTTAATATTGATTTATCCAATTAAAATAGTATACTTTAAATAAATAATAAATTAATACGCTGACTAGAAAACTAGAGGCGTTTTAATGTACTAACAATTTTTTATTACATTAAAACGTCCTCTTTTTTCATTTAAGGAGGAATCGCATGTTAACTTATCAAACATGGCAAGATTCATATATCGATTTTGAAGTGGATGAAACTTATAAAGGAGCATTGAATGTTCTAAAGTGGGCTTATAACCATTACGGAGATGAAGTCATTTATGCCTGCAGCTTCGGCATCGAAGGCATCGTGCTAATCGACTTGATTTCAAAAGTGAAGGCTGATGCCAATATCGTCTTTTTAGATACGGAGGTTCATTTTAAAGAAACCTATGAAACCATTGAAAAGGTGAAGAAAAGATATCCATCGTTAAACATCATACTAAAAAAACCAGACATTTCATTGGAAGAACAAGCAAAATTATATGGAGATGAACTCTGGAAAAAAGATCCAAATAAGTGTTGCGAAATCCGGAAAATCATCCCTCTCCGGGAAACTTTGACCGGTGCGAAAGCATGGATTTCCGGATTGCGCCGGGAACAATCGGAAACTAGAAAACATGTGAACTTCCTGAACAAAGATAATAAGTTCCAATCCGTTAAAATCTGTCCGTTGATTCATTGGACTTGGAAAGATGTGTGGCGTTATGTAAGCAAACATCAGTTGGATTACAATCCGCTCCATGACCAAGGCTACCCTAGCATCGGATGCGCCCACTGTACAAAACCGGCTTATACATTGGATGATTTGCGTTCCGGCAGATGGGCAGGTTTCAATAAAACAGAATGTGGATTACATGTTGATTAGGAGGAATGAAAAATGACAACCATTCAACCCCATGGCGGCGTATTGGTGAACGCCTACGACCCTAATGAACCATATGAACATTTGCAAAAAGAAATTCCCCTTGATGGAATTGCCATCAGCGATTTGGAATTAATCGGCGTAGGTGCTTATAGCCCAATAGAAGGCTTCTTATCCGAGGAAGATTATAAAAGCGTAGTAGAAAATATGCGCTTAGCAAACGGCATTGTTTGGAGCATTCCCATTACGCTTCCGGTAACAGAAGAACTGGCTGGCACATTAAAAATTGGCGAAAAAGCCAAGTTAGTTTTTGATGGAGAAGTATATGGAATGATTGAAATTCAAGATATTTATAAACCGGATAAAACCGTTGAAGCCAAAAATGTATATGGAACTGATGATTTAAACCATCCCGGCGTGAAAAAATTGTTTGACCGTCCGAATGTGTATGTCGGCGGGAAAATCACCCTTATAAAAAGAACGAAAAAACAATTTCCCGACCACACTTACGACCCAATTGAAACACGGAAATTATTTGAGAAAAAAGGTTGGAAAACAGTAGTTGGTTTCCAAACAAGAAATCCAGTACACCGCGCCCATGAATACATCCAAAAAGTAGCTCTGGAAATCGTCGACGGGCTTTTCCTCAATCCTTTAGTGGGAGAAACAAAATCCGATGATATTCCAGCCCATATCCGCATGGAAAGCTATGAAGTATTGCTCGATAATTACTATCCGAAAGATCGGGTGCATTTAGGCGTGTTCCTTGCAGCGATGCGCTACGCCGGACCGAGAGAAGCGATTTTCCACGCATTGGTGCGCAAAAACTACGGCTGCACGCACTTCATTGTTGGCCGTGACCATGCCGGTGTCGGAAACTATTACGGCACTTACGACGCCCAAAAGATTTTTGACCAATTCAAACCGGAAGAAATCGGCATCACGCCGCTTAAATTTGAACATAGCTTCTATTGCACAGCTTGCGACGGAATGGCCACAACAAAAACGTGCCCGCACGATGCATCCACTCGCATCATCTTATCCGGTACAAAAGTGCGGGAAATGTTGCACAACGGAGAAATCCCGCCAAGCACATTCAGCCGCAAAGAAGTGGTAGAAGTCTTAATCCGCGGACTTCGGGAAGAAGTTCATTCATAAGGAGTTGTTATAATGAGTTCAAACATCGTATGGCATGATACATCCATCACAAAAGCAGACTACAGAAAGAAAAATGGCCATCACAGTTTCATTCTATGGTTCACAGGACTTTCGGCATCTGGAAAATCTTCCATTGCCAATGCACTGGCAAAAGAACTATTTGAACGGGGCAATCAAGCCTTTGTGCTCGACGGTGACAATATCCGCCACGGTCTGAACAAAGATTTGGGCTTTGACGAACAATCTAGAAAGGAAAACATCCGCCGCATTGGCGAAGTATCCAAACTCTTTGTAGAAAGCGGCCAAATCGTATTGACGGCTTTCATCTCCCCGTATAAAGAAGACCGGGCATTAGTCCGATCCCTTGTGGAAGCAGATGAATTTATCGAAGTGTATGTACAATGTTCCATTGAAGAATGTGAACGCAGAGATCCGAAAGGGTTGTACAAAAAAGCCCGAAATAATGAAATTCCAAACTTTACGGGCATCAGCGCCCCTTATGAAGCGCCGGACAATCCGGAAATTGTCGTGGACAGCGAAAAATATTCCATTGAGGAATGCAAAAATCAATTGATTGAATTTTTACTTGAAAAAGGATATATCAAATAGCTTTCAATCCGCCATAAACCTTCATAGAAACTTCCTTATAATTCGAGTAGGAGGGAGTGATTAACTCCCGTCCTCTCACACCACCGTACGTACGGTTCCGTATACGGCGGTTCAATTAAGATCATTGACGCAAGTTTTTATAACTTCCGTGAATAGCTGTTCTCTTTATGCCAGTGGTCACTCCATCCCCCAAGAGGTCTTCCACGGAATCCACCGCTTCCTTCCTCAAGTGAGGTACTACGTTTTCTGTGTTCATCATGACCCACTGAATGCCAAGGGCGATTCTCTCTTAATTGTTCGGTCCTTCTTAGTTGTTCTAGACCAACTAATACGATGACCTCTGCTGACTTCTGACGGTTCAGCTACTTATCACTAAGTAGGTTATGAAGCGTACTTCACCTATCCGCCAGACCTCCCCGGGTAAGTACATGCACTTTCACACCATCTATCCGCCTCATTTACTCGATATGACCTTCGACAGAAAGAGCTTTGTTTTGTTTTGCAAACTCACTCAATCATACCTAGCCTTGTATGAAGTTCGTGTTCCTCAGACCGGTGTTTTGCCTCCAGCTTCCTTCAGATTCCGCGTCATCACGGACATCCTTACGTTGAGCTAACCTCTACTTCTGTCTTCGGGGTTCGGGACTTACACCCTATCGTTCATGTACATGCCGGGCGCACATATAGAAAGCAGGGCAACGTGCGCCCTGCTTCTTTTTTATTAGGAGAAGGTTTTGGGAATTACAAGCTTAATTGCAATCACAATTATTTTGCTTTCATCTTCCATTCTTCTTCTTGCAGTTGTCTCCATAAAATTTTTCCGCTTGCTGTTGTTGGCAATGTTTTTCTAAACTCTATAATTCTTGGGTACTTATAAGCGGCCATTTGCCCTTTTGACCATTCAATAATTTCCTCTTCCGTTACCTTTCCAACATAGTCATCATTTAAAATGACAAATGCCTTTACCGTTTCACCTCGTTTTGGGTATGGAACGCCGACAACACAAGCTTGCTGAATCGCTGGATGTTTATACAAAATGGACTCCACTTCCGTAGGCCACACTTTAAAGCCAGATGCATTAATCATCCGTTTGACACGGTCCACAATAAAGAAGTATCCTTCCTCATCCACCCGTCCAATATCGCCAGTGCGGAAAAATTTTTTCCCATCTAGTTCAACAAAAGCTTGTTCTGTTTCTTCAGGCTGATTATAGTATCCTTTAAATACTTGAGGACCGTTTACAACAATTTCTCCTACTTCACCTACTCCTAGTTCTTTCAAAGTCACAGGATCTATGATTCGCGCATCTACTTCAAAAGCAGGAACTCCTAAACATTGCAGTTTTGGTCGATCAGGCGGATTAAAGTGCGTATGGGAAATGGTTTCAGATAGCCCATAGCCTTCTACAAACTTTAAGCCAGTAGCCTCAAATAATTTTTCGCCCACCGCTTCCGGCAAAGGAGCGCCTCCCCCAGCAATAACTGAAAGGGAAGATAAATCGTATTCTCTTAATTTGGGATTCGCCAAGAAATCAATCACCATTGTGCTAATATTAATCCAGTGGGTGCATTTATAATCTTGAATAAATTGAACGGCGTGTTCTCGGTTCCATCTTGTTAAAATAACCATTGCAGACCCTGTAAAAATTGGCGCATGCATACTATGCACCATGCCTGTCACATGGAATAAAGGCAAAGTCGTTAAATGAACGGCATCAGATGTAGTATTTAGCCAATAGCTTGCACTTACAACATTGGCTTGAACTGTTTCATTTGTATGGATGCAACCTTTAGGCAAACCGGTAGTGCCTGAAGTGTATGGCAAAACTATTACATCATCGCTTTTCCCTTCATAAGGAAAAGGCGTTATTGTTTCTTCTAAGGGGCTGTCCGAAAAGTCGATTGAATCGACCTTCGGCTCAGCCCTTTTTTCTGTTTTTAGGGTACAAAAAAATCGTCCTTTTTTATAGAATGAAATTGACAATAAACTTAATAAACTAGTTTATTAGAAGTGTATTTGATAGTGAAAAAGTGTTCAATCCAAATGAGCGGAATCTGTTGATTTTATTTTATCGTTTACATCTCAACGAGTGCTTTTATTTTTTTGTGTGTATTTTGATTTACTCGTAATGTTGTAATTTCTCGGTTAGGTATTTTTTCTTGCTGATTAAAAAATTTTTTCCAATTTTTTCTTTCAGTATTCTCCTCAATAGTATTTTTATTAATAATTTTCACTGTACCAATATTCTTTTTATTATTTGAGCATTTTGCACATTTTTCAACCCAAGAGTCATAAGGTTTTCTAAAGCATAAAAAAGGACTTCACCCCTTATTTGTAGAATTTTTGAAGTGACGAAACAACAAAAAATTCAAAAGGAGGAAGTCACTTTGTATATTCTACAAGAAAGCCTATTTTCCTTTGAAGAACTGCAAAAATTCCCAAACCAATTTCAAAAATAAGGAAACAGAGCGAATGGAAAAACTCATTGTTTTCTCCATTCGCTCTGTTTTTATGGACTTTTTAGACAAGCCCCTTTGAGATTTTCTTTTCTAGGAGCAGTTAATTCGCTTGATAAATTGTCAATCTTCAATTCTTCCGGCAAATAATCAGAATAAGTTGCTACAATGATATGTTCCAACGAAGTGCTTCCTTGGAGCGGTTCAATTTGAGGGAACAGCTCTTGCCCAACAATTGCTGTTTTCACTTCGCAATCTTTAATATAATAAGAAAGTTCATTCGTCGTATTCATCGGGTTAATTGGTACAACGATCGCTCTTGCCCGCAATATCGCATAAAAAGCAATGAGATATTGTGGGGAATTTTGCATATATAAAATCACCCTGTCTCCAGGTTGAACGTCCAATTTTTGTTGAAGGTATCCGGCTAAATTATTCACTTGCTGCAAGATTTCTTGATAACTATACTGCGCCCCATAGTAGTAGACTGCTGTTTTATCGGGATATCTTCTTGCCGTCACCACGAGATTATCATATAGAGTTGTTTTAGGCGTCGTTAATGTTTTTGTGAGCCGTTTTGGCCAAAATTTGATATGCACTGTGTTCAAACGCAATACCTCCATTTCAAAATCTCGAATATTCAAAAAAATAATTTTTGTACTATAGCTTTATAGAATGTTCTGCAACAATTTTTTGCCCTTTTAAAATCGGAACAATGGGAATCGTCCCTTGCTGCGCTGCAAAGGCTAATTCATCAATGAACTGATTTTTTTCAAATAATTTCCCGACATAAGAAGAACGGAAAATTTCAAAGGCATCACCAGCATTTCCTTTATAAAATAGAAGGGCTGCCATTGCCGCATCGGTTAATTTCAACTGTCCATCATCATGCTCCAACAAACAGGAAAGAAAATGCCCTGCTCCATAAAAATCTTCTAAACTCAACTTTCCAGAAGTACCGGAACATATCACAAGAATCGTCTCTTCTAATCCCTGTTCCTTCACCTTTTCCGCCACAAAAGGATTATTCAATAAAGACGAAACATAAGTCCTTTTTGCACCAGAGGCTTTTCGAATCGCAACTGTACCATTCGTCGTAGATACAATTAAAGCTTTTCCCTTTACTTTTTCCCGAAGGATGGATGGACTTGGATAAACAAATCCTTCAATGGGTTTTGCTTTACTTTCACCGGAAAGGATATATTGCCCCTCTTCATATGCTTTTGCCGCTTCCAATGCTTCCAAAGAATTCATCACCGGGACAACTTCAGTGGCTCCATTATGCAAAGCGGAAGTGATGGTGGTCGTTGCTAGCAAGACATCCAAAACTACAACAATTTTATTTCCTTCTTTTATTTTTTCCTCATCAATTTCTTCCTTTGTTAAGAGAAGGTGAATTTTTCCCATTATGCCGCCCCTTTGTTTGACAATGTTTCCTATGAATTTAGCTTTTCATTGATATAAACGATAAGAGATTTTACTAATTGACCAAACTTGGCAAAACGTTCATCCCTCGTTTGCCCTTTCTTGTAGCGATAGTAAATTTGCTGGGCAATGACCGCTAATTTAAAATAAGCAAAGAGCATATAAAACTGCATATTGTCCACATCGCGTTTGCTTTTCTTTGCATAGGCTTCGATAAATTCATCCCTTGTCATAAACCCATCCATTACTGTAATAAGGGGTTCCCCAAACATTACTTTCAACAGTTTCGGGTCATCGCCTTGCACCCAATAACTCATGGCAACCCCAAGATCGGCAAGCGGATCGCCTACTGTCGTCATCTCCCAATCAAATAATCCAACCATTTTCGTTAATTCTTCATTAAACATGGCGTTGTTGAATTTATAATCATAATGAATAATCGTTGCTTCATCCCGTAACGGTATATGCTCTGCTAACCATTTCATTACCAATTCTGCTTCTTCAATTTCATCTGTTTTAGACTTCTGAAATCTAGAAATCCAGCCATGGACTTGCCGTTCCATAAAGCCTTCAGGTTTGCTCATCTTCACTAATTCCGTTTGTTTAAAATCGATGGAATGAAGATTGACAAGCTGGTCCACCATAATTTCCGACAACCGTCTGCCTAACTCTTTAGTTGGTTGAATATGGCTCGGAAAAGCTGTGTCTAGAAGGACTCCATGTTTTCTTTCCATTAAGAAGAAGGGGCTTCCAACAATCGACTCATCATTGGAAAACAATATTGGCTTTGGTGCAGCATCAAAAAATGGATGGATGGCAGAAATAATGTTGAATTCCCTTTCCATATCATGGGCCTTTGGTGCAACAGGTCCTAATGGCGGTCTTCTTAAAACAGCCTCCCAATCTCCTATTTTAATTTGATACGTTAAATTGGAATGCCCAGCTGAAAATTGCAGCAATTCTAAAGGGGCATCTGGGAGATGGTCAATATTTTTTCTCAAAAAGGATTCAAGAACTTCTAAATTTAATTCTTCTCCTTTTCGCACAGGAATCGTTTCATTATAAACCCCCGCCATCAAAATCACTCCTTCCGATTTTTTCATCCAGCCATCACATACTAACCGGTTGGTATGTGATGGCTAGTATATAAAAAACAGCAAGAACAAATTTTTTAACGTTCTTCTTTTTCTATACCATGTAAAATGATTTCCGTATAAATTTCTGATACTTCTTTATCTGAAAGCGGACCATCTGGTTTAAACCACTTATAGCTCCAATTCGTCATTCCTAAAATACCTAAGGTGATGATGGATGGATTTAAATCCGAACGAAACTCCCCACTACTTATGCCTTCTTGGACTACCTTTTCAATATTGAAACGAAACTTATCTCTCTTTGGAATGATTTCTGCTAAACTTGCTTCGCTTAAATTATTCATTTCCCTGAAGAAAATTAATGCACTTGATCCATGGGTTTTGATGCTTCGAAGCAACATATAAATAATTTCAAAAAGCTTTGTTCGATTATTTTTGCTTTCGTCGGAAATGATGTCCTCTTGAACCTTCAAAATATGGTCAATATAGTTTTGATGGATTTCCATCAACAATTCTTCTTTGCTAGAGAAATAATAATAAAATGTTCCTTTTGTTACTCCCAACTCATCTACAATATCTTGAATGGAAGTTTCACTATACCCCTTGTTCTCAAATAATCGGATGCTTGCTTCAATAATTTTTTCTTTCACTCTCTAATCCCCGCAATCTTCCAATATTGTTGTCGTAATTATATCATAAAATTTTCATGCAAAATGAGCATCCCAGAAGATTGGAGGACTAGATTCAGCGTCAATCCTTTATTATTTTGCATGCATTCCGCCATCCACGATGATGATTTCACCTGTAATATAATCAGAAGCCTTTGAAGCTAGAAACAGCGCGACACCCTTTAAATCATTTTCTGAGCCAAAGCGATTTAATGGAGTTGCTTCTAAAAAGGCATCTTTTCCTCTCTCAATGATGTCTTTTGACATTTTTGTAGGGAAAAATCCCGGAGCGATGGCGTTGACGTTGATGTTATATTGTCCCCATTTAACCGCCAAATCTTTTGTTAATGTATTGACTGCTCCTTTGCTGGCATTATAAGCAACTGTATCCATCAGCTTCGGATCTGTTCCAATAAACCCTGCAATGGAAGAAATGTTAATAATTTTTCCCGCTCTTTGTTTAATCATTTCCCTGCCTACCGCCTGGCTCATTAAAAAGGTTCCGGTAACATTTACATTCATCACTTTTTGCCATGCTTCCAAAGGCATATCAACGGCTGGCGCTCCCCATGTTGCTCCGCTATTGTTGACTAAAATATCAATCTTCTCAAAATGATTGAGCGTTTGCTCCACCACGTTCTGTACATCTTCTGAATTCGTTACGTCACATTGTAATGCCAACGTTTTCACACCAAGCTGCTCTAATTCATTGGCAACTTCTTGGCAAGCTTCCACTTTTCGCGAACATAAAACGACATTGGCACCCGCTTCAGCAAGGCCTGTTGCAATTTGTTCTCCAAGTCCTCGTCCTCCGCCAGTGACTATGGCTGTTTTTCCAGTGAGATCAAAAAGCTCTTTAACATGCATACTTTTCCCTTCTTTCTTTATTTTCTTTTGAAAAAATAAAACGCTTACATAAAACG
This sequence comes from Ureibacillus thermophilus, assembly GCF_004331915.1. Taxonomy (NCBI): domain Bacteria; kingdom Bacillati; phylum Bacillota; class Bacilli; order Caryophanales; family Caryophanaceae; genus Ureibacillus; species Ureibacillus thermophilus. The sequence continues at coordinate 2,557,721 of NZ_CP036528.1, forward strand.
ATGTTCGATTCTGGAATTCTATTTCATTATTGATATTTTTTTAGTTCCAGTTTTGCAATTTGTCTTTTGTGCACTTCATCTGGCCCATCAGCGATTCTTAACGTGCGAGAATTTGCCCACATCGCAGCGAGCGGAAAATCATCAGAAACCCCTGCTGCCCCTAATGCTTGAATCGCCCGGTCGATGACATTCAATGCAATATTCGGCGCAACCACTTTAATCATGGCAATTTCCGTCTTTGCTTCTTTGTTTCCAACTGTATCCATCATATAGGCAGCTTTTAAAGTCAACAGTCTTGCTTGTTCAATTTCAATTCTTGATGTGGCAATCCAATCGCGAACGACTCCTTGTTCTGCCAATGTTCTTCCAAAAGCCACACGATTTAATACCCGCTTGCACATGATTTCAAGGGCGCGTTCAGCAGCACCAATCAGTCTCATGCAATGATGAATTCTTCCTGGCCCTAGCCTTCCTTGGGCGATGGCAAATCCTTTCCCTTCTCCCCAGATGATGTTCTCTGCTGGCACCCGAACATTTTCAAAGGTAATTTCCCCGTGGCCATGTGGAGCATGGTCATATCCAAACACCGGAAGCATTCGTTCAATTTTGACACCTGGTGTATAAAGGGGAACAAGAATCATGGATTGCTGCTCATAACGGTTGGCATTCGGGGTTGTTTTTCCCATCACTATGGCAATTTTGCATCGAGGATCCCCTGCGCCCGAAGACCACCATTTTCTTCCGTTAATTACATATTCATCTCCATCGCGCACAATGCTCGCTTCAATATTCGTCGCATCCGATGAAGCCACATCCGGTTCTGTCATTGCAAAACATGAGCGTATTTCTCCATTGAGCAATGGAATAAGCCACTCTTTCTTTTGTTGTTCAGAACCATATCTCACTAGCACTTCCATATTTCCCGTATCCGGCGCATTGCAGTTAAACACTTCCGGCGCTATTAGCGAACGGCCCATAATTTCACATAAAGGAGCATATTCTAAATTGGTTAGTCCTGCTCCATATTCGCTGTCTGGCAAAAACAGATTCCAAAGCCCTTGCTCTTTTGCCTTTTCCTTTAATTCTTCGATAATGGGCGGCACGGCACTCCACCTGTTTTCTTGTTGGATTAGCTGTTCTTCATATACTTTTTCGTTTGGATAAATGTACTCTTCCATAAAATGGTTTAATTTTTTGATTAATTCCTCCACTTTTGGAGAAAAGGAAAAATCCATTTTAATCAACTCCTTTCATACTGACCGGTTGGTATGTTACGTTTAATTTTAGTATACAAGTTTTTTAGAATTAATCAATCCGTTTTCTGAAAATTTTTACAGTTATTTTAGTATAGCATTTTGATTGAATTTGGGACAATTCAGTCATTCTCAGTGAAATATTAGCCAACTGAAAATCCTCAGCTATATTGCCTGTGGATATTCACCATGCTCATGAACATATTTGTGTTTATGTATATTAAAAAAATCGAGTGCAGCAAAATGCACTCGATTTTTACAGGTAAAGCGTACGTTTAATAGGTTTATCCAATCGAACCTTCCATTTCAAATTTAATTAAACGGTTCATTTCTACCGCGTATTCCATTGGTAGTTCGCGAGTAAATGGTTCAATGAAGCCCATAACGATCATTTCTGTCGCTTCCTGTTCAGAAATGCCGCGGCTCATCAAGTAGAATAATTGTTCTTCGGATACTTTGGATACTTTCGCTTCGTGCTCAAGGGACACGTTGTCATTCATAATTTCGTTGTATGGAATAGTATCGGAAGCAGATTCATTATCCAAAATCAATGTGTCACATTCAATATTCGCGCGGGCGCCGCTTGCTTTAGGACCGAAGCGGACAATACCGCGGTATGTTACTTTACCGCCTTGTTTTGAAATGGATTTTGACACGATTGTGGATGAAGTATTCGGCGCTAAGTGGATCATTTTCGCACCAGCGTCTTGGTGTTGTCCTTTACCTGCTAAGGCGATGGATAATGTCATGCCGCGAGCGCCTTCACCTTTCAAGATGCAGGCAGGATATTTCATTGTAAGTTTTGAACCGATATTACCGTCAATCCATTCCATTGTTCCGTTTTCTTCAACGATTGTACGTTTTGTTACCAAGTTGTACACGTTGTTGGACCAGTTTTGGATTGTTGTGTAGCGGCAGTAAGCATCTTTTTTCACAATGATTTCTACAACCGCTGAGTGCAGAGAGCTTGTTGAGTAAACTGGCGCCGTACATCCTTCTACATAATGCACGTGTGCCCCTTCATCCACAATAATCAATGTACGTTCGAATTGTCCCATATTTTCAGAGTTGATGCGGAAGTATGCTTGAAGCGGCGTATCCACTTTTACGCCAGGCGGCACATAGATAAATGAGCCCCCAGACCAAACAGCCGTATTCAATGCAGCAAATTTGTTATCAGATGCTGGCACCACTGTTCCCCAATACTTTTTGAACAATTCTTCGTTTTCTTTAAGAGCTGAGTCTGTATCTTTGAAGATAATCCCTTTTTCTTCCAGTTCTTTTTTCATGTTATGGTAAACTACTTCAGATTCGTATTGGGCGGAAACACCAGCTAAATATTTTTGTTCCGCTTCAGGAATACCTAAACGGTCGAACGTTCTTTTAATTTCTTCAGGCACTTCATCCCAAGAGCGTTGTGTTGTTTCAGTTGGTTTTACATAGTAAGTGATTTCATCGAAGTTTAATTCGGATAGGTCGCCACCCCATTGTGGCATTGGTTTTGAGTAGAATATTTCAAGGGCTTTTAATCGAGCCTCGAGCATCCATTCAGGTTCGTTTTTCATTGTTGAAATTTCACGGACGATTTCTTCGGTTAATCCACGTTTTGAACGGAATATCGAAACGTCCTTATCACGGAAACCGTATTTGTAATCACCAATATCAGGCACATTTTTTGCCATGTTTTCTCCTCCGTTCAAAGTTATTTTAACTCTTGTTGTTTAACTCCTTTTTCCATCGCTTTCCAAGCAAGAGTTGCACATTTAATGCGGGCAGGGAATTTAGACACACCTTGCAATGCAGCAAGATCCCCTAATTCATCCAATGTTTCTTCATCGATTTCTTCACCTAGCATCATTTTTGAAAAAATATCAGCTAGTTCAATGGCTTCTTCCACTTTTTTCCCTTTAATGATTTCTGTCATCATCGAAGCAGATGACATGGAAATGGAGCAACCTTCTCCATCAAATTTGGCATCTTCCACAATGCCATCATTGATTTTTAATGTCAGATGGATGCGGTCGCCGCATGTTGGGTTATTCATATCAATTGTCACATTATTTTCATCTAAATATCCTTTGTTGCGTGGCTTTTTATAATGCTCCATGATGACCCGACGATATAGTTGATCTAAATTATTCAATGACATTGTTAAAATACTCCTTCGCTGCGTGCAATCCTTCAATTAGCGCATCGATATCTTCTTTATTGTTATAAAGATAGAAACTTGCCCGTGCTGTTGCAGAAACTTTCAGCCATTTCATCAACGGTTGTGCACAGTGATGTCCTGCGCGAATGGCAATTCCTCTCATATCAAGCACAGTGGCAAGATCGTGAGGATGCACGCCATCTAAATTAAATGTAATTAGACCGCAACGTTTTTCTGGATCTTTTGGACCGTACATACGAAGTCCTTCAATTTTCTCCATTTCAGATAAAGCATATGCCACTAATTCATGTTCATGTTGTCGAATACGCTCCATGCCGATATTTGTCAAATAGTCGATGGCAGCTCCTAATCCAATGGCTCCCGCAATGTTTGGTGTACCACCTTCAAATTTCCAAGGAAGCTCTTTCCATGTGGAATCGTATAAATCAACGAAATCAATCATTTCGCCGCCAAATTCAATCGGTTCTGTTTTTTCTAACAGCTCTTGTTTTCCATAAAGCACACCGATTCCAGTAGGAGCGCACATTTTATGGCCGGAAAAAGCAAGGAAATCGCAATCAATATCTTGTACATCAATCGGCATATGCGGTGCTGCCTGAGCTGCATCCACCACCATCACCGCCCCATTTTCATGGGCGATAGTAGCAACTTCTTTCACTGGATTGATCGTACCTAAAACGTTTGAAGCCATTGTCATGGCCACAATTTTCGTTTTCGGTGTAATCGTTTTTCTCACCGTATCCAATGAAATCGTTCCGTCTTCTTCCAAATCGATATATTTTAATACTGCCTTTTTTTCTTTTGCGAGTTGCTGCCATGGAATCAAGTTTGAATGGTGTTCCATATAAGTGATGACGATTTCATCGCCTTCCTCTACATTTTGTCTTCCATAAGCACTCGCAACTGTATTCAAAGAAGTCGTTGTGCCTCTTGTATAAATGATTTCTTTTGTTGATCTGGCATTAATGAATTTGCGGATTTTTTCCCGGGCCCCTTCATAGGCATCCGTTGCACGATTTCCTAGCGTGTGGACTCCGCGATGCACATTGGAATTATCAAAATCATAATATTTTCGAACGACTTCCAATACTTGTTCAGGTTTTTGGGATGTTGCGGCGCTATCAAGGTAAACGAGCGGATGCCCGTTTACTTCTTGATTCAAAATAAGAAAATCTTTTCGAAATTCATTCATTTACGAACTTTCCCTTCAATTACCTTTGTTAATTGGTTTTTAACTCCTTCAATTGGCAATGAATTGACTACTGGCGCAAGGAAACCGTGGATGATTAAACGCTCTGCTTCTTCTTTCGAAATACCTCGGCTCATCATATAGTAAAGCTGCATTGGATCTACGCGTCCCACAGAAGCCGCGTGTCCTGCCATAACGTCATTTTCATCGATTAATAATATCGGGTTGGCATCTCCGCGAGCTTTGCTTGAAAGCATCAATACGCGGGATTCTTGTTGAGCATTGGATTTGGATGCACCATGTTCAATTTTGCCGATGCCGTTAAAAATGCTTTGAGCCGCATCTTTCATAACACCGTGAGTCAAAATAAAGCCTTCAGAGTTTTTGCCCCAGTGGCGAATTTCAGTTGTAAAGTTTTGCTTTTGATTTCCTGTTCCCACTACAACTGTTTTTGCATCCGCATTGGAGCCGTCGCCAACAAGGTGTGTAATGTTTTCAGAAATAGTATCTGAGTTGTTCATTAAACCTAAAGCCCAGTTGATTTTCGCATCTCGGTATAAATGGGCGCGGCGGTTTACATATGTTGTAAATCCTTTGGCAAGCACGTCTACTGCACCGAACGTTACTTGGGCATTGTCTAGTGCAACTACTTCTTCGATTAAGTTAGCTTGGCCTTTTGCCGCATCTACAGTGGATAAGTAGTTTTCCACATATGTTACAGATGAATTTTTGTCTGCCACAATCAATACATGATTAAATAAGGAAGCTTCTTCATCATCATTTAGGAATACTACTTGTATCGGCTTTTCGATGACAACATTTTGCGGAACATATAAAAATACACCGCCGTTTACTAACGCTGCATGATAAGCCGTTAATTTATGCTCATCCAATTTCACAGCTGTTGTCATAAAATATTGTTGCACTAAATCGCCATGTTCGCGCACAGCTGTTAAGAAGTCAGTGAAAATCACGCCTTGTGCTTTCAATTCATCGGAAAGCTTTAAAATAACAGGCGTATTGTTTCGTTGAATATAAAGATTTTCCTGTTGTTCAACATCAATTAATTCTTTTACTTGTTCAGGCAAATCTTCAATAGCGAAAAGTTCACTTTTCACTGTATGTTTAGGGAAATTAATGAAATCCCATTTGTCGATATTTGTTTTATCTGGTTTCGGCATTGGTAAATCACTAGCTTTTTCAAGGGCAGCCGCACGTAAATCAGCAAACCATTTCGGTTCGTTGTTTGATTCAGAGAACGAGCGGACTTCACTAGCTGATAACGCCAATTTTGTTTCAACCGTCATCTTAAATCGTCCTCCTACATTAAGCTTCTTTTTCAGTTACTGCGTCTGTATCTTCAATACCCAACTCTTTTTTAATCCATTCATAACCTTCTGCTTCTAGTTTTTTCGCTAGCTCAGGTCCGCCGGATTTCACAATGCGGCCTTGCATCATCACGTGAACATAGTCAGGAGTAATGTAGTTCAATAAGCGTTGATAGTGGGTAATCACTAAGCAGCCGAAATCTTCGCCGCGCATTTCATTAACGCCTTTTGATACAACTTTCAATGCGTCGATATCAAGACCTGAGTCAATTTCGTCCAAAATCGCAAATTTTGGTTTAAGCATCATCATTTGAAGGATTTCATTGCGTTTCTTTTCCCCGCCGGAGAAACCTTCATTTAAATAGCGTTGAGCCATTTCAGGGTCCATTTCAAGGAATTCCATTGTTTTATCCAATTCGCGGATAAACTTCATAATTGAAATTTCATTGCCTTCCCCGCGGCGGGCATTGATAGCCGAACGGATGAAGTCCGCATTTGTTACACCAGAAATTTCAGATGGATATTGCATCGCAAGGAAAAGTCCAGCTTTTGCGCGCTCATCCACTTCCATTTCCAAAACATTTTCTCCATCTATTTCAATTGTTCCTTGAGTTACTTCATATTTAGGATGACCCATAATCGCAGAAGCTAAAGTGGATTTCCCTGTTCCGTTTGGCCCCATGATTGCGTGTACTTCATTTGTATTAATTGTTAGGTTTACACCTTTTAATATTTCTTTTCCTTCAATTGCTACGTGAAGATCTTTAATCACTAAAGTTGACATCTATATACCTCCATCTTTGTTATGGTTGGCAATACCATTACTAATTTATTATCATTCTAATCTTAACCTAAATCAAGGTAGCATGCAAAAGTTTTAAACTTTATTTCCCACAAATCAGTAAAATCCTCACCAATATTAGGATTTTCAAGCCTCCATTTAGTTTTTCCATTTAACTTTTTTGTAAAAAGAAGGCATGTTCATTTTCAATAAACGCCATCTAATTGAGAAGTATTATTAATGAATGAATATTAAGAAAACCGTTGATTCATGCCTTTTATTACTCCCTCTTCTTTATTGGAAATGCTATGTTAATGAATATTGTTGATTCTATTAATAAATTAGGTGTAGCCATCTTTATTTTTTCGTTCAGTTACTTCTTGAAAGACAGGTTCACTTGCAGAAAATGACATAAGAGAATTGATAAAAAATTCTTTTAACCGATGTTGTTCTGCTGAATTCAATTTTTTAATCTCTGCTATTAACTCTCTTCATGTCATTTCAAACCCTCCAAACAAATGTTCTTACTACATTATAGAATATCTGTTTGTTTTTATCGAATATCAACAGAGTTATTTAACAAAGCCATTGGAAAAGATATTCTATTTTTAATAATTGTTATTTAAGAAAATCGTTTAAGTTATAAATCTGTCTTTATTACCTCAATCATTTGACAACTTTGAATTTTAAATATCATCGAAACTTTCAATCGTTTACAATTATATAAATTTCTTTTAATATAAAAATTACATATATATCATATACTGACTCATCGTTTTTTTAGATGATTGGAGGGAGTATTCTGGAATTACGTCAATTGCGCTATTTCGTTGAAGTAGCAGAACGGGAGCATATATCCGATGCAGCCGAACACCTTCATGTAGCCCAATCTGCGGTCAGCCGGCAAATAGCTAATTTAGAAGAAGAACTTGGTACCGCGCTTTTTGAACGAGTTGGACGAAATGTAAAATTAACGCCTATAGGCAAAATTTTTTTAGAGCATGCGATCACAGCGCTCAATGCCATCGACTATGCGGTAAAACAAGTGGAAGAATATTTAGATCCGCAAAGAGGGTCCATCAAAATTGGATTCCCTACAAGTTTAGCAAGCTATGTTCTTCCAACTGTCATTTCTGCCTTTAAGAAAGAATATCCTGATGTTTCTTTTCACTTACGCCAAGGTTCTTACCGATATTTAATCGAAGCAGTGAAAAATCGGGAATTAAACCTTGCCTTTTTAGGACCTGTGCCCCGAAAAGATGAAAGCATCAATTCCATGATTTTATTTAATGAAAATATTTGTGCCCTGCTTCCTGCGAACCATCGTCTGGCAAAACGAGATAAAATTCATTTAGATGAACTTCGGAATGACAACTTTGTCCTATTCCCAGAAGGTTACATACTACATAAAGTCGTTGTGGATGCTTGCAAATCAGCTGGCTTTCTTCCAAAAGTGACTTCAGAAGGGGAAGATATGGATGCTTTAAAAGGGATGGTGGCAGCAGGCATTGGTGTCACATTACTTCCAGAAAGTTCCTTCTATGATTCAACACCTCGATTAACGATCAAAATGAAAATTGATAATCCAAATATTACTCGGAATGTAGGAATCATTTATCCTTCCAACCGAGAATTAGCTCCTTCTGAACAAGTATTCATCAAATTCGTCAATTCATTCTTCTCTAGATTAAATCAATTTCAATAATAATGAAAAAACCTCCTAACCGACATTCAATTAGGAGGTTTTTTCATTATTATTCACTTACTGGAACTACAGAGCCACCCCATTCTTGAAGGATGAAATCTTGAATTTCTTTAGAGCGCAAGACTTCTACTAATTTTTTGATTTCTTCGCGGTTTTCATCGCCAGAACGTACAGCAATTATGTTTACATAAGGTGATTCTGAACCTTCAATAGCGATGGAATCTTCAATTGGGTTGATACCAGCATCAATGGCGAAGTTGGAGTTGATGACAACAGCATCTCCTTCTTCATTTTCATAGTAAGTCACCATCATTTCAGGAGCGTCAGTTGCTTCAATTTTTAAGTTTTTCGGATTTTCTACAATATCCTCTAAAGTAGCTTTTGTTTTATCAATGCCATCTTTTAATTTGATTAAACCTTGTGTTTCAAGCAAAGATAAAATGCGGCCATGGTCTGGAATGGAATTGGAAATTAAAATGGTTGCACCATCAGGTAGTTCATCTAAAGATTTATATTTTTTAGAGTAAATGCCGATTGGTTCGATGTGGATTCCACCAGCATTTACAATGTCATAGCCTTCTTCTTCCACTTTTTGTTCAAGGAATGGAATGTGCTGGAAGTAGTTAGCATCCAAATCCCCATTGTTTAAATCTTCGTTTGGTAATACATAGTCTTGATACTCTTCAATTTCTAAATCAATGCCTTCTTTAGCTAAAATTGGTTTTGCTTTTTCAAGGATGACTGCATGAGGTGTATGGGAAGCACCTACTTTTAATGTAACTTTTTCTTTTTGGTCTTCGTTAGTACCTTCATCAGTAGAAGAATTTGAATCTTCTTTTGAGCCGCATGCTGCTAGAGCAAGTACAAGCACTGATAGCAGTAAAAATGACAATAATTTCTTCATATCTATAACTCCTTCTCCTTCTTTATTTTTTATGTGAACGGCTTTCGCCTAATCACCCGACTAACGCTTGTCCGTTTTAGCGGTAATCATATCGCCTATCCACTGAATGATAAAGACAATGACTAAAATTAAAATCGTTGCCATCAGTGTGACATCTTCCCGGCTTCGTTGGAAACCTTCCAAAAAGGCCAAGTTTCCTAAACCGCCGGCGCCGATGATTCCGGCCATCGCCGTATAGCCAACAAGGGCAACAGCCGTAACCGTAATACCTGAAATGAGGGCAGGTTTAGATTCTGGAATTAATACTTTCCAAATGATTGTAAAGGTATTCGCTCCCATGGATCTTGCTGCTTCAATTACACCTTTATCCACTTCTCTAAATGCGATTAATACAAGGCGGGCATAGAATGGAGCCGAACCGATAATCAACGCCGGCAAAGCGGCATTCACCCCGCGAATGGTCCCAAGCAAAAATTTTGTAAACGGAATTAATAAAATAATTAATATGATAAACGGAATCGAACGGAAAATGTTGACAATAGAGCCCGTCAAGAAATGCACCACTTTATTTGCCCATAATTGATGCGGGCTTGTCAAAAACAGCAAAATTCCAATTAATAATCCAAGAACGAAGGTAATAGCTGTAGAGATGATTGTCATGTAAAGAGTGTCATAGGTTGCTTGCCACATAATATCCCATTTGACATTAGGAAAGAAAGTCTCAATCATTTGCAATCACCTCCGTTTGAATGTTCATCGTTTGCAATTTATCTAATGCCTTTTGCACTTTTTCCTGTTCTCCAACAAGCTGAACAATTAAAGTTCCATAAGGGCCGTTCGCTGTTTGGGAAATATTGCCATGGACGATATTCACTTCAATTTGAAATTCTTTTATTAAATAAGAAATAACTGGCTGTTCCGATGTATTTCCTACGAAAGTCAGTTTTACTATTTTTCCCGTTGGATAGTTTTTCAAAATGTGTTCAATCGCTTCTTTAGTTTCTTTAAAATCGGATACTTGCATCACAAAGTTTTTCGTAATTTCCGCTTGAGGATTTCGGAACACTTCAAGAACTGTTCCTTGTTCCACAATACGTCCCGCTTGCATTACTGCTACCCGATGGCAAATTTTTCGAATCACGTGCATTTCATGAGTAATTAACACAATGGTCAAACCAAGACGCTCATTTATGTCTTTTAACAGACTCAAAATGGAGTCCGTTGTTTCAGGGTCCAATGCACTTGTAGCTTCATCGCATAGCAATACTTCAGGATTATTGGCTAATGCTCTCGCAATCCCAACACGCTGTTTCTGGCCGCCGGAAAGCTGGGATGGATAAGCATCTCCACGTCCTTTCAATCCAACAAGCTCAATCAACTCTTGTACCCTTTTTTCTCTTTCAGCTTTTGGCACACCCGCAATCTCTAACGGGAAAGCAATATTTTCCGCAACTGTTCTCGACCACAACAAATTAAAGTGTTGGAAAATCATGCTAATCTTTTGCCGCGCTTTTCGCAATTCTTTTCCTTTAATTGAAGAAATTTCTTGACCATTGACAATAACTGAACCGCTCGATGGTTTTTCTAGTCCATTCAAAAGGCGAATGAGCGTACTTTTTCCGGCACCGCTATATCCGATGATTCCGAAAATTTCACCTTTTTGAACGGATAAACTGACATGATCAACTGCGGTTAATTGTCCACTTTTCGTTTTAAATATTTTTGTGACATCTTTTACTTCAATCATATAAGTACTCCTTTTTTGCAAACCGCAATGATGTAATCGTTCTACATTTGTGAATTTTACAATTTTTATGATTCATATAACATGAAATAAAAAAAACCTCCTACTTTGATAAGTAGAAGGGAAGTTGAACTACCCAAGAAGATACGTAAAACTTCCTCTTATCTTTCAAAGTAATCAATACTTTGCGTGATTTGGCACCTTATCATATTAACTATGATGGTTGCCGGGTTTCATAGGGCACTTCCCTCCACCACTCTTAATAAGAGTTGACTATTTAATTATGAAATCAATGTATCATGGAATCTATTAGATGTCAACTATAAAGTCAACTTTTCATATAAGTTTTGTACGGATTTAAAGGCATAGACTTTTTCGTAAACTTTTCCATTTTTTGTAATAATCAAACAAGGAACACTTTCAATTTGCTGCTCAAAAGCGAATTCTTCCAAATAATTAAGATTTGCTTTTCCCATTGGAATTTGAGGAAGCAATGCTTCAACCACTTCCATCATTTTAGAAGCAACCATACACGTCCCGCAAAATGGTGTATATAAATAAAAAGCTGTTAGTTCATGTGTTTCTGCTTTTTCTTTCCACGTTTCAATTGTCCATTCTTCCATTTCCATCATTTCCTATATTAAATATTCTTTATGAACTGAAAAATTAGCATCTCTCAGTAATTGGGCCAGCACTTTTCGGGGTGCATTCGCCACTTCCATATATGTCCTTGGAACATTTAAATGAATAGCTTCCGAGTAAATCCGTTTCATGAGTTTCCTCAGTTTTTCACCCGATTGATCGGCATCAAAAAAAGTATAAAGCTCACATTCTTCATATGGTTCAAGGAGCTCTAACAGGGCATCTTCGCTAATCGTTCCATTCGTGTAAACAATCTTTACCTCTTCCGCTAAGATGGGGACCAATTTCAGCATATCTGAACGACCTTCTACAATAATACATTTTTCATACGTCATATTGCTCACCCCATGCACGATAATAAAAAGGCTGTTTATTTATTATATTAAGTTTTTAAAAAAACGCCAGTTCTTGCACTGGCGTTTACTCTACCTTATTCGGAAATCAATTCCTCATATTTTTCAGCTGTCAACAATTGTTCAATTTGAGAAACATCTTCCGGCTCCACCACAATCATCCAAGCTTTTTCATATGGCGATTCATTGACAAGTTCAGGGCTGTCTTCCAACTCTGCATTCACTTCTACCACTTTCCCTGAAATCGGCGCATATAATTCCGAAACCGTTTTAACGGATTCCACGCTACCGAATGGCTCGCCCACTCGAATTTCATCGCCTACTTGAGGAAGTTCCACGAACACAATATCGCCAAGTTCAGATTGTGCATAATCTGTGATTCCTACACGTACTTTTCCATCTTCTACTTTTACCCATTCATGTTCTGAAGTATAACGCAAGTCCTTTGGTACTGACATACTTTAACCTCCATAAAATATGTAATCTTTTTAACAGTTTGACATATTTCTCTAGCGAAAACAAGTCACTTCCAAACCTTTTCAAACTCTTCCTCTTTAAATCCAAGAGTCACCTTTTCCCCATTTGTTATAATAGGCCGTTTAATCAACATTCCATCTGAAGCAAGCAATTCCAACTGCTCTTCCTCAGACATCGCATCTAGTTTATCCTTTAAGCCAAGGGATCTATACTTTTGACCGGATGTATTAAAAAATTTTTTCAGCGGAAGTCCGCTTTTCTCCCAATAAGATTTTAATTCTTCTTTTGTAGGAGTTTGTTCTACAATATGAATAGCTTCATATTTTATTCCGTTTTCATCCAACCATTTTTGCGCTTTTTTGCAAGTGGTGCATCGTGGATAATGTATAAATTTCAGCGTCATTTCTTTATCTCCTTATTTTTCATGATTTTTCTATCAACTCTTATTTTTATCATGCATGATTCGAATCATGTGTTCAAGCAGAGTTTTCATGAAATTTTAATACATTCTATTGTAACCATTCAACGATTGAAGGAAACAGTGGGATAATTAGCCGGGTTGTTTGCCGACCAATGGATAAAAAATGTCCGAAAGCTGTTGTGATCGGCTTTCGGACATTTTTTGGCTGATTATACGATATATTTTTCTGCTGCGATGAGGCGATCAGCAGCTTCGCGTTTTTTCAAGATTAGGTTGTATGGATTGTGGCGAGTTAATTTGCGCAATGCAGAAAGCGTGATGCGTGCATTGTCTCCTTCCACAGAAGCGATGATGATTTCTTTTGCTTCTTTTTCAATTTCTGCAAAAGCTTCTTGGCAGAAGATTTGCGTATACAATAATTTTTGTTGTGCTTTTTCAAGGCCATCTCTTTCAATAGCTTTTGCTGTACGCAATACTGTTGATTCCATTGCATATACATAGTTTGCGATGTTTGCAATGTTCACCAACACTTCTTGTTCTTGATCAAGTTTTGTACCGAAGCGTTGTGCAGCTACCCCTGCAGCAAGAATGCCGATTTTCTTCGCATTTTTCACAAGATATCTTTCTTGTGCTAGCGGTTCATCGCCCACTTCTTCAGGCATCAACATAAGCAGCTCTTCTTGTAAGTTTTGTGCAACTTGCAATAAAGGAAGTTCTCCTTTTAACGCTTTTTTCATGAATGTGCCTGGTACAATCAAGCGGTTGATTTCATTTGTACCTTCGAAAATACGGTTGATGCGAGAGTCGCGGTAAATGCGTTCCACTTCATATTCAGACATGAAACCATAACCGCCGTGAAGTTGAACTGCTTCATCCGCAATGTAATCCAAAGTTTCAGAACCAAACACTTTAGCGATGGAGCATTCAATTGCATATTCCGCAACAGCTTTTGCTACTGCTTTGCCATCTTTTGCTTCATCGGCAGATAATTTGCTGAAACGGTCTTCAAATAAGCCTACTGTACGGTAGTTAAGCGATTCAGAAGCATAAAGCTGAGATGCCATTGTAGCAAGTTTTTCTTTTGTTAAGTTGAAGCTTGAAATAGGCGTATTGAACTGCTTGCGCTGATTTGTATATTGGATGGCAAGCTCCAATGCTCGTTTTGAAGCGCCTACTGCACCAATGCCTAATTTATAGCGGCCGATATTTAAAATGTTAAATGCTACAACGTGACCTCTTCCAACTTCGCCTAATACGTTTTCCACTGGAACTGGCACATCTTCTAAAATCAATGTGCGAGTGGATGAAGATTTAATCCCCATTTTCTTTTCTTCCGGACCAACAGAAACGCCTGGGAAAGAGCGCTCAACAATGAATGCTGTAAAATGTTCGCCATCCACTTTCGCATAGACAATGAATACATTGGCAAAACCAGAGTTTGTAATCCATTGTTTTTCGCCGTTTAGAATATAGTGAGTTCCTGCTTCATTTAGTTTTGCAGTTGTTTTGGCACCTAATGCGTCAGATCCTGAACCTGGCTCTGTCAACGCATAAGCGGCAATCCATTCGCCCGTTGCAAGTTTTGGCAAATATTTTTGTTTTTGTTCTTCATTGCCGAAAAGAACGATTGGCAATGAACCGATTCCAACGTGGGCGCCGTGCGTTAAGCTGAAGCCGCCAGCACGGGACATTTTTTCTCCAATTAGAGCTGAAGTAATTTTATCAAGACCTAAGCCGCCGTATTCTTCAGGAATGTCAGCGGAAAGTAGCCCCAGTTCCCCTGCTTTTTTCATTAACTCTACAGAATGTTCAAATTCATGGTTTTCCAATTTATCAAATACTGGCAATACTTCGTTTTCAACGAATTCTTCTGTCGTTTTGGCAATCATGATATGTTCATCTGTAAAATCTTCCGGTGTAAACACTTTTTCTAAATCCACGTCTTCAATTAAGAAGCTTCCACCTTTTACAAAGTCAGTTGTTTGAACCATGTCAATTCCTCCCTATCACGTTTTAAATCTAGCAAACGAATTAATATAAAATTTCAAATACGCCAGCAGCTCCCATACCGCCGCCAATGCACATTGTCACAACGCCATATTTTTTGCCTTGTCTTCTTAATTCATGGATCAGCTTCAATGTTAAGATGGCTCCAGTTGCACCTAGCGGATGTCCTAATGCAATCGCGCCTCCGTTGACATTTACTTTATCCATATCTAAACCTAGATGGCGAATAACTTGAAGGGATTGGGAAGCAAAGGCTTCATTGAGCTCCCATAAGTCGATATCTTCTTGTTTCAAACCTGCCAATTTCAACGCTTTTGGCACGGCTTCAATTGGTCCGATTCCCATCACTTCAGGTGGAACGCCCCCAACAGCAAAGCTTAAAAATTTTGCCATTGGTTTTAATCCTTGTTTTTCAGCTTCTTCCCGGTCCATTACAAGAACTGCTGCAGCGCCGTCGGAAGTTTGGGATGCATTTCCAGCTGTCACTGTGCCATTTACGCTGAAGGCTGGACGCAATTTCGCCAACACTTCCTTCGTTGTTCCTGGACGCACTCCTTCGTCCACTGAGAACGTAAAGCGTTTTTCCTTCAATGTATTATTTTCATCAACATAATGCTGTACGACTTCAATCGGAACAATTTCATCATTGAATTTACCTTCTTGAATCGCCTTATGAGCTAATTCATGGGAACGAACAGCAAACTCATCTTGATCTTCGCGGCTTACTCCATAGCGTTTTGCCACTTCTTCTGCCGTATGCCCCATGCTCATGTAATATTGCGGAGCCTCTTCAGCAAGTTTAGGGTTTGGACGAATCACGTTCCCCATCATTGGCACCATGCTCATAGACTCCACTCCACCGGCTACAATCGCCTTTGAATGGCCAAGCATAATTCGCTCAGCTGCATAAGCAATTGATTGTAGACCAGAAGAACAGAAACGGTTGATAGTAATGGCTGGCGTTGTATCTGGAAGTCCTGCCAATGCCCCGATATTTCTTGCTATGTTCATTCCTTGCTCTGCTTCCGGCATGGCACAACCTAAAATTAAATCATCAATTTCTCCTTCATATCCTGAACGTTTAATTGCTTCTTTTACAACGATTGCACCAAAATCATCAGGGCGCATTTGGGCAAGGGATCCTTTTTTCGCCTTGCCGATCGGCGTTCTTGCCCCTGATACGATTACTGCTTCGCGCATATTAACTCCCCCTTTGTTCGTCTATATTAATTGCGCAACGGTTTTCCAGTTACGAGCATATGTTGCATGCGTTGTTGTGATTTTTGATCAGCCACAAGTTCTAAGAATGCTTGGCGCTCCAGATTTAACAGATATTCTTCCGGCACTTCTGTTCCATATGGCACAAGGCCTCCTGCAATGACATAAGCAAGTTTTTTCGCAATTTTTAAATCATGTTCGGAAATGTAGCCGCTAGTGTACATATTTTGAGCTGCGAGTAGAAGCGTTGCATAACCGGGAGCTCCTACCACTTTGATTTTCTTCTTCACAGGTGGTTTGTAGCCAGATTCATATAATTGAAGTGCCACTTGTTTTGCATCGTAAATCAAGTGGTCAGGATTTACAGAAATGCCATCCTGTTTGCCTAAGAAGTTGTTTTCACGAGCTTCTTCAGCGGAAGTAGAAACTTTCGCCATCGCGATTGTTTCAAACACTTTATTGGCAACCGCTTGTAAATCAATGTCTACCCCATTTGGAAGATTCTCTAAAGTTTTCTCATAGAGTGCTAGATTTCCGCCGCCGCCTGGAATGAGTCCAACGCCTACTTCCACAAGCCCCATATATGTTTCCGTAGAAGCTTGAATGCGGGCTGCAGGCAAGCACACTTCCGCTCCTCCGCCAAGCGTCATGCCAAATGGTGCTGCAACAACCGGTTTTTTCGAGTATTTAATGCGGCGCATCGTTTTTTGGAATGCCCGTACGACATAATCAATTTCAAAAATGTTGTCATCTTGTGCTTCCATTAAAATCATGCCAAGGTTGGCCCCAACGCAGAAGTTTTTGCCTTGGTTGCCGATGACAAGCCCTTTGTATTCAGCTTCCACTACATCGATGGCATAGTTGAGCATTTGAATAATATCAAGTCCAATGGCATTGGATTTTGAATGGAACTCAAGAAGCAAAATGCCGTCGCCGATATCAATTAAGCTCGCGCCAGGGTTAGATTTTAAGACGCCGTGTTTTTTCTTATAGCGCTTTAAATCGATAGCCTTTTCATTAACAGGAATTACTTCATAATCTTCTCCATTAAAGAACGCCAACTGCCCATCGATTTCTTTGTAGAAAGAATCATAGCCTTTCTCCAATAATTTCTTCACGAATGCAGGAATCGTACGCCCTTCTTCTTCCATTCGTTTTACTGATTTTTCTACGCCGATTGCATCCCACATTTCAAAAGGACCTTGACTCCAGCCGAATCCCCATTTCATGGCATTATCAATTTCCACAAGATTGTCAGCGATAACGCCGTTGAGTTCAGCAGAGTAAATCAATGTTGGAGCAAAGATGTTCCATAATAGCTCTCCTGCGCGGTCATTTGCAAATACTAAAGTTTTTAAACGGTTATCCAAGCCTTTTGCTTGTTTTGCAAGTTCTATAGATGGAGCTTTTAATTTCTTTTGAGGCACATATTCCATTGTATTTGGATCAATTTCGTAAATCTCTTTACCTTTTTTCATATAAAAGCCTTGGCCGGATTTTGCTCCAAGGGCGCCTTGCTCCACTAATTTATGGACAACTTCTGGAACTTCGAATATTTTTTGCTCTTCGCCTGTTGTTTGGTCATACACTGTTTTCGCCACATGAATATACGTATCCAAACCTACTACATCTAGAGTGCGGAAAGTAGCGGATTTTGGTCTTCCGATTAATGGCCCAGTTACAGAGTCCACTTCGCCGACAGAATAGCCGCGTTTTAACATTTCATGAAGCGTAATTTGCAATCCATATGTTCCGATGCGGTTTGCCACGAAGTTTGGTGTATCTTTACCAACTACTACGCCTTTGCCAAGAACATCTTCTGCAAAGGTTTTCATATAGGACAATACTTCTGGCAATGTATCCTCCGCAGGAATGATTTCAAGCAATTTCAAATAGCGTGGCGGATTAAAGAAGTGCGTTCCTAAGAAATGCTTTTTAAATTCTTCAGAACGTCCTTCCACCATTTTGTTTACACTGATTCCTGAAGTGTTGGAGCTGACGATTGTACCAGGCTTTCTTACTTTTTCAATTTTTTCAAACAAGTTTCGTTTCACTTCAAGATTTTCAACAACAACTTCAATAATCCAATCCACTTCTTTGAGCTTGTCTAAATCATCTTCCAAATTTCCAACTGTTAAAAGCGCCAAATTTTTTGGAGATGTAAGCGGCGCTGGTTTTTGTTTCAGCAATTTTTGAACAGCGTTGTTGACGATTCGGTTTCTCACCGCTGGATGTTCAAGGGTTAAACCTTTTTCTTCTTCCTCTTTTGTCAGTTCTCTTGGAACAATATCTAACATATATGTTGGTATGCCGATATTTACTAAATGGGCTGCAATGCCGGATCCCATTACCCCTGATCCAATAACTGCTACTTTTTCAATCTTGTACGTCACAACCAATTCCCCCTTTTCTATTTTTGAATGAACAATCATTCATTTTATACTCCTATACCCCTTTGCTCTATATTTAGTTTATTCAGCAGTGAAAAATGATGATTCTTTTTCATGAAAATGAATGACTATTCATTTCGGCTTCAAAAAAAATACATAAAGCAGCAATTCCTGTTTTTAGTGTAGATGATTTTTCAAAATTTCGCAATCCTTTTATTTTAATTTTCGAAAAATTTATTGATATTTTAATAGTTTGACGCCTTCGTTCAGCGCAAATTTCTTTCCGAGTTTCACCAAAATGTGTAAACTACTACATAAGGAGGCGAAAAAAATGAAAGAAATTACGTCTGTTGAACAATTTAATGAAATCATTAGCAAAAACGAGCCTGTCATCGTCAAATTTTATGCGACATGGTGCCCTGACTGCACACGCATGAATATGTTCATCGATCCAATCATCGAAAAATATAACCAATACGAATGGTATGAAATCAACCGGGACAACTTTCCTGAACTTGCTGAAAAATATCAAGTGCTCGGAATTCCAAGTTTATTAATTTACAAAAATGGGGAAAAGCTTGAGCATTTACATAGCGCCAACGCCAAAACTCCGGATGATGTAACGCAATTTCTAGATGCTCAAAACATTTAATAAGTAAAATTTTGGACATAACTTTTTCTCTAAAAGTTATGTCCTTCATTTCATAACCAATTTTTTTCTTTTTTTGTTCCATGAAATATGCCAAGCATCAATGTAACCCCCGCTGCTATTTCCGTTAAGCCAGTCGAGTGAACTTTCGCAATCCAATTTCCAAAGGGCACCGCACCCGTTGTTATGGATGATACAGGCAGTACGAGCGATATAATTAAGCACGGAAGAAATGCGCCGATCAACATTGGATAGTTGAAATGGATTTTCCATTGCTTAATGCAAATGAAAGATAAATAAATCCCCAATAAAAAACGAATGAAAAAAATGTACCAAAAATATCCTTCTATCCGATAGTTGATGCTCTCTTCAATTTGCTGTTTCAAATCAAAGCTGATGATCAATAAAATGAAAAGCCCAATGACCCAAAGAATTTTCCAACCATAAGACCATACTTTATCCACCAGTCATCCTCCCACCAATATCAGCGTTTTCAATCATTATATGAAGTAATTTCTTACATTTTCCAGATTGATAGAACTTTCACTCTTTCGATAAATCTTGAAATACTTTTTCGCCATAGCTAGTTGGCATTCCTTCATTTGTTCATATAAAATTTTTCATTTTCTTAATTTATCGAAAATTGGTAGATTAATAGGAGGGGGTGGAATTTTGCAGAAAAATTTGTTCACGATTTTATTGGGGGGTATATTTTCATTAGCCATTGCCATGGGAATTGGGCGATTTTCCTATACGGTTATTTTGCCTTATATGCAATCAGCTGAAAAATTTTCAAGTTCCACTGCAGGATTTTTGGCAACAAGCAATTATTTTGGCTATTTTGTTGGCGCTGTCCTTGCAGGGAAAATGGATTTGCAAAATAAAAAAACATTATACTTACGAATCTCACTTCTTTTCAGTATTTTGACTACTGCCATGATGGGGCTTTCCAGCAACATTTTCATTTGGTACATCATCCGGTTTATCTCTGGTGTCGCGAGCGCCTTTATTTTCGTCCTCGCATCAAGCATTGTACTGGACGTCTTAGCAAAGGGGGACAAAAGCCATTTATCCGGAATTTTTTATAGCGGTGTTGGAGTCGGCATTGCTTTAAGCGGCATCATTGTTTCTCCATTGCATAAAGCCTTTGAATGGCAGGGAACTTGGATCGGTCTTGCCCTTTTATGTCTGGCACTATTCATTTTTATTCTATTATGGGTCAATGATCAAAAAACAATTGCCAAGACGGAATCCAGCAGTACTTCTCCATCTTTTCAACATCCTCCATCCAGCTGGATTAAGTGGCTCATCATCGCTTATGGATTGGAAGGGCTTGGCTATATCATTACAGGCACCTTTATCGTGGCCATTGCCGATGAATCAAAGTCTTTTTTATATGATTCTGCCACGGTTTGGATTGTTGCTGGACTTGCTGCTATTCCTTCCTGCATCCTTTGGTCTACCTTTGCGAAAAAAGCAGGATATGTTCTTGCACTCATTTGTGCTATGGTTCTCCAAGGAATTGGAGTATTTTTCCCAGTTCTTTCGGAAAATGCTTTATCCCTTTACGCTAGTGCCTTTCTATTTGGGGCAACTTTTATGGGAATCACGACAATTGCCACATCCCTTGGAAGACAAATATTGCCAGTCAACAGCCACCGCATTCTCGGCTTTTTAACTGCCAGCTATGCATTGGGGCAAATGATTGGGCCCAGCATTGCCGGAGTGCTTGCAGCAATCACAAACAGCCATCATTACTCGCTCATGGGCGCTACGTTTGTTATTTTCATTGGAGCCCTTTGCCTTGGAAGCGGGTTGAAATATGAAAAAAGAAATCTAGCATAAAACAAAAAAGAGGCTGTCCAGAAAGTCGAACACTTTCGGAAACAGCCTTACTTCTTCTAGTAATATTCTCTTAAAAACTTTCCCTGCGGTGGTCACAAAACGCGCCTCCTCGTCGCAATTCTGCGGCAAAAACTCTAGCGACAGCCACAAAGGGGGCGTCTTGAAATGACTTTTCAGACGCCCCCTTTCTCTCAGCTTTTTGTCATTTCTCTCAATTTTTTGCTTAATTCATTAATCTCAATAATGGATTGATTGATGGAAGCGATCAATTCATGTTCATTTTCTAAAGTGGATATAATTTCTTCTGTAACGGCGGCATTTTCCTGCGAAATAGCGGAAACGTTTTCGATTTGATTTTGAATAACAAAGAAATTATCTTTGGCCCGTTCAATTTCCGACTTTTCCATGATTAATGCTTCATAGATTTCTGAATAAGTATTTTTGATTTCATCAAAAAAGATAGCAATATCATTTAGGAGCCTTCTTCCCTCTGTTATCGCTGTCTCGCCCTGAGTTGATTTTTCCTGCGCTTCTTTCGATTTGTTGAATAGCTCTTTTGTAACGATTTGAATATTTTTCGTAATTTGTGCGCTTTGTTCTGCCAGTTTTCTTACCTCTTCGGCAACAATGGCAAAGCCTTTGCCATGCTCTCCGGCTCGGGCTGATTCAATGGCCGCATTCAGCGCCAATAAATTTGTCTGGTCAGCAATATCTCGAATACTAACTAAGAGCGCGTTCACTTGCTCCAAGCTCTCTTGCAAATCAGAAACCGTAATTTTCGTATTGCTGATTGTCGTTCCTACCGAATCCATGTAATCTGTTACTTGATTAATTTTATTCCAGCCTTCCTGCACTTTTTGGTTCATATTTTCCGATTTTTTCATTATTTCTTCAGAGACTGAAACAATTTCATCCATTCTTTCAACTGACTGGGTCATCGAATCATTGATGATCATTACGCTATTTGCTTCTCCTTGAATTCCAGAGCCCATTTGTTCCGCTGATTGAACAATATCTTTGCTGGATTTATAAATGCTGTCAATTTCACCGCGAAACTTTGTAAGATGCTCGTCCAATAAATCGGTAGCCGATTCTACGGAAGAGAAAGTTTCTTTTAATTTCTTTACAAGCTCATTTGCTTCAAACTCTTTTTGATAGGCATCTTCAAGCAGCTGTCTGCCCCATCGAGTCAATAAGTATAGCAAAATCACCATAGCATTCATTACAAAAAAGATCACGACAAAATTGTTGTTCGTCCCTATCAATTTTTCAGGATAAAAGAAATAGATGCCAAGATAAGCGATGTCCAAAAATGCGCCTAATGCCAAAATCAACTCTTTTTTGAAATAGAGAGTAACCATTGCAATCGAAAGGATAATGATATAATGTTTCCCTAAAGTAAAACCATCCATTAAAAAGAGTGTAATAATTATAATACTCGGAATTAATGAAATTAATAAACCCTTTACATATTTGTTAATGGGCAGAAAATACATAAGTATTGATACTAGGAAGATTACAACTCCTGCATAAACATATAATTTGCTTCCTTGAAACCCCTTTTCTATGACATGAGGCCCACAAATTAAAAAAACTAAAATCATAGTCAAAACAATATTAATTTTGTGAACTCTATGGGTGTCATAATTAACTTGAATCACATCGTTCCCTCCCCTAAGAATATGTGATTGCAAATTTTCGACAAAAATTTCCTCGGAAATAAATATTCTGAAAATTAAGTATATTACACCATATTAAATCTTATTCAACCTATTGGTGTAAATAGGATTTTTATACTAATTCTACGCCAATGTTCTACAATTATTTGATAAAATTGAATGGGTGATTATTATGAAAAAGTTGATTCAGCTGCAAGGCTTTTCTCAATATGATGATGGAATTCAACCGCCCTACCGGAATTCCGCCTGTGGTCCAACTACAATCTACGTCATATTAAAGTATTTATTTGGACAAGACATCGCCAAGGATGTCAATACCCTTTATAGACTTTTAGGAACTACAAAAATCGGGTTGTTTCGTTGGAAGCTCATAAAAAATTTGCAGCACTATTTAGGGACGGACTATATTGTAAAAAAATGCTCCTTAAAGCAAGCATTGAAACAAATTGATGAAGGCCGGCCCGTTGCAGCAAAATTTGATAAATACTTCACTTTCCACTGGAAAACAAAGCCAACTTTTAAATATCATTGGGTTCCGTTGATTGGGTATGAAATTTTAGATGGGGAGCTTTTTTTAATCGTTCATGATAATGGGGGAATCAACCGAGAAAGCCAAATTCGAAAAGTTCCATATGGAAAAAACTACAAGGTGCTAAGTTTCGTAAAAATTGAGCCGAGGAACAGTGAATGGGGCATTTGAAAAGCCATTTTGAGACGATTCATTTGCACGAGGAGAAGCGTTTAATGTGACCACCGCAGGAGCAAAGATTTTAAAATAATTTTACTATTAGAGGTGAGGCAGTCCTGAAAGTTTTAAACTTTTTGGACTGCCTTTGCCAATCCTATATTTGAAAACATAAAAAATGCCGCTTCGTTTTCTTTCTAAACAGCATTGTATAATTTATGAAAATAAGGAATATGCATGTTTCGCAATTGACGTGAAACCCTTCTTTGCCAACTCATCGAAAGCGGCTGATGAGTATGTCGGTACAATGAATTCTTCTAAAGTAGCATTGATTGCAACATTTCGTTGAATGGAAGCTAATTGATAGGACAATTTTAACATTTCCATATTCTCCGCAATTTTGTTTCGCTGGCTCGGTTTTAATTCATCTAAATGCCGCAGTACTCCATCAACAGAACCATATTTTTGAATGAGCTGCAGCGCTGTTTTTGGTCCGATGCCTTTCACCCCAGGATATCCGTCGCTTGCATCGCCCATGAACGCCTTAACGTCCACAAATTGATGGGGGTCGATGGCATATTCCTCTTTAAACCGTTCCATTGTATACACATCATACTCGGAATATCCTTTTTTCGTAAAAGCAATTTCCGTCGCCGGATTCAACAATTGCAATAAATCTTTATCTCCGCTGATGATCGTGATATTCGCTTCTTCCTTCCATTTCTCGACGATGGAGCCGATGCAATCATCCGCTTCCATTCCCGCTTCTCCAATATTTTTCCAGCCAATCCATTCAGCCACTTCCATTGCCATGTCAAACTGCGGAATTAATTCTTCCGGGGGATTAGTTCGATTGGCTTTATATCCGTCAAACAGCTCATTGCGGAAAGTATGCGTTCCCATATCCCAACAAATGACAAGATGACTCGGCTTCACAATGGATTGGGCAGTCAATACATGCCTTGCAAATCCTTGCACGCCATTTGTAGGTCTTCCATCCGGCAAATATTGATAATGGCCCATCACGCTTGTGGCATAAAAAGAACGGAATAAAAGAGCCATTCCGTCAATCACTAATATATGTGGTTGATGTTTCATTACATCGTTCCTCACTTTCTTCCAAACCATTATAACAAAAGACAGGCATTCTGTAATTGGAATCCCTATCAAAAAAAAAGCACCTTCCCTCTATAATAAGGGGAAAGTGCTTTCTTTAATCTCTCCGCTTCATATCCCGAATGGCTTGAATAGATAAACGAACAAGCAAAATCGCACATAAAAACAATCCGAGATACGCAGCGGTGTTTAAATAAATGGCATAGGCTGTTTCGATAAATTGGGATATAGCAAGAAGGGCTGTGGAAATAAATCCAAAAGTAATGCCCACCATTAATAAAACGAATTTTGAAAACAACTGCGTAACGAATTTAGCATTTGTTTTATCCGAGAAAATGTCATGATGCAAAATGACTTTTCCATCTTCTATTTTCCGTATGAATTGATCAAACCGTCTCGGAATTTTCCGCAAGTTCGGGATTAACAGCGCCAATTCTTCCTGTACTTTTTGCATTGTTTCTACCGGCTCTTGAATCGGTTTTCTGATGGAAGCTTTCAGAAATTGATTCATGAATTCTTTTGCTTCTTCAAAAATATTGATGCTAGAATCAATTAAATTTAATGTGCCATCTAAAGTCACAATCACACGCAATGCAAGACTCACCGGCGAATAAAATTGCAATCCCGATTCCCGAATCACTGTAAAAATTGAATATATGATTTCATCTGTTGGAACTTTATTCACATAAGAAATTTTTAATAAAATTTGTCCAATGGCTTGCTCTAATTCTTGCCGGTCAATTTCATCTTTATTTTTGATTAATAAGGAAATGGCGTCATATAAAATGGCAGGGTCCGACTGCTGAATGCCGATGAAAAATAGTTTGAGCCCCTCCAACTGCTGTCCTGATAACCGGCAAACTGCCCCAAAATCAAGTAGAATGAGCTCTCCTGTTTCCGGATTTACCGCAATATTTCCAGGGTGCGGGTCGGCATGAAATATTCCTGAAACCATAGCTTGTTCTAAATAGGAATCAATGAGTTTTCTTGCCACTTCATGCCTGTCAATATATACCGAAAAATCATATTTGTCTAATTCCGCAATGCTGACACCCTTTACATATTCCATCACTAAAATATTCTCATTGCTATATTCCTCATAAACCTTTGGAATTTTTACACCCAATTTACTTTGCTTCAATATATTTCGGATTTGAATCATATTGCGGGCTTCTATAGAAAAGTCCGTTTCTTCTTTCATGGAATTGGCAAACCCTTGTGCCAACGCTTTAAATCCCAAACTTTCCGCCCATTGAGATTTGGCTGTAATCCAATCAGCAAAATCCAATAATATATTTAAATCTTCGCGCATGATAGTTTTTACTTGGGGCCGCAAAATTTTGACGACCACTTCTTCATGAGTATTTTTTAAGACTGCTCGATGCACTTGACCGATGGAAGCAGCAGCCAGCGGTTTCTCTTCAAAAAAAGAAAACACCTCATCCATCCCTTGAGGATAATTTTCTTTTAACACCCTATGGACTTCCTCTATTGGCATCGGAGACACTTTTTGCTGCAACTTTTTTAATTCCTCAATAAAAACTGGTGAAAATAATTCTTTCCGTGTGGATAAGACTTGTCCAAATTTAATAAAAATACCACCGCTCTCTTCAAGGGTGGCCCTTAAAGCAATGGCGAGATGCCTGTCTGTATCCCGGTTTCTGGCATATTTAACGGTTCTTGTAATTCCATTCGTAACAGCTGCTTTAACAACCGCCCGCAACCGTTTTTGATAACGCCAATAATTGATGGCTTTTCGAAAAATCGATTTTTTCTCTGAATACCGCCCTGAGTTTTCATCCAGCGCAATCGGGTCAAAAAGCTCAAAAAATAAATAAATCAGCATGGAAATCAATAGCATGCTGCCAATCCATAATAAGGTAGCAACACTTACGACGCCACCCTCGT